>CAZCRD010000090.1:0-1576 GCA_964501025.1 uncultured Candidatus Cloacimonadota bacterium | reverse complement strand
TCTTGTTTGAATATATAATTTTTCACAGGCTCTAAGAGACCGGGGCTTACGCTGATAACCTGATAACCTTCCTGCCATGATAACTTCAGGGAATTCTGGCTATATTCCTTGTTATACCAAAACGAACTACCCCCTTTGATGGCCTGTATCATCTCGGAAAGGGAGATATGCCTGGGTAAGAAAGCCAGAATGTGCACATGATCTTCGGTGCCATTTATCATAATCGGCATTCCCTTTTTTTGTTTGATGATACCAGCCATGTATTCGTGTAAGCGGGATTTAAAGTCAACTTTGATAGTCTTTTGACGTTTTTTGGTAGAGAAGATGATGTGATACAAAAGAAATGTTTTTGAGCTACTTGCCATAATTGATCTCCTTGTTTTTGCCGGAGGCTAAAGCCCACCGGAAATCATCTTGTTTCATGTGTTTTGCTCACCGATACGGCAGCTAAAGCAGCCGCCTTTCATCTTGAAGATGTGAGTTTTGCTCCCCGATACGGCAGCTAAAGCAGCCGCCTTTCATCTTTATTAATGGTTACTTAAAAATCTGCGTGCTAACTAATTATAACTCACTATTCTCTTTACTACTTATTTCCTTCCATAAAGCGCTGTTTACACTCTTTCGGGCTGTGCTTGGGTCTACCCAGATCCTTACGTGAACCGGATTTGACCCTGATCTCCAGGAGGGTGGGTCCCGATACTGCATCCGCTGCAAGGAGGGCTTGAGATAAGCTCTCGGGCGTATCGGCCAGAAAGAAATGCGGGTATGCCATGGCCTGCGCCAAAGCTGCAAAATCCACGATATCCGCAGCACTGGGTTGAGCTCCCACAGATTCATGGCAACCGTTATTGATCAGGATGTGGATCAAATTGGCAGGTACCGCTTTGCCGATATTGCTCATGATCCCTGTGTGCATAAGCAGAGCTCCATCGCCATCGAGGCAGATAATGCCTTGATCGGGACAGCAAAGGGCAAGCCCCAATGCGATTGCCGAAGCATGCCCCATCGAGCCTACGGTGAGAAAATCCCGCTGGTCCTCGCCTCTTACCTGGCGCAATTCATATAGTTCCCGTGAAGTCTTGCCCGTGGTGGAGACTATCCTGTGATCGGGCAGCTGATCCAGGATAATGGCAAGCGCTTGCTCACGGCTGAGAGATGCGCTGCATGGCGTATTGTGTTTGGGATATTCACTAAAAGTTGCCTTTTTGACCAGGAGCGCCACGGGACGGTTCTCAGTTTTTGCCCTGCTCATCAGTTCGGATATTATCCGTTTATAGTCACTTTCTGCATCCAGGATCTGGTATGGAATCCCCATGCTTTGCAGCAGAGCCTCAGTCACTTTCCCTTGCTTGAAATGTTGAGGTTCGTCAGGAACATTCGGCTCGCCGCGCCAGCCAATGAGGAGTAGCATAGGGATAGCATAAACCTCAGGATCAGCCAGAGAAAGCAAGGGATTGATGGCATTACCCAAACCGCTGTTTTGCATATAGACGGCGGCAATCTGACCGGTACCAAGATGATGGCCGGCAGCCACAGCGATAGCACTGCCTTCGTTGGCTGTAATCATGTTCTTCTG
>CAZCRD010000089.1:0-17076 GCA_964501025.1 uncultured Candidatus Cloacimonadota bacterium | reverse complement strand
CCAGATAATGCAATTCCTGATTTTGGGTTGGACAGCAACATTGTTGAAATAGAGTGCTGCCAGATAAGAAGGATTGGCTTGGCTACCTGTCTTATAATTGTCCGCAATTGTGCAGTTGATGATCTCGACGCTGGAGTCGTTGCTATAGAAACCGGTTCCTCTGGCAGTACATACGTTATCACTCATCACAGAGTTGATCATCTTCACATTTGATCCTCTGCTATAGAGGGCTCCGCCGACTTCTGCCAAACCCTCCCTGATGAGGCAATTGCGCAAGAGGAGATCGTCATAGTACCAAAGGTGGATGTTCCCTCCCCAGTTTGTTCCGGCACCGGTATGAGCTTTTTCGATCACGCAGTAGTCCAGGATAGAGTGAGCATCGAGTATTAACTGATCTGCAGCAAACTTGATTCCTTTCCATCTGCTCCCGGGAATGCTTTCAGTAAAGGTGATCACATTTCCCGCTGTGCCATTTGCCATGAGGTTCCCCATGATGTAAGCCCAGGCGTCGGGGGCAAAGGCAATGGTGAGGCCGGCGTTGATTGTGAGAGTACGTTCGGGATAAAGGTACAGAGGTTCATGAATAGTGTAGCTTTGTTCCAATACCGTCCCATCCGGGATGATGGGATTACCAGTCTGATCCTCAATTGCACCTACGTCGATTCTGCTCAGGGCGGTGTTCAGGTTTCCCGGATAATATGGGTTGTTGTAAAATCTGGGATTACCATTGATATCATATAATGAAGCCCCACTGAGTACTGTCGCAGGATCACCGGCGTTCAAGCAGGGAGAGTATGGATCAACAATCCAGCCTGAACCCGGATTGGAGGCCGAATATGATAACTGTGGGTCAAGTTCAAAGCAGCCGGTGTAATCGCCAGAAAGACTGGCAGAGACAGCATAAGAGAATCCACTTAGACCTGCCTGAATATCACAATGATAGAAATTTGCCTGAGTGGTACCACTGATTCGGACTTGATTACCATTGCTGGCGCTATTACCCCATACAATGGTATTCTGTATGGTTTTATAAGCTGTTCCACTTAGAAACAAACCTCCACCATTTGTCGCCTGATTACTGACTACGGTGCAGTTTATCACTTTTGAAGTGTTTTGAGGAGCTGATAGGGCAATGCCGCCGCCATTATTATCTGCAATATTATCATCAAATATACAGTTGATGATGTTGGCAGATATGGAGCTTCCTGCAGTTCCGGCATGTATTGCACCTCCATCCATTTGAGATGAATTGCCCTTGAACATTGAGTTTGTAACCACGGAATTTCCGTGGGTCATATATATAGCTCCACCAGAGTTTGCTGATGAGTTTCCGATGAACTGACAGTTTTCTATAGTAAGCGAGCTGTTATGAGAAGAGATAGCTCCACCGACGTTGCCTGAGCTATTGTTGATAAACTCGCTATGACGGATAGCTGCATTTGAATTAGAGAAATTGGCTGCACCTCCAGCTCCTGATAACAATGGGCACGGGTTGCTATTATTCCTGAATGAGGAATTCTGTACCAATACTTTGTGGAAATTCCTTACATACAGAGCAGAGCCGTTATACTCAGGACTGGTAGTTCCACCAGAGGCATTGGTAAAACTGCTATAGACAAATTTGGTGCTGTCATTGCTTGCCGGAGTATCAATCAGCCTGAATCCGTGCCAGGGATCGGATTCTTCTGCAGTGAAGCGAATGGAATCCTGCTCAGTTCCCATAGCGAGAACTCTACCCTGAACTGCCACCTGGTAGTATCCGTCAAAGTGGACTGTCACCCCAGGATTGATAGTAAGCGTATTGCCATCAGGAATGGTGATGTCATCATAGACGTAGATTGGGCTGCCACTCCAGGTGCGGGAATACACTGTTCCACCAAATGAAGGTCCAATCGGTGCTTCAGACGCCACTCTGCTGGCATTGCTCATATTCGAGCTATGCCATATTCCATTGTTTCCGCTTTGGACGTCGTAGGCTACATCACCATCACTTTCGTTAAACTGAAACATACTAACAAGATTATTGTAGCTACCGTATCCAGCTCCGTGCAGGTATTTTTTTACCTGGTTTTCGCTGAGGGCTACCTTCCATAAGTTCAGCTCATCAATCTGTCCAACAAAGTGGTTGGAAGCATATTGCCCATGTGCCGCTCCGATAGTGGAATTGTCTAGCGACACCGCCACCCTTGTATAGTTAAAGTTACTCGCATCTGCGACGCCGTCGATATAGAGGGTTGCGGTGCCGTTGTTATCCACCCAGGCAATATGGTGCCAGGTGTTATCAAATGCGGTGCTTGTCGAGCTTCGGTTCAGCACCAGCCCGCCGGAATGCAGAATGTAGATCTGCACCTTTCCGCTTGAAGTCGTCATGATCTTGAAACAGGGCTGGTTCGATCCGGTCAAGCCCTCGGCATATATCGCTTTTGATGTCTGAGCCTCACCTTTGACCCACATTGATACGGTGTAGGCATTTGATGTACCATTATTGTAGATGGGCAGCTCGTTTCTTTGCTGCAGTTCCAGATATTGACCGGCTGAAACTGGGCTGTTAAATACCATGGCATTGCCCGGATTGTGAGTTGGGGCTTGCACATCGGAACTCACCCAATTGGCATCGCTCATGTTCATCAGAGTACCATGCGCAGAACCAATAAAGCTATGCGCTGTAGTGCCACTGCCTTCGTTCAATTTCCAATAGGCTACCAGTCCTGCTTGATTCTGAATCTCGACAAAGCGATCAAGTTTGATCAAATTCGGAGAATGAGCATGATTCCACACTCGAACATCATCAAGATATCCACGCATTGATTCGGAGTCCTTGCTAAGCTCAAATTCGCCTGAAGAAGCAGCTAAGCCGCCAACTGAGGCAACTGCAGAGCCAACCTCAATGCCGTTCAAATATATCCTTAACGTTGTCCCGTCATAGCTGCCGGCTACATGCAACCATTCATCCGCACTCAGGACCGTGGCAGAGACAGAATAAAGTGATCCATTTGATTGCTTGATATAGAATTTCAGCACTCCACCGCTCTCTGCTCTAATCACGGCTACTTCGTTTTTCAGGGTCACATATCGCTGGATGCTGGTGGGGAAAACATCATGTTTTACCCAACATTCAAGGGTTACTCCAGACATAGATGTCGGAATTCCGGTTCCGCTTACATAGTCACCTTGTTCAAAATAAAGGCTGTTACCCGGAAAAGCTGCAGCAAGGGGTATGCACAACCAAGCCAGGATTAGAAATAGAAATAGGCTCTTTACCTGTGTGTTCATCTGAGTCTCCTTTTTGTCGGTGAGTAGTTTGTATTCATCTCATAATCATCGGTCTTAAGGTGGGGGTGGCATAATCTTTCGAAAGCTTTGAGTCCCTCATGCTGCAGAGGCAAGACGGCCTCATTGCGTTTTGAAAAACGCACAAGACGGCAAACACCCCTTTTTTTACTAATCTTATCATAGAGATAGATCTCCAGCTTGGGGAAGAGGTCTCGAACATTACTGAGTAAGCTATGCTTCAGATTCACTTTGTCTATAATCAGAAGCTCAGGGCTTATCTCATGCAAAATCCGTAGAGTGTCTTTCACTGAAATGGAGAGATAAATGTTGGTTTCCTGCAGGCTTACCAATTCCTCGATCAGGATTGGGTCTACTGCTCTGACTGAATCAATCAATATGTTCATGCTAATACCTCTGAAGTGATACTTCGCACAAAACGAGCCATTCTCCTATGTCTCAGTTTTACAGTGTGTTATGCCCAAACTATGCTTATGGATACTCTGGAATAGGACAAAATAGGTCGCATTCGACCGATAAAAGCGAGCCGTGAGCTACAGTTTTTGGATGATAGTTATCGTTTATACGTCTTATATGATTGATCTACATGAGATTAGATAGCAGGCCGAAACTGACCGCTCTGGCGTCATCAGCAATGCTCCTTCAAGAAAAGTTTGAATCATTGTTACAGGCAATTGAGTTGCCTCCACCCCATTGTCCTACTGGTAAAGCACAGAAAGTTCAGCCGAAAATCAGGTTTTGAGGAGCATGCCCGAAAACGACCGTCTATTTGTCCGGTAGAGTGATTTTGTGTTTTTTGATCTTACGTGCCACTACCTTGCGCTCTACCCCGAGTAGCCTGGCCGCTTGGGTTTGGTTGAATCCGGTGTTTTGTAATGCCCTCAGGATCATGTCCCGTTCCATAGTCTCCAGGGCTACGATCCCTTGTGAAGCCTCAGCTTCATTAAGCTCGTGTGAGATCAAAAAATGCTCTCGGTGCAGAGTGGAGCTATCAGATACCAAAACTGCGCGTTCCACCATGTTTCTCAATTCACGCACATTACCGGGGAAATCGTACTCCATAAGAAAGCTGATCACGTCCTTATTTACTTTGTTTACTTTTTTATTCATGGTACGCGCAGCCAGCCCTACAAAATGCTTCAATAGCAAGGGTATATCTTCCTTGTGTTCGCGCAGAGGTGGGATGTTGATCACAAAGATGGCCAGCCTGTGGTAAAGATCACGGCGAAATTCCTCTTGTTCCACTTTCTGAGCCAAATTGACGTTGGTCGCGCTAATGATGCGAAGATCAACCGGAATCTCACGGTGAGAACCCACCCTCACAATGCTGCGCTCCTCCAAAGCCCGCAGTAGCTTTGCCTGCTGATCAAAAGAAAGAGAACCGATCTCATCCAAAAAGAGAGTGCAGTTGTTGGCAATCTCAAACCAGCCAGCCTTGGTCGCAATAGCTCCAGTGAATGCATCTTTTTCATGACCGAAAAACTGGCTTTCAAACAGATTCTCAGGAACAGCAGAGCAATTCACACCATAGAAATGTTGCTTGCCGCGTTTACTGCAATGATGGATGTTGCGAGCTACGATTTCCTTGCCGGTTCCGGTTTCACCGGTGATCAAGACATTGGTTCGGTCTGATTTTGCGACCATGGCGATCATCTGAGTGATGGAGCGGATGGTCTGGCTATTGCCAATCAAGGTCGAGCGGATATTGCGACTTAGCTCTTCCGAGATGAAATTGTATCTGATCTCGCTGTTATGCAGTTTGTCCAGTGTTTCTTGCAGCATTGCTTTTTGATGCTCAATCAGCTTGTTTTTATCTTCCAATTCAAGCGCTTTTTGTCTCAGTAACTCAGCTTCCTTCTCTTTGGCCAGAGTATCGTATTTAATCTTGATCTCCGAGATGTTTTTTTCGGTTTTTTCGTTGATCAGGGTTTCACGAACTTGCATGTACTGTTTATAGTAAGCAAGTGCTTTCTTATAGTTTTTGCGCAATTCGGAGAGTTTGGACAAAAACTCATATCCACTCAAAACGCATGCCTTTGTCTCAAGTTCTTGCGCCAGGCTAATGCCTTTTTTCGCGGCTTTTTCTGCTGCTGCATAATCCTGTAAGTTCAAATATTGCCCAGCTATGGAAATGTGGATCTTGGCCACATCGCCTTTCTGCCCCAGTTTCTGCTTTATTACCAGTGCTTCCTCATACATTGCCAATGAGTTGTGATAATCTTTCTGATCGGAATAGACAGCAGCAATATTGCTGGCCACATTGGCATAAAGGTATTGATCGTTGTTGTCCCTGGCCGTCGGCAATACAGGGAGAAAATATTCAAGAGCCTGGGGCAGATTTTTCCTCGCTCTTGCTGTTACTCCCAGATTGACCTGAGCCTTCAAAACACCATCAAGCACGTCTTGTTCCCGGTACAAGGTCAAAGCCAGATGATAGTATTTTTCTGCTCTATCATAGTCGCCAGTCATATAGCATGAAACACCCAGGCAGAGGTAGTTTGACGCCAGTCCCAAGCCTTTGTGATGCTCCTGGCGCAGTTTGAAAGATTCCAAAAGGTACTGCAGGGACTTGGCATAATCCCCGAGATATTGATAGGTTGTGCCAATTTGCACAAGCACATTGGCATAGGTTAAATCCGTCTTTTCCGTCCTTTCCAGGGTCGAATGATAAGTTGCCAGCGCTTGGGGGTAATCCCCTTTCCAAAAATGCACCATACCAATGTAATTGTCCACATTGCTTATCTCGTCTTGCAGGTCTTCCATTGAATACAGCTCTCGAGCTTCACTCAGGTAAGCAAGAGCCTGGTCGTATTGATTCACTTGCAAATAAGACGCACCTACATTTCTCAAGGCTTTGGCAAGGCCGGACTTCTTTCCTGTCTTTCTGAGAAGATCACATTGTTTTTGTAAGTTGGTTATGGCCGCATCATATTTACTATGCTCAAAAAACAGTGCGCCAATCAATTTGTGAATATCTGCAGCTTGTTCCGGACTGGTGTCACTCTCCACCAAAGCCAGGGCATTTTGATATGCTTCAAGGGCTGCATCCAGCGCTTTGGCTTGCCTATGTATGTTGCCCTGTAAAACATAGATATTGGCCATCTGAGCTGGTTCTTCTCCGGTTTTGAGCAAAGAGAATATTCTCTGTAGATACTGATCTGCTTCTGCAGTATTTTGATTTGCCAGACAGTATTTTGCCAGCAGCATTAGCAGCTCTATTTGCAGACTTATGGGAGCACTTTCTGCGAGCTCAAGCGCATTGAGCAATTCACGATAAGCTGTTTGATCCGGTGACCAGGCTTCCTGTGTCAAAGCCGAATACTTGTCGATAACCCTGGTGATGATTTTAAATATGGGATTCTTTCCCGCTGCTCTTTGCATCATGGCTCCCGAATATTTCAGATATTAGGATCTATGCTTTTCACACACAACTCATTTTTTGACTACCAAAATCTATATATGCAGATCTACTGTCAAGCTAAACCTCGATTCTGGTGAATTCGCTTACTACCAAGGTCAGCGAGGAAAAGCGGCAACCGAGTACCCTTCTTTATCGCCGAAATTGCGTTGCATCCCCCATTGCATTGCTATACCACTACGCTACCAATACGGGTCACACCCGTATTGGTAGCGTAGTGGTATGGGGCAAGAATGTAGCCAGAGAGTGATGCTGATGCATACAGCAAGGCAGCAGATTTGTGACGAACTTTGCGAAGCGGGAGTATCTTATGGTGGGATCACAAAAAATCTGCACTTGACACAAAGCTAATGCTGGGAATATAGTGCATCAATGTTATTCTTTACACTAACCAGCACTAAAGCCATGAGGTAATTATGATTCTCGATACTTTTGTTAGCCTGATTTACAATGCTGCCCTGCTGCTTTCGTTGACGATCGTGTATGACATCATTGCCACTCGTGAAACTCGGATTAACCGAATAACGCAGATTTATACCGGCATGATCGTGGGAGTGATTGCTCTGGCCATCATGATCAATCCCTGGATTATGCAGCCTGGGGTGGTTTTTGATACCAGGACCATCTTGTATAGCCTGGCGGCATTATTCTTTGGCCCGGTTACAGCGATAGTCAGCGGTCTGTTTGGCATTGCGTACAGGATATGGATGGGTGGCGCAGGTGTCTATACTGGGGTTTTAACCATAATTAGTGCTATTATATGGGGTTTATTGTGGCGATATCTACACAGATTCAGAGCTCGACCCTATAGTTTTAGTGAGTTTTACCAACTTGGTGTCTTGAATCACATCTCGATGATACTCTTGATGTTTTTGATGCCCAAAGAAATTCAGTGGAAAGTAATCCAGACCATAAGCTTGCCCGTGATCGTGATCTATCCTCTGGCCACGGTTGTATTGGGACAGATTATCGTGCGCAGATTGCAGCGGATGCAGGAAAAAAGGGATCTGGAAAGAAGTGAAAGGAAGTACCGCCTTCTGGCCGAGACCACCAAAGACATGATCTTGCTGCATGATACCAGGGGAAAGATATTGTATGCCAACCAAATGGCCTTATCCTTCTTTGGCTTGATCTCTTTGGAAGAAAGAGAGGTAAATCTTCGGCAATTTGTGCTACCGGAGTTTATGCCGATGATGGATAGATTTGCCCAGGAGCACCGTGAGGGTTTCATGGGCTTTAGAATCTATCAGCTCAAGGCATTGGATCATAAGGGCAGGCGTAGGATATTGGAGATAAGTAGCATACCTCTGGAGATAGATGATCAGGATTTCGGTATTTTAGCCGCTGCAAGGGATATCACCGACCGTATGTACACCGAAGAGCAAAAAGATAGCTATGCCAACCGGCTGGAGATCCTGCGAGAATTGGATAGCGTAGTGCTGGAGACCCTTTCTTTTAGTAAGACCTGCAAGGCTGTGGTGCAAAAACTGCAAGCGCTGATTCCCTTTAAGGTGCTTATGGTCAATGAAATCAGAGATGATCATATTAAAATTGTGGCCATGCACAAACCTGAGCTGAAGCACCGCTATTTAAATACCAAAGACAATTTTCCCTATAGTAAAGACTTTATGAAGGAGCTCTGGCACAAGCGCAATATTGTGATCTCAGATACTACTGAATTGACAGTAGAGAAAGGCATGCCGGTGCGTGCGGCTCTGGTAAAAGAAGGTATGCGCTCCTTTATGTACAACGCGATGATCGTGCAAAACGAATTGGTGGGCTTCCTCTGGTTTTGTTCTGACAAAAAGCAGGCTTTTGGGCTGGAGCACATCGAGATTGGGCAGGAATTTGCCAATCAGCTGGCGATTGTCTTGCATCAGCTGGGTCTGATCAACAAGATCAAGGAGCATGCTGAGGATATGGAAATACAGGTGGAAAAAAGGACCGAAGAGCTCAAACAGGCAAATCTTGAACTGGAGTCATTTTCCTATGTCGTGGCGCATGATTTGCGAGCCCCGCTGAAGATCATCGCCGGATACAGTGAGGTATTGCAAACAGATTTTGGTGACCAGCTCCGGCAGGAAGCCAAAGAGATTTTGAATACCATCAGATCCACAACGCTGCACATGGATAGCCTGATCCGCGAACTGTTTAAGCTGTTCCGGCTAAATCGTGAAGAGGTTCACAAAGAAAAAATAAACATGAAAGACATCATTCAAAAGCATCTGAAAAATGTGCCGGATAGTTTTCAGGTATCGGTAAATTCGATGTTGGATTGTGAAGGGGATCCCACGCTGATCGAACAAGTGTGGCAAAACCTGCTGGAAAATGCGGTAAAATACACTCTTCCTTCAGCCCAGCACAGGATCCACATTGGCTGTAAACTCGATGGTGATGAGGTGATCTACTCTGTGCAGGATAGCGGCGTGGGCTTTGATCCCAAGCACGCAGATCAGATCTTTGCTCCATTTTTGCGGCTGCATTCCAAAGCTGATTTTGAGGGCAGCGGAATCGGACTGGCTCTGGTCAAGAAGATCATTCGGCATCACAACGGAATGATATGGGCGGAAAGTGAGCCGGGTAAAGGCAGTACCTTCTATTTTAGCTTGCCTTATGACCATCAGACGGTGACCAAGAGCGATGATCAGTAAATGTGGAGTGATCTGTGCCACAGACTGCCGGACCTACCAAGTGGAATGTGCAGGTTGCAACGAATTGGAAGGTAAGATAAGCTGGGCAGCGTATTATGGTGAAACACACTGCCCGATCTATGCTTGTGCAGTAAACAAGGGCTATGCAAACTGTGGCGCATGCGGCCAGGCTCCCTGCGCACTGTGGATCAGCACACGGAATCCGGACGCCAGCGATGCGGAATTTTCCCGCGATATCGCCAGCCGCCTGCACCATCTAAACGCTATAGCTTCACGCTGACATTGATATTTCTGAATCTGGCAGGAGCCACGCCATGGGAGAGGCGCATGATCTGTCCCGGTTCCCCCTTTCCGCAATGGAAGGTAGAGTGGTATGCCCATTCTTGTTCTCCGCAGATGGCGTCGCAGGCATTCCAAAACTCCTGGGTAATGCCATAATAAGTGGGTTCTTTCACGATTCCAGTGATCTTGCCATTTTCGATCTTGTAGCCAATCTCGGTGGTAAATTGGAAGTTGTTGCGATTGTCATCGATGCTCCAGGTCTTGGTAAAATCCAGATAGTAGCCATGCTCTGTATTTGCGATCAGCTCTGCCAGAGTGCCTTTGCCGGGCGCAATGCAAAGATTGGTCATTCTGACCAGAGGGAAATCATCGGCAAAAGAGGCTTTCATGTTTGAGGAAGGCTGCAGTCCCAGCTTGTGGGCAATATGCCGGGAGCTCTGCTGATCCATGAGGATGCCGTCTTTGATGATATCCACCTTGCGTCCGGGCACTCCCTCGTCATCCAGGGGATGATAGCCCATGCCCTTGGGATCTGTGCTATCGCTATAGATATTCAGGATATCCGAGCCATACTTGAAGTTTCCCAGCATGTGGGGTTTGACGAAAGTCTTACCGGCGTATGAGATTTCCTGACCAAAGATGCGATCAGCTTCGGTGGCGTGTCCCACGGATTCATGCAATTGCAAAGCCAGGTGTCCGCCGCCGATGATGATATCGGCTCGTTGATCGCTAATAACCGGTGCTTGTAAAAGGTCTGTGGCTTCTTTGATGATGCGCTGGGTGTTTTGCTCAAATTTCTGCTGATAAAAGAGCTCAAATCCGGCGCGTCCGGCGCTCATGTGACCGGGCCAGGTGCGGGATTGGATCCCACCGCCATCCGCAGCCACCACGTGCATCAGGGGCAGGGTGTTGTACACCACAGTATGGCTGTAGCTACCTTCAGTATTGGCATAATACTTTTCCTGGCGTTCAAATTGGGCTGCCACATGAGAGTGCACAATCTTGCCCTGGGGCTTGATCGCATTTGCCAGTTTTTCCAGATAATCCAGCTTCTCAGGCTTGGGCATGGCAAAGGGATCAATCTCGGGCTGATGCTGATATTCGCCATAGCAAGCAGGCAATGCCGGGAAGCTTACTTTTTCCTTCTGAAATTTTGCCCCCTGGATGGCATTGGCACGGGCTTTGGCGATCAATCTGTCGATGGAGCTCTCGCTGAGGTCTTTGGAGCCGGCAAAGCCAAAGCAGCCATCAATCAATACCCTGATCCCGATGGCCGGGGAGCCTTGAGAACTGCTGTAATCTCGGAGGTTGGCATTCATGAAGGTGATGCTTTCAAAATCGGTGAACGTGATACGGGCATCAGCAAAAGTAGTATCCGCTCTTTGCAGTTTACTAATGATGTTTTTTATCTTCTGTTCCATAGTGATTATCCTAAATTGTCCTGGTGGAGGATGTGATGTTGAAGCCCTTTACTTTGGCATGAGGGGCTTTTGTGGTTCTAACGCTGAATTCGGCATAATTGCTCGAGAAAGGAATGCTATAGGCTTTGTTTTCCAGCTCGATCACGTTTTCCAGAATGCGGGAAATACGCTCGGTGAAGCGAAGATTGTTTACCACTTTGGTGATCTTACCATTCTCGATCAGGAAGGTGCCATCGCGGGTGAGGCCGGTAAGCGAGGTTTCTTTGGGATTGATGAAGTTCATATAATGCAGGCTGGAGATAAAGAGCCCATGTTTCACTGAAGCGATCATCTCGTCCAAAGAACTTTGTCCCGGAGCTATCTTCAAGCAGGCTCCAGTGTTGCCGTTTTTGGGCAGACCCAGTTTGTGATGGTGATATTGACCGCACATGAAGGCACAAAAACTTCCCTGTTCGATCAGCTTCAGCGGCCGGTATATGTGTCCACCCGAGCCGTAATCCCAGCGGATCATTTCCTCATCGGTGGGATCATCGCTAATGTCTATCATCTCGGGGAAGAGCTTGCTGTCTTTCTTGCCCTCAAAATAGCTACTGTGTTGATCCACGGCATGAGCGCTCATGCCATAGCTGAGGTATTGTACAAATTCAGCCAGGCAACGGGGAGCAAGGATTACTTCATATTCACCGGGATCGACATCAACGATCGGGTTTTGGGCAGCTGCGATCTTGGCCAGCAGATGCTCGGTAAAAGCAGCTTCGTCAAAATAGGCAAAATCATCGCCACCAAAAGACTCCAAAACGGTGACCTGGTCTTTGTTATGCACGGCTTTTACTTCCAGATAAATGGGAGAATGCGTGCTGCTTTTATCCAGACCGTTACTATTGAGCAGGTGCCAGCGTTGATAGTTGCAGATAAAGCTGCCATAGATCTCAAAATCATGCTCTGCTGCGCGCTCTGCCAGGTGGGACAGAATGCGGGTCTTTTGCTGCAGGGGGATGGCTTCGATGTTGTTTGCCACCCGGCGGGGTTTAGCCAGGGTAAGATCATCTTCCACATCCACAAAATCCGGATCCTCAGGCATGGAGTCGATCATTTCCAGAGCGCTTGCTAAGGCGGCATCAATCTTGCTCTGTTCGGGGTCGTCGATCGCAAAGCTGCAGGATCTTTTGCCCTTGTAAAGTGAAGCATTCAGGCTGATGCTGTCCTTGCTGATATTGTAATTGGTCTGACTCTGATAAAAGCGCAGAAAATCGGTCTGCCACGAATGCAGGGTTAGCTCATACTTCAGCTCCGGATGCTGATCCAGGGCTTCTTTGAGATACATCAGTTGTTCGTTCATGTGCATGTCCTCTTGTCCTTAATCATTGTAGTAGTATACCATTATTATACCCATGAGCTGTTGTTGTGCCGGCGCTTAGGACTATTGCTCCGGCTCACAAACATTCCCATAGCTTTGCTCCCGTCGTGTTGCAAAGTGCCACGAAGCCACACGGATTCGATGGCACCCACAAGCTCCAGCTGTTTGCCTTTGGGACCGGTGATAGTAGTGGTTGCTTCAGGGTTGTAGATCACAAAATCAGCATCAGAGCCAGTGTCGATGCGCCCTTTCTGAGGATATATACCCAGCCGTTTGGCGGGATTTTCGCTGGTCATCTTGATGCAGGTAGAAAGTGGTATCTTGCGGTTTTTCCACAGCTCAGAGAGTACCCAGAGATAGCTGTATTCCATCAAGTTCGGCGAGTTTCCGTCAAAGAGCTCACTTTCTGCTTTGATCATGGAGCAGCTATTTGAGAGCAGATACAGTTTTTTGGTGCGCAAGAGTTCATAAAGCAGCTCGTAATACTCACGAAAATCGGTGATCCAGGGAGGAGAAAAGGCTTCGGGATCCAGAAAGTGCATCATATCCATCATATTGATGGCAAAGGAGATGTCACTGCGTTTGGAGATAGAATTGATAAACTCAATAGTCTGATAAGACGAGACCCGGGGGATGTGGATCGGATTTTCCTGCATGCGTCTGAGGATCTTCTTGATCCCATCCATCTGAGCCTCGAAGGTGAAAGCATCATGAGTATCCACATCATAGCCCTGAAAGGCAAATTCTGTATCACTCTCATAGATATCCATAAAGAGGTCCATGATCTCAGAAAAGCTCATCTCAGCGACGTCATCATTGGGAGAAGGGGTCATCAGAGTGATGCCGACCACGCCTTTTGCCCAGAGCTCTTGAGCGCTTTCAGCGTAATAGGGATAATCAGTTACATCCACATGAGCCCACAGCGCCATATCGGTATGGATGTTTCCTTGCAAAGCAGCGATGGTCTTTTTGAGATCAGTAGTATCAAAAATGGGTGCATCGGTATGAAAGCTCATTTCGGCCAGGGTAGTCCAGCCTCCTTTGAGGGCGGATTTTGTTGCCTGACTCAGGGTCTGCTTCAGATTTTTGTGGGCAGCGATTAAGTGGCTATGAATGTCAATAGCTCCTGGCAGCAGAATCCTGCCTTTGAGGTCTATTACTTCTGGCTCTTCCTCAGTAACTATATCATCGGCGGAGATCTTGATAATCTGTTCATCAAAGAGCAGGTTCACCCGCTTGAAGGCGGATGAGCTGGTGGGTAGGGAGGCGTTTACGAATAGTTTCATATCAGTTTGCCATGATCGATATACCTGAATCCACGAAGATGATGTCTCCGGTGACCCCGGAAGCGAGGTCAGATAGCAGGTACAACGCTGTCTTGGCGATATCCTCCTGTTCAATATTGCGGGAAAGGGGGGCGGTTTTTTCGATGCGGCGCTGCATTTGCGCAATGCCGCCGATCGCGGCTGAAGAGAGGGTGCGGATGGGACCGGCAGAGATGGCATTGACCCGGATTCCCTTTTCGCCCATGCTGTGTGCCAGATAGCGCACGGATGCTTCCAGTGCGGCTTTGGCTATTCCCATTACCCCATAATTTGGTACCACCTTTTGGGCACCATAATAAGACATAGTAATCACCGAAGAGCCCGGATGCAGCAGCATTTCTGCTTCTCTTACCACGGCTATCAGTGAATAGACCGAGATATCCATGGCTGTCAAAAAACCATGGCGGCTGGTATGATGAAAGGGTATATTCAGATCACTGGAAGGGGCATAAGCCACACTGTGGACGATGTAATCGATCTTATCCCATACCTCGGCTAAGAGGCTGATCATGTTTTTGATATCGTTGTCTTTGCTCAGATCACATTCAAAGAGCTGCCCCACTTCCAATTCTTCCGCAATAGGGTGAACCCTTCTGGCCAGGGCATGTCCAGCATAACTGAGGGCCAGCTCCACTCCCTGTTCTTTGAGGGCTTTGGCGATTCCGTAGGCGATGCTGTGCTTATTGGCAATACCCAGGACCAGGGCTTTTTTCCCTGTCATATTCATGGTTCTACTCCTTCAAGGCGGATTAGCGCAGTCTCAACCTTGTTGATCATATCTTCATCGGCAAAGTGAACAAAGATGATTTTGGCGCTGATGTAATCTTTCAAAGCCTGACGTCGGTCATTATTGGCTTCATGGACCATAGCGCGCAGCCAGTGCGCATAACCCAATCCGGGATGGTTTTCATAGAGCGAATCCAGCTCTACCACTTGATCCAGCAGTTTTTGTGCTGCATTATAATCTCCAGAGAGGAAGTCATGATAAGCCAAGGCATACAAAGCTGAAGATAGCACGGAGGGATCCGCGGTAAAATCACGGTTCAAATCCCGACGATAGCGTTTGCTCAAGCGTTGCAGAGTGTCATAGTTCTGACTGCTATAGCCGGGTCTGAGATAGGATTCTGCCTGCAGCTTGTAAGTGAGAATCTGGATTCTGATCGGCATGGGGTAGTCGTATGAGTCAATTGCCCGGGCTTGAATCTCGGCATATCGGCCCTCCTGCTGCAAGCGGAAGAGATCGAGCACCAAGAGCACGTAGTGACCGGTTTGATCTGCATATGTGGTGAGATACTGCAGACGCTGGTGGAGCTTGTCATATTCCCCCAGATCGTTTTGCCTGTAGGCCAATCTTGCCAATCCGGCCAGGGCATACAGCTCCCCTCTGAGATCGGCAAAAGAGCGATACTGGGCCAGGGCAGATTGGTAGGCCTGAGCGCCATCGAGATAGCGCTGCTTCTGCTCCAGGTTCTGAGCCAAAAGCAAGGTAGCATCAGCGGCTGCCTTGGCGGGAGCCTGGGTCAACTTTGCTGGTCTGGAACACGCACCCAAAGCCAGCACCAAGATCAGTGCTGCCCAGATTGCCCTATTCTTCACCTGGCACCTCATCCATTCTTCCTTCTGGGGCAAAAGCTTTGATCCGCGATGGGGTAATACCACCGCGCAGCAGCGGGTTGTTGTTCAAGGCTTCCAGGGTCTTTGACGCCTTGCTCAGGGTATCATTGAGGTTGTTGATGATCTGCAGCAGCTCCGGATTGGCGCGAGCCAGACTGCCCAGGATCTTTTCAGTCTCTTGCAGGGTCCCGCTGAGGGCATAAAGCGAAGTGCTGAGAGGTGAGATCAAGGCATTACCATCAGGATCCAGCATTCTGATAATCAGACTGTCGGGATTTGCGTAGTTCTCTGCGGCGGTATTGGCTGTGGCGAGCAAACGCTCGATGTCATCGGTCTGTCCGGCGATGCTTTCACTGATATCAGCCAGGTTGTTCATGATGCGTAAGATCACACCGCTCTCGGGGTTTTGATCCCGGTTCAGGTTTGTGGTGAGAGTTCTCATTTCGCGGAGGTTGTCATTGAGCAGATCCAGGGTCACATCTGCTTTTTGGGAAAGATCCGCAGCCGAGACCAGGATTCGCATCAAGGCACCTTTGTCGGCATTGTTGTCCTGGTTCAATTCCGTGGTCAGCATTTCCAGATTCTCCACAATGGTTCCGATCGGATCACTGCTCTTGGGCGCATACCGTCTCAGCAATCTGCGTCCCTCGGGAAAGTCTGAAGATACGATGTATTCCCCTTCTGCCAGAAGCTGGGATGATTCCGGTGCCCGTACATATTCCAGAGTGGTCATATTGGTAATCGGGATCGTGGTGCGGTAGATCACACTTTCTTCTACCATCAGGTGCTGATAGCGTTTCAAGACATAAAACTCCACCCCGATCGAGCCATCTTCATCCAGCTCATAATGGTGCACCCGTCCAATCTCAAAGCCTTTGTACAAGACCGGAGTCTGAGACGATACGCCGATGGCGTTTTCCAAAGCAGTGCTGTAATAAAACCGCTTTTCAAACATATTCTGGCGGATAGCGATAAATGCGACAATCACTATCAACACCACTACCGGGATGATGATGAACAATGAGACAATTTGTCGTGTGTGTTCTAACTTATAATTCATACATTTTTCCAGACGAATTTAGTCTTTCAGAGGGGCACAATTTTGTCAAGAAAGAAACGCTAATGTTTGAAATTATTCAGTTTTGGGCTCAGATCGATTACCTCATTTGAGAATCCTGCCCCAAATTCATCGTCAATACTGGCAATCAACATCGGGTATGAGCTCCTCAGTTGCATCAGTATGCGATACAATGCCTTGCGCTCTGTTTTGTTCAATAGGTAAAAGGGATTGTCGATCAAAAGGAGTTTGGGCTCAACCAGAAGAGTGCGCACAAAGCCCAAGAGCTTCAATTGTCCCTGACGGCAAAATACCGGACGCTGCCTCAGATCCAGCTTCAATTCAAAGGCGTTCATCCATTTCGAGATCAGAGCATCCGCCTGAGCTTGATCCAGCTCGGGATTTACCCAGTTTAGAGGTAAGAGCAGGTTTTCTTTCAAAGAGAGATTGGAGAGCATGATCCCTTCGTCGAAGACATAGCCCAGCTTGCTAATCTGTGGTCCCTCCGAGATAAAGCTATCCAGGGGCACCTGATCAAAGTAGATATTCCCACTGATGATCTCATCCAGTCCCAGCATGGCTTCAAGGATCGCCCGGGAAAGGTTTTCGCTGGGATCATAGAGCAGAGTTACGTGCTGCAGATCCAGTCTCAGGCTCAGG
>CAZCRD010000088.1:0-3799 GCA_964501025.1 uncultured Candidatus Cloacimonadota bacterium | reverse complement strand
ATTATGGCTATGCTCAGTAGCATGGCATTTCTCAAAGCGGGTACATTAGTTCACTTTCATTAACAGATTATGAATTAGAACCGACGTTTCGCTATCATGCGATTGGCAGACATGGGGCCAAGTTTCACAGGAACGGTATTTCAGATAGCATACGATTGGCAGACAGATGATTGAGCCCCTTGTGGGCGTCAGATCATAGCGAGGGTGCGTAGCGAAGCGGAGCCCCTCGTTGATGCACGGCACAACACGAAGAGAGCCCTTAATGGGCGACACAATTTATCCGGTGATTTGTGTCACTCTCAAGAGGATTCCAGTCTATAAACCCGCAGGGTGCCAACTGGGGTGGCAAATTGAATTTGCCACAAAGGTCGAAGGCCCTTTCCTGAAAGCAGCCGCCTATCATCTTATAGCTTAAAAGACTCTTGTACATAGACAACTTATAGGCAACCTGCCTCCCTCCCGTCATTCCGATTTGATCCGGAATCCAGTCAAAACATGTACAAGAAAACTCAGCTTTGGAAAGACTACGCCGCTTAACGCAGCATTCCGAAGCTGCGAGAGAATTTGCACATCGGTCCCTACATTCCACTACCAACGAAAAAAAGGGCACCCTCAGGTGCCCTTGGCAATTGATATCAGCGCACTTAGAATTCGATTTTAAGGGTAGAACCCAAGGCGTAGTTGTTGGTTTCATTGTCATGAACACCGTATGCACCATAGGCTTGCATGTGTAAGAGATCGGGGATCAATTCATAATCCATACCGGCGTTTACTTCCATGCCGGTATCGATCAGATAGCCACCAGCAGCAAAGAGTTTGATCTTCTCGTTGAGTGGAGCCTTGATGCTGCCCACCATACTGGCAAAGAGATCGGCATTACCTTCATATAGTCCGTTCCAATACAGGTTCAGGCCATCATGATATTTACCGATACCATAGATATACAAGCCATTCTGATACCAGGGACTGATGGTGGTAAGGCCATGTTCGGTGGCCACCAGGACATCTGCACCGAGCTCAAAAGCGCTCATATCCATATTGGCTTTCAATGCGCCGCCAAAGCCCATTTCATCGTCATTTGCCATCTGCAAATCCATGAAGGCGACCGCATCCAGATTGATCTGATCCATCTCCATGCTCAGATAGGGCATGATGGTGAAGTTTTGGCTATCGGCAGGATCATCCTGAGCGTAGATGAGATAGGCACCCAGGGGCATATCGCCATCGATCATCGCATGGGCGATGAAGGCATTGACGTCACCCTGTGCTGTGAGGTTGTTTTCTGCGACTTTCATCCAGATCAACTCGGTGTTGATGTTCTCAGCAAAGGTCTTACTGAGCATAGCGCCGGAGAAGTAATCATCCATGATCAGACCCATACGGTCCATCCAGTAAAGTTGACCAAGGCTGATATTAGCGTCTATGGCATCGATCTTATAATCCAGATATAGCTCCATGATGTGGATATCCATTCCGGTCGAAATGCCACCGCCACCGTTTCCCCAGATCACATCGCCCACCTGTGCGGCTACGCGAAACTGGAGGTTTCTGTGAAATTGAGAATCAAAACCGATGTTAAAGCGGTTGTCAAAGTGTCCGCCATCATCTTCTGCTGCGTCGTTGTACATAGCAGCGCGGGTGCGATTTTCACCGCTGATTTCAAACTCTACTGCAGATAATCCGATGATTAGCAGCAAAGGGATTAGGATGAGGATCAGTTTTTTCATGCTTGACTCCTTTAGTTTATTTTCAAAACATACGATAACATAAGTGTTTTTTTAGTTAGAGCAAGTAGAAGCTCACACATTGATATGTTTTATGCCAAGTTCTGCTTGCATCAAGCGGATGTTTTTTGCCAGATTCGGGATGATGGGGATGCCTTTTTTACGGATTTCCTGCTCTTTTTCATATTCTTTTTCTCCGGCTACCCAGATGCGATCGCGGCCCGGGAGCAGCTCTGAGGCTTGCAGTTGTCTGCAGATATCCCCGCTGATCTGTTTGAAACTTTCAATCTCGGTAAAGAAATCGATATTGATCGCCATAAAGAAATGTCCAAGCTTGTATGGAGCGGGTTTACCGTCTGTATTGCGTCCCCAAAGACCATTCAGATAGCTGCCATTTTGCAGTGCAGCACAGAGGATTTCTACCATGGTCCCCAAGCCGTATCCTTTGTGGCTGCCGCTTACTTCTTCGGTGCCGCCCAAAGGCAGCATGCAGGCATGTTGTTCGATCAAATCAATCAGAAGTTTCTTGCTATCAGTTTGCGGCTCACCTTTCTTATTGATCGCCCAATATGGGGGAGTATCTTTTTCTTCACGGGCATACTGTTCCACTTTGCCTCTTTGGGAGATTGAGGTCGCAGCATCATAGATAAAGGAATAGGGCAGATCTGTGGGTGCACCAAAACAGATGGGATTGGTGCCCAGCATCGGGGCTACGCCATGAGTAGGGCAGATGGAAGGTCGGGCATTGGTGAAGACCAACCCCACCATATCTGCCTTTGTTGCCATTTCTGCATAGTATCCACAGATGCCAAAATGCGTGGAATTGCGCACAGCCACTGAGCCCAGCCCGTATAGCCGGGCTTTATCGATGGCGGTCTGCATGGCGTTGTGAGCGACCACGTGTCCCATGCCGTGATTTCCGTCCCACACCGCTGTGGCATAGCGATCGCGCAGCACATCAATCTTGGTCAGGGGATTCTGGATACCCAGCTTGATGCGGTCGTAATACATTTTGAGTCGACCAATCCCGTGGGATTCAATGCCACTCAAATCACTGGCAATCAGCACATCGGCACAGATTTTTGCTTCGGCTTCCGGGACTCCTAAATTGCCAAAAACTGCTATCATAAATTCGTGCATCTTTGCAACGGGTAAATACATCATGAGTTTTCTCCTTGATTATAAACTACAGCCTGCAAGGGAGGGAAGCCATTAAAGCAGATTGCGGAGTAGCTTCTGGTATAGGCTCCTGCGGTGAAGATGTAAACCTTGTCTTTGGGCTGTGTAGTCTCCGGCATCACATATTTGAAGTTTTCGTAAAGAATATCCATGCTATCACAGGTAGGCCCTGCCAGAATAATCTCATCTGCCATGCCTTCGCGCTCAAAATAGATAGGATATTTGATTGATTCATCGATAGTCTCGATCAAGCCACCAAACTTGCCAATGTCCAAATATACCCATTGATACATATTGTTCTTGGATTTTCGGCTGATATTGATCAC
Source organism: uncultured Candidatus Cloacimonadota bacterium (assembly GCA_964501025.1). Lineage (GTDB taxonomy): Bacteria > Cloacimonadota > Cloacimonadia > Cloacimonadales > Cloacimonadaceae > UBA5456. The sequence goes on along the minus strand of CAZCRD010000088.1, from coordinate 570 downwards.
TTCCGAGACGATCACCCCGGCATCGGCGACCAGAGAACGCCCGGGTTCAAGGATGATGTGAGGCATGTTTTCGCCAAAATCCTCTTCGATAAAACGCATGATCTCTGCGGCATACTCCTTTACGGAGAAAGTGGGATCCACATAGCTGGCGGGGAATCCTCCCCCGAGATTGATCATTTGCAATTCTATGCCATCTTCAGCCACGGCGTCAAAGAGATATTTACATCTGGCTATGGCATCATCCCATTGGCCGATATCGCGCTGTTGGGAACCCACGTGAAAGGACAGGCCATAAGGCATGAGCCCCAGCTCGTTGGCTTGCAGGATCAGATAATAGATAATATCCGCGTGGGCACCAAACTTTCGCGATAGTGGCCAGTCTGCTCCGGTGCCCTCGGTCAGGATTCTAAAAAAGACTTTAGCTTTGGGGGCTGCCTCAGCAATATTGAGCAGATCTGTCTCGCTATCGGTGACAAAGAGGCGAACTCCCTTTTCATAGAAGTATGAGATGTCGCTTTTCTTTTTGATGGTATTGCCATAGCTGAGTCTATCCGGACTGACACCCAGGCT
>CAZCRD010000087.1:0-19278 GCA_964501025.1 uncultured Candidatus Cloacimonadota bacterium | reverse complement strand
AGCTCCTGTCTAATGATGGAGCCATAATATATAGTCTATCTATCTTGTCAAGAACTTTTTACATATACTTTTTGTCCACTTTTATGTGCAACGGTCTTTATTGGGGGACAAGTCACTGAGCTGAAGATGGCAGGCAGTGTTCTGGAGACAAGAAAAAAAGATCGCCGCAAAGCTGCGACGATCGTTTTCAAAACTATGAGATCAGATTTGAGCTTAGAAGTTGTAACTACCTCCACCTTCCAGGGCACGGTAGCTGGGAAATCTGAAGCGGTATTTTTGCTCTTGAGTTTGCTCCCAAAAGCTGAACGGTGCGTCCAGAGTGCTTTGCCAGTGTGGAATCTGATTTTTGTCTGTATGAGTCTTCACTTCCTCTACGCTCTCGCGCATGAGCTCAGGAAAGTCAATCATGCCACTGGTCATTTTGGAAAAAAGCGTATAGCTGAAGATGCTATATTTCTCACCTTGTTCTTTTAGTTCTTTGCCTGCAGCACTGGCCATGGCAAAGCCTTGATTGGATCTCAAGCGTTGGATTTTTGCCAGACCTTTATCTTTGCCACATAGGTTTTTGGGAAAAGGTTTTCCAGTTTGCCTGCTTTCCAGGATCATGAAAGAACGGTGGGCACGGGAGATGGCTTCCAGGATCACATCTACGCTGATTATGGAATCATCTTGCTTTTTATCCTTGGCACTGGCATAAGGTATCAGATAGTTTTTTCCACACTCCTGAATCGTGTAGCCCGCATAGTAAAAAACCGCGACATCATTCTTGGTAAGCGAGTTTTTGAAGCTATCGATAGCCGCGATCATCTGGGGATAGTTTTGATCCTTGTGCAGGCTCACTTCATAATCCATGGCGGCGAAAGCATCCGCTGCTAATTGTGCATCGTTGAGAGTGGTGGCAAGCTGGTATTTATCAAATCCGCTATTCCCTATCACCAAAGCTTTTCTTTGAGCAAAAGCGGATAAACTTGCCATCAGCAAAAGCCACAGGATGAGATATCTCTTCATGGTCTCTCCTTGATCAGTTTCTTTTATTTTGCAGCTTGTACTGAGTGGGGATTGAGTCAAGGATTTTTTGCTCTTAGCAAATTCTCTGCCCGCCTCTGCGATTATATTCCAAGTAGTTAAGGACATTTTTTTTGCTATGGGCACGATTTAACTTGACGAAAAACAAAGATTGGAAAATAGTAGCACTGAGTCTGAAACACAATCCAACAGCTATATGTAATTAGGTATAGGCATTATGCCGATTCCACAAAAATCACAAGCGAGGTTACAGCCGTGAAAGACGTTTTCCAAAACCTGAATCAGATTGAAGGTGGTATCGTATTGGACGCTGCTACTGGAAGAGGTGAATTCATCAATGTGCTAAAGCAAAACCTGAAGAGCTATAGTCAGATCATCGGAGTAGATATCTCTGACAAAAGCGTGGCTTATGCGCAAAAGCTATTCCCTGAAAACAATGTGGAGATCTACCGCATGGATTTAGAAGAATTGCCCTTTGAAGACGCATTTTTTGACACCGTTTGCACATCGAATTCTCTGCATCATTTTCAGAATCTGGAGCTTGTGTTTGCCGAACTGATGCGAGTGCTCAAGCCTGGTGGATTTTTTGTGCTCACAGAAATGTATGCTGATGGTCAGCAGAGTCCAGCGCAGATGACCCATGTGCTCATGCATCATTGGGTTGCCAAAGTGGATAGCTTGAGTGGGATTTTTCACTCTCACACCTTTAGTAAGGCTGAGATTGAGAAAATCGCCAAAAAACTGAAACTACAAAAAATGCAAACGGTCGATTTTTACCCCCAGGTGGATGACCCCAAAAAGCCCGAAGCCTGTGCTGGGTTGATCCGCAACTGTGAGGCTACCATCAAACGTCTCGAACTGCTGGGAAATCATAATGATCTCATCGCAGAGGGCAAGGCGCTCATTGAACGTATTAGCAAGATTGGCTATGCCAGTGCTTCAAGACTCTTAATATCAGGTTACAAAAAAAAAGGAGATAAATAATGCTCATAGAAGACGATCTGTTCCAAATGTCACAAGCCCAGCTCACCAAGCTGGCCAAAAAAATGTCGATCCCCGGTTATTCCCAACTCAAAGGGATAGACTTGATCTTTAAGATGTACGAATTCCAATCTGCTCAGGAAGGCCTGGCTTTCGTGACCGGATGTCTGGAAATAATGGATGATGGCTTTGGCTTTCTGCGTTTTCCGGGAAACAGCTATCTGCCGGGACGCGATGACGTCTATGTCTCGCTCACCCAGATCCGCCGCTTTGGTTTGAAAACTGGACACATGGTGTCAGGTCCCGTGCGCTCACCCAAGGAAGGCGAGAAATACTTTGCTCTGCTACGGGTAGAAGCAGTGAATTACATGGCCCCTTCCAGCTTGCAGGATATCAGGACCTTTGACGAACTCACACCCTACTATCCTACCGAGCGCATCAATCTGGAATTTGAGGCTGAAAACTACAGCACCAGGATCATCAACCTTTTCACACCTGTGGGTAAAGGGCAACGTGGTCTGATCGTGGCTGCACCCAGAACCGGAAAAACCACCCTGTTGCAGGATATCGCCAATGCCATCCTGAGCAATCACCCGGAAGTGTATCTCATAGTTCTGCTGGTGGATGAACGTCCTGAAGAAGTGACAGAGATGAAAAAAGTGCTCAAGCCAGGCAATAGCGAAGTGATCTCCTCTACCTTTGATGAATCTCCCAAAAACCATTCAAATGTAGCCGAGATTATCCTGGAAAAATCCAAACGGATGATCGAGCTGGGACAGGATGTGGTGATCGTGCTGGATAGCATTACGCGTCTGGCCAGGGCTTACAACAATATCACTCCCTCCAGCGGCAAGGTGCTCTCTGGCGGTATCGACGCAAACGGCCTGATCAGACCCAAGAAGTTCTTTGGTTCTGCTCGTAATACAGAAGAAGCCGGCAGCCTCACCATCATCGCCACCGCTTTGATCGATACCGGTTCCAAGATGGATCAGGTGATCTTTGAGGAATTCAAAGGCACCGGCAACATGGAGCTGGTGCTGGATCGCAGCATTTCTGATATGCGCCTCTACCCCGCTATCGACCTGGTCAAATCCGGAACCCGGCGTGAAGAATTGCTGCTCACAAAGAATGAGATAAATCGGATGTATGTGCTGCGCAAGTATCTCAAAACCATCAGTCCGCTGCAGGGCATCGAGACTCTGCGCAAACGCATGCAACAGACCGAGACCAATGACGAGCTGCTCAATTCGATGAGTAATTGATGGAAATAACGTCCCCGGGCGGAGATCTTGAAAAGATAAAATTCGCCATCCTCTATGGTGCGGATGCGGTCTATTGTGGCTATCGGGAATTTGGCCTCAGGGCTACTGCCACCAATCTGGACCAGGAAGAACTGCTGGAAGCGATCCGCTTTGCTCATGAGCGTAAGGCACGGCTCTATCTGACCCTGAATGCCTACCTGAAGAATTCGGATTATCCGGCTCTGGGTGAATTCCTTGACTGGCTCAAGAATACTGCCATCGATGCAGTAATTGTGGCTGATCCTGGGGTTTTTGCCCTGGTGAAAGCTCGCAGCGATATCCCCATCCACATCAGTACGCAGAGCAATGTCACCTCTGTAGCTGCCGCCAGATTCTGGTTTGAACAGGGAGCCAAACGCATTGTACCGGCACGTGAGCTTAGCTTTGAGGAAATCCTTGAGATCAAGAATGCCTTGCCAGAGCTTGAAATCGAGTGCTTCATCCATGGCGCGATGTGTGTGGCCTATTCCGGACGTTGTCTGTTGAGCGCATATCTGAATAACCGCAGCGCCAATAGTGGTGCCTGCACACAGGTTTGCCGCTGGAATTGGGCCTTGTCCGAGCAAGAGCGTCCTGATCAGTATTTTCCGGTGGCGGAAGATCAATATGGCAGCTACATACTCAGCTCCAGGGATCTCTGTCTGCTTGATAAGATTCCGCAATTGGAAGCGGCTGGCATTCATGCCGGTAAAATCGAGGGACGCATGAAGAGCATCTACTATGTGGCGCAAACCAGCCGAATTTACAAGGCAGCTTTGACCGCAAATCCTCAAGATCATGCTTTGTGGGATCTGCTCAGAACAGAAATCTACAAGGTCTCACACCGACCCTATTGGCAAGGATTCTTCGAGATAGATCATGCTCAAGCCGGCATCGTCGCTCCAGATCCCGGTCCTGCCTACAGCTCAGAAAGTCAGTTTTGTGGAAAAGTAATTGCACATGAAAATGGCAGGTTGATCTTCGATGCGCTTACCAAAGTATCTGTGGGAGATACTATTGAGCTGATCTATCCAGATCTAATCAAAGACCTCAGCCTGAAGGTAGATAGTATCTATGACGAAGAAGATAATGCAGTTACAGAAACCAGACCCAACTATCGCTACGCAATACCTGCAGCGGTGATGGACATTCAGGGAACATTGATCCGCAAATGCATAAGCTACTAATCATCCTGGTGCTGGCAACCACCTGCAGCCTCTATGCCCAAGTCAGAAAAGAGTTTGCTCTGGTGGAAGAACTATACCAAAGTGGACAACTGGAAGAAGTCGCAGACAAGCTATCCCGGCTCAAACCAAATCGTGATGAAGAGAGGGCTTTGCTACAGTATTACTCTGCTCTGCTCAGCAAGACCAAAGAGCAAACCTTGCAAGACTTTATGACTGCCGCTAACGATTTTCCCAAGACCCATTACGGCCAGCTTGCCATGCTGGAAGCAGCCAAGATCCATATCTTGGAGCGGGAGATTCCTTTGGCTCAGACTCAGCTAAGACGAATAAGTTCTGCCGACATCATTGAACGCTTTTACTGGATGGCAGTAACTTATTTCTGGCTGGAGGATTACTCTTCCGCCATCGCCAATGCAGAGAACTATCTCAGACTCAAACCTTCAGGGGCTGTGGCAGAATCTGCCCTGCATCTGGTCTCGGATTCCTATATCGCACAAAAGAAATATCAAAGTGCTATCTCCACTCTGGCGAAAATCAAGAAACTCATGAGCTATGATGAGCAGTACTACTATTTCCGCTTGGGCTGTGCCCAAGAGCTTTCAGGAGATTCTGCTGCAGCGCTGAATGCCTTTCGCACCGGGTATGAGATGGACAAGTATTCTCAGGTAGCCTTTAATATTGAAGAGCGGCTCTTCGCATTACGTGCTTGGACTCCTTCACTTGATCTCAGTTTTCTTTATCCCTATTCTCCCCTGGAGCTGGATCCCACAGAAGCTATTCAAGATAGCACTGCCCTCGCAGATGCTGTGCCATCAGAGAGCATTACCGACACCTTGATGGTGAGACTGCCGCCCATCGACAGCTCCATACCCATCAAGCTATTGCTCAAGCCGGTTCAGGGTAGCTATTTACAGGCAGGAAGATTCTCAGTGGAATCAAATGCCGAGAGATTGACCAGGAGCATCCGCAGGATGAAGATACCTGCTGTGTACTATGAAGACAAAGAGCAGAGCAATACCACCTGGGTAGTATTGGCAGGACCCTTTGCAGACCCTGAGCAAAGCAATCTTGCCCGGCAAATGCTCACCAATAGCGAAATCAATAGCTTTGTAGTTCAATACTGATGGATAAAAGCAAGCTCACCCCGATGCTCCGGCAATTCTATGAGGTCAAGGAAGCACATCCTGATAAGCTTATCCTCTTTCGGATGGGAGATTTTTATGAGACCTTCTTTGAAGACGCTGTCACGGCTGCCAAAATCCTGAACATCACCCTGACCACTCGCAACAAAAAGGACGATAGCCCGGTCCCGCTGGCCGGTTTCCCATATCACGCTTTGGACAACTACCTGGATCGTCTGATCAAGAGCGGACTCAAGGTAGCCATTTGCGAGCAAACAGAAGATCCCAAAAAGGCCGTAGGCCTGGTCAAGCGTGCTGTGACAGAGATCATCACCCCTGGGGCTGTACTGGATCAAAACCTCCTTGAAGGCTCCGCAAACGTATTTTTGTGCACGCTGTACCGCTCTGAAAAGCTCAAGCTTTGCGGTCTGGCACATCTGGATCTATCCACGGGGGAATTCTGCTTCACCGAATTGGAAGCCAAAGAGCTGAGCAACGAGCTGGAACGGCTGAAACCTGCCGAAATCCTGGTGGATTCCAGTGCCAATGAAGCCTTTGTGCAAGACTTGAAGCTGGATTTTGAGCCCACCGTGAGTATCTTTGACGATTGGCAATTTCAACCCGTGGAGGCCAAGGCCCTGCTGAAGAAACACTTCGGGGTAACTACCCTTGAACCCTTTGGAGCGCACAACAAAGCTGCCGGAGCCACCGCTGCCGGAGCCACTCTGGCCTATGTGATGAGTTTGTATCAAGCTCCGCTATCTCATATCGCCACCTTGCGTTACTACTCCTTGGCCCAATACATGCAGCTGGATGAGATCAGTCGTCGCAATCTGGAGCTTACCAAGAGCATCCGTTATGGTAGCAAGCACGGCAGCCTGATCAGCGTGATCGATCAAACCCAGACTCCCATGGGAGGACGCTTGCTAAACCAGTGGCTACTGCATCCCTTGATCAATCAGGAGGAAATCCTGGCGCGTCAGGAAGTGCTCGCCACCTTCATGCGGCAAACTGCTTACTTAAAAGATATCCGGGTTGTGCTCAAAGAGATCGGCGATATCTCTCGCATCGTATCCCGCCTTGGCGCCCTGCGCATCAATCCTCGTGAATTGCTGGCTTTGCAAAGCTATCTGATCAGCGCCAAGGAAATCAAAGCCCATCTTTTGAGCTTCAAAGAAGAGCTGTTTGACAAATGGATTGCCTTGCTGGATAGCTATGATGACATCAGCTCCCGGATCGGTGCTGCAATCTGTGAGAAACCCCCTATCACAATCACCGATGGCGGTATCTTCCAGCGCGGCTACCAGGATGATCTGGATGAATTGATGGAGATAATCCACGATGGAAAAAGCTGGATCGCACGCCTGGAAGAAGATGAAAAGCAAAAAACCGGTATCCCCAGCCTGAAAGTAGGCTACAATCGCGTGTTTGGATACTACATCGAAGTCACAGCCATCCACCAGAGTAAGGTCCCAGATTATTATATTGCCAAGCAGACTCTGAGCAATTCCCAAAGATACATCTCTCCCCGGCTCAAGGAGTTTGAAGCCAAAGTACTATCCAGCGAAGAGAAGATCAAGAGCCTGGAATACGAGCTTTACAAGGAACTGAGGAAGGAGCTGGCCACTCACCTGCCCCGCTTACAAACCTTTAGTGAGGTTATCGCGGAGATTGATGTGTTCAGTTCCCTGGCTTTTTTGGCCTGGCAAAACCACTATTGTCGCCCACTCTTTAGCGAAGAGCGAGATCTCAGGATCATTGAAGGACGCCACCCTGTGATCGAAAAGCTGATGGGCGCTGAGGAGTTTATCCCCAACGACACCATCCTGGATTATCCGCAGACCTGTATCGCCCTGATCACGGGACCAAATATGGCAGGAAAATCCACCTATCTGCGCCAGGTGGGGCTGCTGGTGATCCTTGCCCAAATGGGCTCCTATGTACCTGCAGCAGAAATGCGCATGCCGATCTTTGACCGGGTCTTTACCCGGGTAGGCGCTTCCGACAATCTGGCTCAAGGACAGAGTACTTTTCTGGTAGAGATGATCGAAACTGCCAATATCCTGAATTCTGCCAGCCCAGATTCTCTGATTTTGCTGGATGAAATCGGGCGGGGAACTTCCACTTTTGATGGCCTTAGTCTGGCTTGGGCGATCATCGAACAGATCCAGCTCAAGCTCAAAGCACTCACCCTTTTTGCCACTCATTATCACGAATTGACCGAACTGGAAAACATCTATCCCGAGATCAAGAACTACAATGTGGCGGTCAAGCTATACAACGACAACATGATCTTCATCCGCAAGATTGAGCGTGGCGGAGCGGATCAAAGCTATGGCATCCAGGTCGCGCGGCTGGCCGGAATTCCCCAACGTGTGATCCGCCGGGCGCAGGAGATCCTGAAAAACCTGGAAGAACATGAGATCAGCCCCCAAGGCCTTAGCTCCAGTTTGCGCAAAAAGCTTGCTACCAGCTCTCCGCAATTGGAGATCTTTGAAGTGATGATCGATAAAGCCAGTAAAAACGATAACCTGCTATTCAAGCTAAAAAACCTTGACCTGGAGGAAACCAGCCCCATTGCTGCCTGGCAATTCCTCGCAGAGCTACAAAAAGAACTTATGGGAGAATCATGAAACGCATTCTTGTCGCCCTCATCCTCATTCTCGCCCTTTATGCCTGTTCCGGACCGAGAGCCGATAGTGCCGGAATCATCAACGGCGAGCGGATCCCCTATCCCCAATTTGTGCGATCCTATCAGGAACACACCGCAAATTTCCAACTCCACACCGGACGTGCCCCTTCTTCCGAAGAAAAGAAGGCGATTTTCAACGAGACCTGGCAAAACATCACCAAACATAGCATACTCAAAGAACACTTCAAGCGCTATGATATCACGGTTAGCGAACAGGAAGTGATCGACACGCTCCTGAGCAACATTCCGGAATCGATCAAGACTCTGAGCGGATTTCAGGTAAATGGCAAGTTTGATGAAAAGCTCTATTACCAATCTGTCAGATACGATAGCCCGGTAAAGATGGGATATTTCCGGAGAAACTATTACGAGTATTATGTCCCCATGCAAAAGCTGAAAGAGAAGCTCATTGATGAAGAAGTAGCAAGATCCAAAAAGGCCAAAAAACTGAGCGAGATAGCTGTCAGCACAGCAGATTTTGATCTCATGGTATTTGATCCGGCTGACATGGATCCCATCATCAGCGACAACGAGATCGAAGCCTACTACCAGCAGAATCTGGAGCGTTTTGCCCTGGACCCCATCTACTCCATCCAGTATATCAGCTTGCCCGTAGATCCCAGTGAACATGACCTGGCCTATACCACTGCCATAGCAGATAGTATTTACGCAGAACTCAATCAGGGTAAGAGCATTGAGACTATCATCTTTGAACGACAAGAGTATGTACCCGGGTTAAGTGTATTCAACCCCGGCTTTGTCCGGGTGGAAAACATGGATCCTGCCTTGATGAAAGCGCTGGACTACCTGCCGGATAATTCTTATAGCAAACCCACGCCTGTTGGTAAAGGATTTGCTCTTTATCAAAAGCTGCAACGCACCAAATCCATGATCAGTTATCGGGCATTACAGATTCCCCCCATCCTTGATCCCGCCACGATCAATGCGCATTACCCTCAGGCAGAGGGAGCTTTGAATCTGGCCAAAGAGATTGGCTTGGAAGCTGCCGCCACAGAGCTGGATCTACCCTTGACCTCTCTGCCCAGAGTAAGCACAAAAGACCTTTGGCACTCTGATATCGCCATCATCGAACAGGTCAATGACCAGCTCATGATCCACAAAAAAGGGGATTTTCTCCCAGCCCTGTATTCCACCCTCACCGGAAACTGGATCGTGCTGCAACTTACCGAGAATCAAGTAAACAGAGTCAGTCCCCTAAAAGAGGTCAGAGGCACGATCACCTCAGAGCTCCGAGAAAATCGCAAGCTTACTCTGGCCCGACACAAAGCCCGTGAGTGGATAGCGCAAAACCCCGCTTGGGATGTTCAGGCCGATAGCGAGTTATATCATCTTGAGCAATACCAAAAAGGGGGTATCCATAGCGAATACCGGGGGCTCAGTCTTGATATCTGCTATATCAAAGCAATTCAGCGTTATCTGGATAAACTTCCTCTTCAGCCTGAAAGTCTGGGGCATTACGAGATCATCCTAATCCCCCGTGTTTACTATCCTGCCAAAGACCGGAAAATCGATCCCCAAGCTCTGCGTGACCTGTATATCCAGCAATTAGAACCAGATTGGTTCAACCGCTGGATGCAGGATCGCCTGGACTCAGCCAAAGTGCAGATATTTGTAAAACCATGAACGATGAATACTACATGGAGATTGCACTAAAGCAAGCCCGCATCGCCGCTGCAGAGGACGAAATCCCGGTGGGAGCATGTCTGGTAAGAGACGGTGAAGTGCTTGTAAGCGACCACAATCGCACCAGGCAAATGCAAAACCCACTGGCGCATTGTGAAAAATTGATCCTTGATTCTACTCAGCTCAAGGGACTCAAATACCTGCAAGATTGCACCTTATACGTCACATTGGAACCCTGCCTGATGTGCAGCGGCATGATCATCCTCCGCCGCCTCGGCAGATTGGTCTATGGCGCTGCGGATCCCAAAGCCGGGGCTTGTGGCTCGATATATCAAAGCCTCCTGGACAAGAGTTTCAATCATCATCCGCAGCTGAAACGCGGTGTTTTGGCCAAAGAATGCGCTTTGGTCTTGACAGATTTCTTTCAAAATAAACGTTGAACTTCAGTTATGGAGAGTTGCCGGAGCGGTTGAACGGGACGGTCTCGAAAACCGTTGTACCCTTTCGGGTACCCAGGGTTCGAATCCCTGACTCTCCGCCATTTTTTAGCTGGTATATGTTCTACCATATCAGATCAGGAGCTTTCGGAAGTATCGATGCATAGTATCCCCTCTGCTGCCCTGTCCCTCGCTGCCCGGCTCTATGGCTTATCGGGCAGAGGTACTGTTTTTGCCAGAAGTCACCAGCACTCCAGCGCTACCATTTTCCGCTTTCGTCAGCGGGATCGGGATGTGTTGCTCAAGATCAATTGTGCGGCTATACAACCCCGTACCACCGCCACCCTGGCGCAGCTTCGCTTTGCCGAAGAACTCAATCAAACAGGCATTCATTGCATCCATCCTCTCAGATCACTGCAAGGCAATATCCTTGAGCATTTTAAGCTGGATCAGCAGGGCTATGATGTCTATGCCTGGCCCCAGATTTCGGGCAGACCCTTAGCCGATCTGCACCCGAGCGAGCTGAGAGATTATTATCAACGCTGGGCAAGATTGCTGGCAGAGCTACACACTGTGGCAGCTTCAGATCAGATGCAAGCAGAAAGCCCGATCTTGCCTGATGCCAGGCGTATCCTGCATTGGCATCGGGAGTGGGATGACTGCGCTTATGCCTTGCATGAAAGTGAGATCAAAGCTGTGTGGCAAAAGCTGCGTGATAGACTGGATGCACTACCTTGCACCCGAGTGAATTTTGGCCTGATTCACAACGACGCTCATCCCCAGAATATCCTGGATGATGGGCAAACCCTGCATCTGATTGATTTTGACCGGGCTTGCTACCACTTTTTTGCCATGGACATCGCCAATAGCATCTATAGCGAGTATTCCCGCATTGGCTTCCACTCAAAGCACAAAGCAGCGCTTTCGGATCTTGCTCAACACTTCTTGAAGCCTTTTATCAATAGCTATCTGAAATACTTTGATCTCCCCAAGGCAGATCTAAAGCAGATCGAACTTTTTTTGGCTTACCGTAGAATCCTCATGTATAGTATATTTTACCAAGAAATCAAGGCTGCTGCACCTGTGTATCTGCGCCAATTCAAAGCTGAGATCATCGCAGCCAGGCCCTTTCTCAAGCTCAATCTTCTTGATCTAATCTCAGATACCTCCTGTAAACCTTGCATAGCATAAAGCTACCGGGATTCTCATTCGAACCGAAAGGCTGTGTTCGAGCTCTTTCCACCCCAAGCTGTGTGCATCAGCTCAGCTGAAAAAGCTCTTCTTCCCCCCTTACCACTACGGGATCAATACGGGTCGCACCCGTATTGATCCCGTAGTGGTACCGCAGTGCTATAAGGCATGTTGTGTGCCTCACACGATCAGTATTGGCTCAGATACTACCCTTATAGAAAAACATTGTAAGCTACTCGCACCAAAAGCAGAAGTAATGCCAGGACAAAGACTTGGCGTATGAGCTTATTGCCTCGGCTGATCACCATGCGGGAGCCCAGGAGATTGCCCGCTATGCCACATACAGCAGCGGGAATAGCGATTTTGTACAAGATCTGTCCATGTGTGGCAAAGGTGACCAATGCGGCTACATTGGAGGCAAGATTGACCACTTTGGAATTGCCGTTTCCCCGCACAAAGTCATAGTGAAGAAGCGCCGAGTATATCAAGATCAGAAAAGTGCCGGTACCAGGCCCAAAAAATCCATCATAAAATCCCACGACCAGGCCAGCCAAAGCACCTAAACCAAGTCTAAAACCCAGCTTCAGAAGATGCGCAGTATCGTTGAATCCGAGGTCTCTGCGAAATAGAGTAACCACCGTGATCAGAGGAATCAGGATGATCAAAAGATAGTTCAAAAAATCAGCCGAGACCAAAAGGGCAGTGCTGGCCCCCAGCCAGGAACCGATCAAAGCCATTACTGCACTGGTGATGGCCACAGGCACATCGATCATGCGGGCATGAAAATAGCGCGCGGTGGAAAACACAGTGCCACAACAAGAGGAAAACTTGTTGGTGCCCAGAGCCATGTGGGCGGGAATACCAGCACTCCAATAAGCAGGCAACGAGATCAGGCCGCCACCTCCGGCGATAGCATCGATGAGTCCCGCCAAAAAGATAAAGGGCAGGATGATCACGTAATCAATAGGACTGAGTGTGAAGAGCATTTACAATTCCGCCTTAAATTCGAGTTTGAGATTATGCGAGCTTTTGGCTTGGGGATATTTGCTGAAGCGGTATTCCAGACTGAAGGTACTAAAGGCATTCATCCGGTAGATGGCAGAAAGCGTGCCGTCTGAGACCAGCCCGGCGCGTTTTTGCGGCAGGAATAGCAGATAGGAACTGCCCTCCCGGAAGTTGTAGCCCAGACTAATGCGGGCTGATATGCGGTATTTTTGCATGAGAACGCTACGCACTTGGGGAGATATGGCGAGGCTTTGCAGCTTGTATTCATCTCCGGCAGTTTGCGATTTTCCTTCTTCTCGAGCGCTGCGTAGCTCGAGCAAGATCGTATTTTGGGGACTGAGCAGCTTTTCAAAGCTGCTGCTAAGACTCTGAGCATAGATTTCTGAGCCATAGCGGCTTTCCCGAATCACCGAATTCTCGAAGCTGAGCCGTGTATTCAGGCTCATGTAGTCCCGAAAGTCGATCTGAGCAGATTGTTTGTTTTCAAAACTGCGTTCTGCGATCTGATAACGATTATCAATACTGCGGTTCAAATCCAACGATAGATTGCTGATGATCCTGCTTTTGTACAGGTCAAACCAGAAGTTTTGCAGATAGCTTTGCCGGCCATAGATGCTGATTTCGTTGTAACTATAGTCAGGCAAAAAAAGATAGCTGCGCCAATCCGTCATTGCATCACTCTGCTCTGTAGCAGTGACATAGATATCGCTCTGGATCTTTTGCCACAAGGGATCTTTGAGCTGGAGTCCAGGTTTCAGATAAATGCTGGCCATGCCAGAGATTTCGGTGGAGAGCCTGCCATTGGGAGAGGTCACATACTCATAGATATACTCACCGTCTTCCACTGCGACTCCGGTGCTATCATAGATACCCTGGCTCTGCCCCACATAAACCAGATCGCGTATTCTGGGAAAGAACTCGGTCTGATTGAGTTCATAGTTGTTGTAAAAATTGATCGCTCCCTTGAGGATATTGTGCCCACTTCGCAAGTTTATAAGTTCGTATGAGCTTTGGGGATTGGTCTCTGAATGAGGGTTTCTAAGCTCGCGATGGTTGAGATCCAGATCAAAGCGGTGATGCTCAAAAGTGCTATTGTGTTTGATGGAATATGTATCCGAGGAATTTACTTCCTGCCAGCTTTGCTGCTTGAGGCTGTTTTGATCCCGGGAAAACATGAAATGGGTTTGTTGCCGGGCGGAAGTGATGCTAAAGCGAGGCTGCCATTTGATGTATCGGGCGCCGGGAATCTGAGGATCCTCGTCATCCATCGCCGAATAAAGCCCGGTCAGCTTCAAAGCAAATATGTGGTAAGACCAGGCCATGTCTGCATCATGATACATCAACAGGCTGTTTTGCGCACCACTTTGCTCTGAGACAGTGGATCGAAGTCGGATCGCTGGCAACACTTTGTAACTCTGGCTTTCGGAGGAAAAGCGCAGCGCTTTTTGGATGTATCGTTGATCCAGATCACGATAGCGCAAGAGCACTTGGGGTTTCCACATCCTGCTGGCATAGCTGAGAGTAACATCGATGTTGCCCATCGCCAGCGAATCAGCAATCGGCAATGCGGCAAAGTCATGCTCCGGAGCACCGTCAGTACCAAAGCGATAAGTATCGGCAAAACGGTATTGGGCATCAATCTTTGCCCGCAAAGGACTGCGTTCAGTCTTGTGCTCCAGCCACAAAGATAGAATCCCGGCATCATTGTCACCATCATCCCGGGCAGAAAGAGTATTCTGGTCATTATGCGAATACATGGCATCCAGCCCGCTTTGCCAGGCCTGATTTTGCCACAGCAGACCCATTTCGATGTTACTGCGTGTAGCCGGAGCAATCAGTTTTTTTACCGGTGACCAGGACCCATTCCCCGGCCCCACCCATCGGTAAAGCCCGCTGGAAAACTCTTCATAATCACCATTTTGAGGACCCATGTAGCTGAATATCACATTGTATATTGCAGTAGAATCCTGAGGAGCATATTCGTAATAGACCAAGCCCTCGGGATCAATCAACTGGATGTAATCTCCCGCCTCGGTCTGAATAACTCCATCGCTGAAGGCTTGATCGTCCCCCGCGGCAGCCAGACTATCCAGATCCGCCTCGGTAAAGGGATAAAGCAGAGGATTGTCCTTGCTGTCACTTTGATGTACAAGATGATGATAGAGCTGGAATTGATCTGTGAGATTGATTTGTGAGTGGTTGAAATATGTGGATTGCCGGAAGTTTTCATCTGAATATTGAAACCAGGCATTGACGGTATTGGTGGAGCTCACCAGGCGGCGAAACATCACCGAACCTTCGGCATAATCGATGTAATAATCCGTTCCCCGTTCGAGCAGGCTGCCATCCAGATATAGCTCTTCGGTGCCGGCCACGATGATAAAACTCCGCTGAGCCTCATTTGCCACCAAAAAGTATGGCCCTTGTTTGCCATCAATGACTGGGATCTGCATGGAAGCACGTTTGCCACCCCCGGCACTGAAGGCTGCCTGAAACTGATGCCTGCCATCGTATGCTGCCAGGATGCCCTCAATCCTGGTTTGATATTTGAGATAACGGCTATCCTCATAGCTGAGATCAAGATCTCCCATGCCCAATTCCCACTTTTTGCCATAGATGCGGATAAAGACTTGATCCAGGCTGGAAAGTTCTTTGGAATCGCCTTCGGGGCTGAGCTTGCTCTGGCTGTCGGAAAGCTGGGCGGTGATGAAGACATCCCGGGCTAATTCACCACTGAGATTTACATACAGGGATTGTAAAAGATCAGTTTCACCGCTTTCAGAAAAGCTGAGTGCAAAGGTTTTGCTGCCGCTGATATCGAGATTTGCGCTCTGCTCAAACCAGTTTCTGCGCACTCTGTGTGCAGCTATTTCCAAGCTGTCCGAGATCATGGTGCGTTCATAGAGCTGTATCCTCTGCGTGAATTCTTTCGGCACAATGAAATAGCTGATGCTCAAGCTGGGATGTGCGGGCAAGTGTTTGAGCTGTAAGACTCCGCTTTTGTGATCCAAAAAGTAATCCAGACCAAAAACCAGTTCCAGGCTATCACTGAATACGGTTTCCGAATTGACCACAATGTTTTTGGCAGATAACTCATAATTCAATTGATTCGGGATGAGATCAATGGTTTCGTTGATGACAAATACTGCAGATAAGGGACAGGTTCCCAAAAGCAGGATGATGAAGAACAGGGTGTGTCTGCGCAACATCAAACTTGATGGATTACGTATGTAACCACTCCCCAGATGATAAAATCAGCTTCTTCCGTGATCTTGGTGGGCTGGAATTCTTCGTTTTCCGGCACCAGCCAGTATTCCCCTTTGTCTATTATCAAGCGTTTGAGCATAAATTCACCATCTACCAGCGCAATGACTATCTTGTTTGAACTGGGCTCAATGGCACGGTCTATCACGGCTAAGTCTCCCGGATAAATCCCAGCTCCGACCATTGAATAGCCATCCACTTTCATGAAGTAAGTGTGTTTTGGGTGAATGATCAGGTGCTCATTTAGATCCAGCTCTTTTTCGGTGTAATCAGTAGCTGGAGAGGGAAATCCAGCGGGTACCTTGATTTCAAACAAGGGGCGCGGGTTTTTTCCCCCGATCACGGCCTTAAAGATATCCTGGATCGATCCGTCTGTCTTGAAGTTTTTCTTCATTGTAAAAAAGCGGCGGACAGATCTCTTTCCGCCCGCCTGCTTGCAATGTAAGTCTATTTTATGGCTTTGAGGATGTTTTGTGCCTGAGCGCCGTATGTGGCATCATTTACCAGGCGTTCGAGATCTGCTTTGGCTGCTGCCATATTCTTTTGTTGAAAATATGCCACGCCTCGCAACATACGAGCAGTGGAATCATTGGGGTCTTCCTGCAGTACCATCGTGGTGTAAGTAACTACTTTTCTCCAGTTTTTGGTGCTGTTGTAATGCCCAGCCAAAGTGAGGGCAAGACGGGAATTGGGCACTATCTCCACGGATTTTTCCAGGTTTTCCACCATCTTGGCGGTATTGCCCAATTGCGAGTAGTTCTGCCCCATCTGAGCATAGACTATCGCCAGTTTATTTGGTTCAGGATTGGTAGCCGCGAGTTTTTCCAGATAGTTATTGGCCTTTTCCCACTGACTGTTTGCCCGGTAAAAATTGCCAATCCTGGTATACATATCAGCATCCGGACGCAACTGCTCGGCTTGCAAATAAGCTGCTTCAGCCTTTTCGTAGTCACCGGTTTCCGCATAACCTTCGGCGAGCATAATATAGGCTGAAGCTTCCTGGGCTACAGCGGCGTAATCTTCCAAGACCTGGAAAGCCCGTGCTTCATCCTTAACATAGTCTTTCAGAACAAAGAACTTGGCATTCAGTATGTCTTTGTTTCCCGGTTCCATGACCAACATCTCATCGTAATACTCCAGAGCCTTTTCATAGTCTCCGGCATCCCTGGCTGTGATGGCAAGGTTGTTGTAAGTTCCCCGCACATATTCATCCAGCTCAGTTTGAGAGATCCGTACCGGTTCGTGGTTTTTGTAAATATCCAGAGCAGTTTCATAGTGCATGATCGCTTCATTAAACATACTCATCTCTACGCTTTCCAACGCCAGATCGACATGGCTTTTTGCCACATTCAGTTGCATGCTTTCGATGTTGTATGCTACAGAGTCTTGCTCGGAAGCAAGCGGAGCAGCTTCCTGGAATAGCTCTATGGCCTCAGTGAAGGCGATAACAGCCTGATCCAGCATACCATCTTCATACAATTCAGCTCCTGTTTCAGCAGCTTCATGTGCCAAAGCAAGGGGATCCCGGACCGGTTCCGGTTCCACTTCAATCTGTTTATTTGAAGAGCATGCACTCAGAGCTATCAGCACCAAAAGTGTGATAAGAGTGAAAAATCTGTAGTTTAGCATTAAATCCTCCCGTTTTTAATCTTTTCACACCTTGTAAAAATGGCTGATTCTGTCAACTTAAAAAAGGGATCAGCCGGTATGCAACTATTTTTTTGCCATAAAAAGTGTAAAATATCGCACAGCTCCTATATGGCTGCATATAAGGGCATTAAGCCTATATATTGCCATAGCTGAGCGAATAATAGGAAAAAAAAGTTGCCAAAAATGAGATTTTTTCATTGACAGATTTATTGAGCTTGCAATTTAATAGCACAGTAATATCTCTAACGCTTATCCAAACTACAATAGGAGGTAAAATGAGCAGAGATGAATTAGTCAAAAAGATCGCGTCCGATGCCGGCGTATCTCAAAAAGTTGCCGGTCTTGCCCTCGCTTCTGTCCTTGAAGGAATCACCATGACTCTCAAAAAGGGCGGAAAAGTCTCACTGGTAGGTTTTGGTTCTTTCAGCGTTGCGCACCGCAAAGCTCGCAAAGGTATCAATCCCAAGACCAAAGCTCCTTTGAAAATCCCAGCACGTAACGTTCCAGTTTTCAAAGCGGGTAAAAAACTGAAAGACGCTGTCAAAAAATAACTAATACTTTTTTGACATCCAAATGATAAGGCAGAGCTAAGCACTCTGCCTTTCATTTTTGGCTTGATTCTTGCTTTACATTATAATAGACAAGATTTTCCTTTACAGGAAAAGCCTCAGTATGCATTGTGGTTTTGTGATAGAAAGTGTGCAAGCAAAAGGTGATATAAAGAACGTTCTCTTGCCTGAATCGGCAATAAGGACTTAAAACGTTAACGATAAATACCTAATAGGAGTCACAGCGATGAAAAAATCTGTGCTGATTATCTTGCTTCTGGCATTAGCCTTAGGAGCTTTCTCAAATCTCGGCGCTCAAATTCTTGTCACTTTGGGCGACGGAACCACCACAAATTCTACCAGCGGGGTACCCACCCCTTATGGTACTTTTTACAAGAACTTCCGCCAGCAATATCTGATCCTGGCGAGTGAGCTTGAAGATCTTGGAGGAGGGCCCGGAGATATCACATCCCTGGCCTTTAATGTCGACAATGTTAACGACTGTTCCCCGATGCCAAACTTCACCATCAAACTTAAACAAACCATGCAGAACGAATTGACCACTACGTTTGAAGTTGGAGATTATACAGAAGTATTTTTCCAGAACGACTTCTTGCCGGTAACCGGATGGAATACTCACACTTTCACCGCCCCCTTTGATTGGGATGGTGGCTCGAACATTATAGTCGAGATCGTCACCACAATCATCCCTGGGGCATATACCCAAAATGCGTCTGTATTTTTTACGCCTACCACTTTCAACAGCGCTCTGCGCTATCAGAGTGACAGCGTAGATGCAGGTAGCTCAACCACTGGTACCTTGAGTGTAAACCGCGCCAATGTCCAGCTCAATATGGAAGAATTGGTGCTCACAGATCCGCCCAATCCGGCTCTGGCAGTATTCCCGCAAGACGGAGCCACTTTGGTGACTCCCTTCTCTTCGCTTAGCTGGTCTTCAGGTGGAGGCGTACCTACCGGTTATACCCTTAATTTCGGTACTGATAACCCGCCCAGCAATATCGAAGACGACCTGGATATGGAAGAAGCCACCAGCTATACTCCGGATCCGGCATTGGACTATGACACTACTTACTATTGGCAAGTGGTTCCATACAACAACATCGGCGATGCTGCAGATTGTCCAATCTGGAGCCTGGAGTTTGGACATAGTCTATCGATTTACATCTACTCCCAGCCTCCGATTTAGATTGAGTTTTAGCTCTTCTTGCAGCTTTTCATCAGCTGCGAGCTC
>CAZCRD010000086.1:0-11331 GCA_964501025.1 uncultured Candidatus Cloacimonadota bacterium | reverse complement strand
ACATCTTTGCATAAATTGCTGATATGGACACTATCCCTGATCTAAATAAGGAGGATCAATGAAGAAACATTGGCTCGTAATATTAGCCGTAATGCTGCTAACAACTGCTTTTGCACAGCGTTATGAAGTAGTAGCATATCATGAAGACTTCGAATCCGGCGCAGATGGCTGGGTTCATTATGATGGTGCTGAAAGCCCTAATGAGTGGGACATCTATGACATGGGTGACGCTCAGGGTAACGTCTGGTGGATGGGTGATACCGATCTCGCCTCCGGAACCAACATCGGTGGTTATTATGATCACCAGTATCTGGTCCTGGACACCCCTTCCCGCAGGATTTCAGCGGCAAATACTTTGTTAACTTTCAAAATGAGACTGGGTCTCGAAGATCCAGCCGGTGCAGAGGATCCTTACGATGGCTGGGATTCCGCCAACGTCCGTGTCTCCATCGATGAAGGTGCTACCTGGAACGTGATCAGTGGCACCCCGGCTTATGACATGACATCCTCGTATGCCTTTGGCTTCGAACATGGTGAAGGTCCGAACATCGCTGCCTGGGGCGGCATCGTCACCGATTGGACCACTGCTACTTTTGATCTTTCCGCCTATGTGGGTGAAGACGTGATGGTACGCTTTGCTTTCGCTTCCGACCCCGCTTATAGCACAGCAGACCAACCCAATATGTTTGGCTTTATGGTCGATGACATTTCCTTTGGCGGATACAGCAACAACGGCGTGGATGATGGTCAAATGACATCCAGCAGCATGGTACCCCTGGGTGGGGATCTCTGGCATCTTGCTACAGAAGATACCGCTCCCTCACCTACTCATGTGATGAAAAACCAGAATGATGATGGATCTTACAACGATAACATGCTGAACTACCTGGTCAGCCCCTCCATCACCCTGCCTTCCAATGGTGATCTCTGGTGCGACTTTATGATCATGGGCGATTTTACGGATCCTGGCACCTTCCCGGATGTGGATTATTTTGGCTGGGAAATCTCTCCGGATGACGGTTATAGCTGGTTTGCCATGAGCAATCCTTATGGTGATCCCAATGGTGATAACTACGTGTATTCTGATGCTCCTCCGGCTTGGGCTTCCATGACCGAAAGCTATACCCTGGATGGCGATATCTCGGATTATGCCGGTAATACCGTAAAATTCCGCTGGTACTTCGAATCCAATGCTACTGCGGCTCAAGGCAGTGGTATCATGATCGACGATTTTAAGATTTGGAACGATGTCTTTGTGGCTCCTCCGGAAAATCTAATCGCTACCGTGGATGGCACAGATGTGAATCTGGAATGGACCGAACCCGGTGGCACACCTCCACCTCCTGTCGGATTTAGCGATGACTTCGAATCTTACAACGACTTTGCCCTGACCTTTGGCGACTGGACTCTGGTAGACACAGATATGTCCACCACCTATGGCTTTAACGGAATCACATTCCCCAATAGCGGCAGCGCTATGGCATACATCATCTTCAATCCCCTTGCCACCACTCCTCCTCTGGATGGAACCACAGCCCATGGTGGAGACAAAATGGCTGCCAGCTTTGCTGCTACCGCTCCTCCCAACAACGATTGGATGATCACTCCGCAATTCACTCCGGAAACCGGACACAATTTCACCTTCTGGGCCAAGAGTTACATTGCAGATTACGGTCTGGAACGCTTCAAAGTAGGCGTATCCACCACCGGAACTGCTCCGGCTGACTTCACCATCATTAGTGGTGCGGAATATGTCGAAGCTCCCATTACCTGGAACCAGTATTCCTACAGCCTGAATCAATATGCCGGTCAAGAAATCTATGTGGGCATCCAATGCGTGTCCAATGATGCCTTCATCTTCTTCGTGGATGACGTGGCAGTACAGGGCAGCACTCAGCTTGCCAATCGCACTGCTCCGATTCAGGAATTCCCCACCGCTACCGTGGCTCGGGCTCTGAATCCCATCGTCCCCGGTCCTGTGGAAGGTATTGCCAATAGCAGAATCGATCGCGACGTCACCGCCTACAGAATCTACCGTGATGGCATCATGATCGATGAAGTAGCCGGCGATGTGACCGAATATACCGATATGAACGTAGAAGGTGGAGTACACAGCTATCACCTCACCGCGATGTACGATGCCAATGAATCCCCCACCTCAAATACCCAAACCGTATTTGTGATTCCAGCCCAGCACGGCGAGACCTATTATGATGATGGCAGTGCTGAAGAAGGCCTGACTGTGGGTTCTTCACGGCAAATGGCGGTGCTGCACAATTGGTTCACAGAAGCTGTCACCCTGAAGTATGCCAAGGTCTTTGTGGAAAGTCCTTCCACTGCCAGCATTATCGTTCGTGCCTACGACGTGGGCGACGATGGTATGCCCGGCAACCAGCTGGTTCAGGTTCAGTATCCTGCCACCGAAGTAGTGAGCGGATGGAACTACATTCCCTTCACCACTGATGTAGAGATTCCTGAAGGCGCTTTCTATCTGTCCATTCTGGAAACTCCAAATGCCTCCAGCATTGGTGTGGATACAGACAACTCTGGCCATAGCTATGTAAACCTGGGCGAAGGCTGGGGAGTCTATGATGAAGGCGAGATCATGCTGCGCGCAATCGTTTACACCGGCAGCAGCAATGAAGATGGCGTGACTCCTGCTCTCACCCTGAGCACGAGAAACTACCCCAATCCCTTCAACCCCACCACCACCATTTCTTACACTGTGCCGGAATCCGGCATGACCTCAGTGAAGGTTTTCAACCTCAAGGGTCAGCTGGTAAATACTCTGGTCAATCAAGATATGGCCGCCGGAACTAAAACCGTACTCTGGAATGGCGACGATGCCTCAGGTAAAGCCGTCTCCAGCGGATTGTACTTCCTGCGGGTAGAAAACAGTGGCAGGGCGGTAACCCGCAAGATGCTGCTAAGCAAATAACTACGTAGCTAATTAGACCATAGATATCCCCCCGGTTCGAGCTTCTCGGATCGGGGGGTTTTTCTTACCAGATACACAGCTTCTTAGCCTGAGATAAAGCTGATATCAAGCCGTTATCATCCCAGGCATAGGGGAATATTAGGGCTTGATATCAGCATTATCTCAGGGCGGTGACCTTGCCGGGCAGGAAGGCACACAAACTGCGCTTGACAGATATTGGTCACAAGGTGAAACTGCACTCAGAGTATAAGAAGCGTTTATATTTTGCTTTGGGGGAGGAGAAATGGCATCTCACAAGATGCTGGATACCGTGCTTTTGATTCTGGTCTTGCTACTCAGTCTGTTTGTAGTGGCTTCACTCACGCAAGTGCTGCGAGGCGGAGACATATTGCAAACCTTCACCCAGATTACTTCGCAGATCATCTATGTGATCTTCGCTCTTACCATTATGTTGATCATAGTGATCCTGGTATTGGAAAACTATTCTCCGGTGCATACACTGGCGTGGATTATGGTGCTGATCTTCATCCCCGTGGTAGGCTTTGTCTTTTATCTCTTTTTCGGGCGCAATTGGCGAAAGATGAAACTCTTCAATCGCAAGGAGTTGCAAGATGCCGAGGCCCTGGCGGCCTTATCCACGCACTTCCCCGTCTTTGGCACTGCCGCTTTGGAGGACGGGCTGGAGCACAAGCTGCACAGACTGCTCAAAAACAACAGCAAGGCCATTATCACCCTCCGCAATGAGATCGAGCTGATCAGCGATACAGCCATCGCCTTTGCTGCCATCTGTGATGGCATTCGCAATGCCACCAGGCATGTGCATCTGGAGTATTTCTCGATAGCCGCAGATAGCACAGGAAACTATCTCAAAGATCTCTTGATCCAAAAAGCCCGGGCTGGGGTCGAGGTGCGCTTTATCTATGATGATGTGGCTTGCTGGAGATTGCCGCACCGCTTCAAAAAAGAGCTGAGGGCTGCCGGGATCTGCTTTGTACCCTTTATGCCGGTCTGGATTCCGCTGCTAAACAGCCGCATGAACTATCGCAATCACCGCAAACTGGTGATCGTGGATGGGAAAACAGCATATCTGGGAGGGCTGAATATCGGGGATCAATATCTGGGTAAGGACCCGTATTATGGCTATTGGCGGGATTCCCTGGCTGTCTTTAGGGGGCAGAGCATCCTCAGTTTGCAAGCCATATTTCTGGCAGACTGGTATTTTGTGAGCAAGGAAAATCTCTTTGATAAATCCGGTTTTGCCCGATACATTGCCGAAGATCTGGACACGGGAATCAAGCATATCTGCCCGGTGCAAGTGGTCGCCAGTGGTCCGGATACGCATCACTCCAGCCTCTTGCAGCTATATTTCTCTGCCATCGCCAATGCCCAACACTCGATCCGGATCACTACCCCCTATCTGATCTTGAATGAAGCTCTCTTGATGGCTTTGAAAACTGCTGCCATCAGTGGCGTGAAAGTGCAGATCATCCTGCCGGCAAAAGCTGATCACTGGATCGTGTATTGGGGTTCGCGCTCATATTTCAAGGAGCTGCTCGAAGTGGGGGTGGAAATCTATGAATATACCCGCGGGTTTATGCATGCTAAGATCATCATAGTGGATGACGAGGTCTTGGGTTTGGGGACCGCGAATATGGATCTGAGGAGTTTTAACCACAATTTTGAGCTCACCGCTTTGGTCTATAACGACGAGGTGGTGGACAAAGCCAGCGATGCCTTTAGTCAGGACCTGGTCTTTTCCCGCCGGATTATTCTGGAAGAATTTGAGCGCCGCAGCTTGATCATGCGGAGCAAGGAATCCATCTGCCGGCTGTTTTCACCGCTTTTGTAGGGAGCAAAACATGAAGTTTATCCATATCAAGCTTGATCAAGACATCCTGAATGCTGCCCTAAAGACCATTAACGAGCGCTGCATCATGGTCTTCCCCACTCGCGTTTCTGCCAATCTGGCACGCCTGCGCTTTGAACCCAACTGGCACTTTGAGGAAGTCATCTTTACTACCATGGAAGATTTCAAAGCCTCACTGCTGGCGACAGATCTGCCTCAGCTGGAAGATGAGAAAAGACTGCTCTGTCTGTATCAGGTATTAAGCCAGGAGGATAAGGAATACTTTCACTTGCTGGATTATGGTGACCTGGTGGATTGGGGCAATCACTTCTTTCAGTTTTTGCAGGAATTCAGTGAAGCAGGGCGGGATGTCAATGATCTGGCAGCTCTGCTCGAGGCTCCGGAATTGTACCTCAGACACTGGCAGGAAGAGCATATCAAAAGGATCAGCGATATCCTGCAGCGCTATCGGGGACGCATCGGGGAAATGGGCTTTGAAGATCGCATCTTTCATCCGCCCTTGACCCAGCTGCACATCCCCTATCAAGACTACCGCATCGTGCTCGTGAATCAGTATTACTACAGTAAGCTGGAACAGGACTTGCTGCTCTGCCTCGAACACCAGCAGAATGAAATCTGGCTCTTGTACCACAATCTCGATGTAGATGAAAACTGCTGGCCCAAAGCAGATTTTGATCCCGCTCAAGCCTATCAGGAGCTAAATGCCAAGCCCGAGATCGAGATCTTTCACTGCGAAAATGAAGAGCAACACGCCCTCTGGCTGCTGGGCAATCTCGATGACTCCAGGCAGGGCACAATCATCGACAATCAGTTTTGGCAAAAAGACTATTCAGTTTGGTTTCCCGAAAACCTGATAAACCGGATCGAGCAGCTGCCCCTCACCCGAACCTGTTGGTATGAGTATCTCAGCCTGGTGGATGAGCTGGTGCAATCTCAGCAGCAGACCCCCGGCTTTTTACCTTTGGGTATCCTGATCAGATATCTGCGGGATCCCCGCTTCCCTGCGCTTTTGCTGCCCGATTGGGATTCGCTTTGGCAAGATCAGCTGCTTCGCGAGATCTTTGCGCTTAGTGATCAAGAGCTGCTTTATCTGGATCTCGAGCCGCAGGCACAATTCAACCCCCATACCGATCCCAAAGCAAAGTATCAGCTTTTACCTCAGATCGTAGCCAAACTCTCCTCTGTCATCACCCAGATCCAGGACCTCAGATCTACAAAGGACTTGCTCCGGCTCTTTGAAGAGCAGCTTGATCCCCAAAGCATCTGCTCTGCCGATGAGCTGAGCAAGACTGATATCCTGGCTCAGATCTGGACTGCCATGGCAAATTTTTGTGCAGCGGAAGAACTGGGGGTAGTCACAGATTGGGAGCTGATCTTTCCCAATGTGGGCGCAGGATTGTTTCGCCTGTGGCTGGATTTTGTCAAGCCCATCCGCCTGCGCTACCAAAGCCAGAAGCCCGCATCAGGCAGCTGGGAGATCAGTAACCTGCTGGATGCCAGAAACAGACATTTTGAGCATCTTGCCATTTTGCAGATGGTGGAAGGCACGCTACCTCAGGCGCCGGGAGCAGTATGGCTGCTCAATGAAGCTCAACGTGCCAAGCTGGGTCTACTCACTTATGAGACCATCCGCGCTTGGGAGCGTTATTACTTCTTCCGCCTGGTCTTTTGTGCCCGATCAGTAAGCCTGTATAGCTATCGTAATGGCGAAAAAGGGATCGAACCCAGCAGCTTGATCGGAGAGCTTCAGCAGATCATAGATACTGAACAGCCCCAGCCGACACTGCCCACCATTTCGTTCCGACAGGTATTTCAAAGCTGGCAGGAATTGAGTGCAAATGAGCTGCACCAGCAGATCCAGGAAGCAGTAATCTTTCAAGATACTGCCGATTCTTCTTTTTGGCGCTTGCCGGTGGATGCCTCTCAGGATTTTGGCCAAAATCACCAGATCACACAAAGCAGCTATGACCTCAGCCTCTTGATTAACAACCCTTTTGCCTGGTATATCCGGGTAAAAAGCAAGCTCAAAGCCCGCAAAGCGGAGCTGGTCGAGAGCATCAGCCCCAGCCTCTTTGGCATCCTGATGCACGCATATTTTGCAGAAGTCCTGGGCGAAAGCCCCAGCCGCCATCCAAATCCCGATAGTCTGGCTGCTATCTTTGAGGACGAAGATAGACTGCGCTTGACTTTGCAGCAGATCATCCAAAGCCGGGATTTTTATTATAAGATACCCAAAAACTACAATCAGGATTTCCTGGAAGCCATCATCAGTGAATGCCTGGCCGATTCCCTGCGGGAGTTTTACCGCCGCTTTCTGCGCCATCATCTGGCACAGACGAGCTTTACCCTGATTCCGGAGCAACGCACTATGAGCCGGGAAGAGCAGGATTACAAAGAGCTCTGCCGGGTAAAGCAGGATTCACAACAGTATCAGGTCCTGATCCGGGGGCGGGCTGACCTGAGGATCGAGACCCCGGATGCGCTTTATATCGTGGATTTTAAGACTGGATCCGCCCATGAAGAGCAGCTGATCTTTTATGAATGGTTCTACTACCTGATCCAGGACCCATCCTTGCAGGCAAAGTTGCACTCCTATTTCTGGCAGATTCTGGATATGCGCATCGACAGCAAACACAGAGTGAGCGACCAAAAACGGGAACGCTACTTCTTTGCCATTAGCGAAAGCCTCTCCCGCTGTCTGCAGGAAGGCTTCCACATTGCCCAAAAATCTAAGTACAAAGGCATCTTGAAGGAGATTACCCGCAGCGATATCTATCTGGAAGGAGCTCAGCATGACTAAGACCCAAAACCGCATCATCTCCGCCAGTGCCGGCACTGGAAAGACCTACCGGCTGTCTTTGGAATACATCAGCCTGATCCTCCAATACTACCAAAGACACCCGGATTTTAGCCTGGATTGCGTGCTGGCTCTCACCTTTACCCGCAAAGCCACTTCCGAGATCCGTGAGCGCATCATGACTCAATTGCAGGAATTGCTGAATCAGCCCCAGGGCGAGCTGGCCAAAGATCTGCGTCGATATGTAGCCGGCGATCCTCAGGGACTCAGCCTCCAGGATCAGGGCATCTTGCGCTCCGCTCTGCTGGAGCTCTCCGCCGATCAACGGAATCTGCAAGTGATGACCATAGATAGCTTTACCAGCAGCATCTTTCGCAATATCGTGCGCCCCTTGCGCAGTATCGACAGCTATGAATTGGATTCTAATGCGGTGGATAAACGCCTGCCCTATCTGATGAATCACCTGATGAATGCTGAGTTTCGGGACCGCGTGGATAAGATCCTCGTGCGCAAAGTACGGCGCAGCCTGGATGATTACAGTAAATTCTTCAAAAGCCTGATTTACAACCGCTGGATCTATTTTCTGATCAAACAACGCTGTCCCCAAAATGTATACGCTTCACTGCCCCTCCAGCATGACTTTGAGCGGGATTTTGCCGGCTTTGCCCACAGCCTGTATCAGATCCATCAGAGCAAAGCCAAAGGCAGCTTTGCCCGCTATTTCAAGAGTGACTTTACCGCCCTGATGCCGGAAGCGATATCCGATGCTACGCAGTTGGGCGAAATGGTGAAAGCTCTGTTGCATCGCTCTTCGGATGCCATGGCTCTGTTTAAGGTGATCAGCAGCAAAGGCATGTATAGCAAGACTCCGGTACCCAAAGCAGAGCGGGATCGGGTCCAGGCGCTGCAGGATCAGGTCTTGACCGCTTTGGCGGAAAAGCTATATCACCAATACTTTATCCCAGAGCAAAACGAGATCCTGGAGCTGTGGGGAATCATCCTCAAAGAATATGATCACTTGATCTACCGCTACAAGAATATGACCTATCAGGATATCGCCTGGTTCACCTTTGAAGCGCTGTTTAGTCCCGAACCGCCGATCTTTGACCTCAGTGACGAGACTGCCGCCACAGAGTTTTACGAGTTTCTCAGCCATCGCACCCGTTTTATGCTGATCGATGAGTTTCAGGATACCTCCCTGATCCAGTTCAACACCCTGCGCCCGATCATGGAAGAAATCTGCTCCGGATATGGCAGCAAGGAACTGGGCGGCATCGTGGTGGTGGGCGACGAAAAGCAATCCATCTTTGGCTGGAGAGGTGGCGAGCGAGACCTGCTGCTCTTTCTCAAACACATCATCCCTTCCCTGCAGGAGGTGGAGATAGAGCATCTCACCCAATCCTGGAGAGCCGGTAATGACATGATGGACTTCGTCAATGCCATCTTTTCGGATCCCGGTCTGCAACACTATCTGAGCTTGCAAAACATGCAATGGCAACATCCCCGGGTGCTCTCCGCGCTGGGTGATCTTTCCACCACCATCGAGCTCAAATGCTTGCCCTATAGCCGATCCCAGGGCGGCAAATCCAATAGCTACGAATTCTTTGTCGAGCACATGATCCTGCCGGCAATAGCTGAAAACCGGGACGAATCCATCGCCATCCTGTGTCGCAAGGGCAATCAGTTGGAAGAGCTACAGCTGCTGCTGGAAGAACAGGGCGAGAGCAGCGTGTTTCAGCCCAGTGCGCCGATCACAAGTCATCACCTGGTGGCTGCTTTGATGCACTGGCTGAGATTTGTCTCTTTTGGAGACTGGCTGGACTTTCTGGCCTTCCTGCGCTCGGATTTTCTGCTCTTGGAAAGCGGTACTTTGAAGCTCTTGATCGATACAATCTCGGAGTATGAGAGCCAAAAGCAAAAGCATCCCGCTACACCCCTGCCGGATCTGAGCACATTCAGCCCCATCGACCAGCTCTTTGCTCTGGCCCAGAAGCAGGCACAAAGTGGTCCATACGCCGCCCTGCGGGAGATAGTGAGCCTCTGCATCAAAGACCAAAGTGCTTTTGCCGAGCGCGATTATCTGAACCTTCACGCCTTTTTAAAGATCGCCAATGACTGGGAACTCAATCAAGCCCAAGCTGGCGTAGCCATCCCTGATTTTTTGCAATATGTGCAGCAAAATATCCAGCAGGATGGCTTCACCCAGGTGAGTGTGGAAGAGAATACCGGCATGCAGCTGCTCACCATCCACAAGTCCAAGGGCTTGCAGTTTGATCGCGTGTTTGTCTTCTATGATCTCGCCTCATCCCGCTTTTCGGAGCAAAGCCTGTATTGGGCGATCCAATATCAGGATCAGAGATTCCATGATCTGAATGGCTATGCCCTCAGCTATCATTATGAGGATGTCCTCCGGCATTCTCCGGCGGCCTCGCTCTGGCAGGAAAAGCACAAAGGCTCGCTGCTGGAAGAGCTCAATACGCTATATGTGGCTTTCACCCGGGCCAGACAAAATCTGCACATCTTGTTCGCCTATGAGAGCTCGCAAAACTGGGCGGATTACTATGCCCAAAAGCAGCAGATTGAGGCTCTGAGCCTGCCTGCCATCCTGGCAAATGCCTGTATGAGCTATTTTCAGGATACACCCTGCGATGCAGACGGCATCTATCGCCACCAAACCAGCTATGAGCCTGCGTCACCAAATGAGCAGGAAGAGCAGCAAGACAGCTCGAGGAGTATTCCTGATCTCCGCCTTGCAGATATCCACCGCTTTGATTGGGATGAGCTCCTGCCCAATGAGCAAGTGCTGGATGTTTGCTACAAAACAGTGTATCTGGAAAAACGCCAGGCCCTTTGGGGAGATATCGTGCACTACTATCTGAGCTATATCAAGCGCGATACTCCGGATGAACACAGCCGGGCCAGACGCGAATGCACAAAGCGCTATGGTTCACTGCTGCCCATGCCCAAGCTCATGCGGTTGTTTGAGGCTCTGCCCCATGAGCTGCGCCGGCATAGCTATCTGTTTGATCTCAGATATGATAGACTCTACAATGAGTTTGAGCTTGCCAATTACAGGATCGATCGATTGATGCTGGATACTTCCGCCAAAGTAGCTGTGATCATAGATTACAAAACTGGTGGAATCCACGAAAAAGAGCAGCTCGATAGATATGAAAAAGCCCTGGCAGCCCTGCCGGCTTTGCAGGGATTTTGCTTTGAAAAACACTATGTCCCCCTGGAAATCTCTATGGACTAAAGCAGGGCTGGTGCCATATCTTGATTTCCACTGGGGTGCATCCAGCAGGCTTCAATATTCTTTCCTGAAAGATGTCCCGCGCTTGGCTGCTGCCATAGAGTGCAGGATAGGATCGCCTTTCTCTGGAAGGTTTTTTTTGTAAAGAGCTTGAGCTGAGTCAGATCCTTGATTCTTAGACTGGATTCCGGATAGCCTCCACAAGTCTCCGCTCTGCTCCGACTCGTTCCGGCTTCCGGAAAGACGGGTGGGGGCATACATCAAGAGGACCTGTCTACCCTGTGAAGCTCGCGGCAAGATGACCTGTTTGCACGCGAAGCTCGCGGCAAGATGAAGTATCTATTCCCCTCAGCAATACTGCAGCACTGCGCCAGCACTACGCCTCGCAGGCGCAATGCTCCCGTTATGCTATTGGGATACAAGGTTTTGCTGTGGCTGGGTCAAATCCGGATCAGTCTCAGAGAAGAGTTATTTTT
>CAZCRD010000085.1:0-19265 GCA_964501025.1 uncultured Candidatus Cloacimonadota bacterium | reverse complement strand
CCCTTCCAACTTTCTTCCGAATCAAGGATTGTGAAAGTTGGCCATTATGTCAACTAAATTTTTCTTGACTTCTGATAGAGTAACAGGGGGCTTGATCTTGATCATTTGTACGGGGTACGAAGGGTTCCACTTCGCTGCACATCCTCGCTATGTTCCATCGCCCACAGGGGGCTTGATCTTGATCATTTGCACGGGGTACGAAGGGTTCCGCTTCGCTGCACACCCTCGCTATGTTCCATCGCCCACAGGGAACTTGATCTGGTTTATCCAATCACGCGTTCGATCAGGATTTTTTGGATCGGACTCAGGCGGGCAAGATGCTGTTTGGCTTGATTTGCCACCTTCTTTGCTGCTTTCATTTGTTTTTCCTGGATCAAAAGCCGCAGTAGCATGGTATAGATTTCGCCGATATACGGCCATCTCTTCTGAGCTGTATTCAAGATCCGGATGGCATTGTCTGTGAGTCCAATCATGCGGGCGGCATTGGCATAGCGAAGGCAGTGTTCAGGGTTATTTATACTACCCTGTTTTTCTACTTTCTGATAGTAATAATAGGCAGGTAACCAGAGTTCTTTGGCAGAGTATATCAGACCGGCAAGCTGTAACGTCTGGACCTGGGATCCGGCTTTTTGCTCCGCTTCTTTAATGTAATGCAAAGCTTGATCAGTAAGCCCGAGCTGATAGTATTGTTCGATCAGCACAAAATAGACATAGGGATGATTGGGGATGCGCTGAAGCAGCTCTTTCATGGTGGCGATACAATCTTTGTGACGCCCCAATAGCGCCAGAGTGTAGCCGGTATTGTATAGCACATCTTCTGGAGGATTGGGGATGCGCTGAAAATATGCCAGAGCCAGCCGATACTCGCCATTGGCAAGATAGCAGCTGGCTATGGCAGCAATGATTTTGATGTTTCCGGGATCAGCGGAAAGGGCTTTTAGATAGTGGGTTAGAGCGTGACTGTACTGCAGGCGGACAAAATACAGATCTGCCATCATGATCTGCAAGCGCTGATCATTGGGATACTCATCCTCAGCACTATTGAGGATATGGATGGCATGCACCCAGTTCTTTTTGCTCAAAGCCTGAGCTCTTTGCAAGATGTTTTCGAGGCTCATTACTTTATCTCTTCCAGGATCTCTTTGATCGCACGTTGGAGTTGTCTATCATTGCGGTTCACGATGTCGTTGATACTGTGTTCGACGATAATATCCGGGATGGCTCCGCTGCCTTCCATATTGGTGCCATCCACTTTGAACCAGCCAGTTCCCGGCATGCGCATACGCGAGCCATCCAGCAGAGTTCGCTCACGGGTTCCGATCACAGCTCCGCTGGAGGGAAATCCGATCACCTTGCCCAGCTTGAGCTCCTGGTAAACGATGGGGAAAATCTCACCATCGGAAAAGGACTTTTCATCCACCAGAACGATGGTGGGCACAGTGATCCCAAATCTGGGTTCTGGACGCAATTGCGGTCCATAAGCCCTGCTGTAGCTATAGGCATAGTTTTGTTTGGTGAGTAGTGAGATGATGTCATCATGCACTCTGCCTCCCCGATTTCCGCGAAAATCCAGGATCATGGCTTCCTTATCGTGATTATCACGGAAGAAATCATGGTAAAACTTATCGTAATCCGTGGTACCCATTGCTGATACATGGATGTATCCCACTCTGCCGTCTGTGGCTTTTTCCACTTCCTCGCGGCTGCGGTTCACTTTGTAATCGTACCAGAGCTCATACATCTCACTTCCGCTCAGTCCGGTGAGATATCCTGAGATCACTTCATCTTCGCTCTGAATGCTGAAGTTGATCTTTTTGCCCACCTTGTCCGCCAGAAGTGAATCCAGCGGAGTTGTAGCCACGATCTGCACTCCATCGATATGAGTCAGGACATCCCCGTCTTTTACCTTGTAAAAACTTGCCAGCCTGGTGGTGGGATACACCCGCGAGATTTTGATCCCTTGATCCAGACGTTCGCTATAATCAAAGACCACTCCCAGATTGGCAGCAGCCTTGTAAATCCGCGGTTTTCCCTCACGTGGATAAAATCCGGTATGCGAAGCATTGAGATCTCCCACCATCTCGTCGATGATCCCGGCTACTTCATTGATATCTCTGGCTTTATCTACATAGGGACGATACTCCTCGTAAAGCTGATGCCAGTTTTGTCCGTGCATATTGGGATCGTAGAAATTGTCGGCAAAAAGCCCCCAAGCTTGCTCAAAGACACGCTTGTTGAGTTCATGAACATCGTATTTGTAATCCATTGTAATGCCATACTCGCTTTTCTTGCCGGAGCTGGTATCGTAGGATTTTAAGGTAAACTTATCCAGATAGTACAGAGTTTTGTCCACCAGCTTGAAGGCTATGCTATCTTTGCTAAAGCTGGTCTCTTGTTTTTTGTTTTTGCCATAGATATCGCCCTTATTCAGGCTGGATTCTTCCTGACCAAACCAGGAACGATCTAAAAACAAAAAGGTGGAATCACTGAGCACTCGCACCACATAGAGATCGGACATCGAGCCCTGATATAGCTGATACATCCTTTTATCCAAGCCTTCCCAGACGATTTCGACCGGCCTTTCCGGTTCTGCTTCCGCGTCTTCGTCTGTATCTTCATCCATCACATCAGACACATCGATTTCCAGCACAAACAATCCATCTTCATCCACCATCGGCTCTGCCTGATCAGCATCATCGCTCCTGGAATCCCCATCTTCCTCATCCTCGTCATCGGCAGGAGGATCAAAGATTTCAGCCCAGTGATCCTTGTCATATTCAAATTCATCTCTGGGCACCAGATCCAGACGATAGAGATTACGATTGCGGGTAAAGATCAGGGAGCGGTTGTCTTTTGCCCAGTGGATGTTTGAGATATTACGCTCATCGGAGAGCACTTTGCGATGAGTATCTGTGGCAAATTCGTAAATATACAATCCACGGATATAGTATTCGTTGTCTATCGAACAATAAGCAGCATGGGTGCCACTCTTGTTGATGGCAAAGTTTGAGATCACCAGTCCCGGAGTATTCATAGCCAGAAGATTGGTCTGGCCTTTGTCGGCAATAGCGATTCGTCCTGCGCTGAGGTGATCTTGATACTTGATCTGCCAGCGTCCTTGAGGATCCTTGATGATGTCTTGAATGCTCAGGGAATCTGCTCCGAACCATTGTACTGGCTTCAAGACGGGATCCTTGTCCTTTTCCAGGGTCGTGATAAAGAGCTTTTCGCGTCCATCGTCGAGTTTGGAAAGGATTAACTCCCGATCCGTCAAAAACATCATATTTGCCCAACCACTGTGATCATGGGTGAGCTGTTTGGGCTCTCCACCTTTGCGGGGTACGATGAAGTTATCATATTTATATGTAAAAGATACCAGCATCTCATCATCGGAAACTGCAAAATCTACAAGATCATCCTTCATCTCAAATTCGCGAATGGGGTTTTGCCACATATCCGAGATGATTCTGATATCCAGCTTCTGCACTTTATTTTTCCCAAAGATGGTAGGATCATACTTGTATATTTCATCGAAGTGTTCAAATACTATCCTGTCATTATCCCGAGCAATCGTGATATCTCTGGCACTAAAGCGCGGCAGAGCACTAAGCTGTGTGGGGCGGTCAAAATTCATATTGCTCACCCGAGTGAGCTGATAGCTTTGGCCGTCTGAATAGCAATAATACAAGGAATTTGAGCAATGAGAAAACCTGGGATAGCGTTCAGAGTAGTCAGTGTGGGTAAGCCTGGTATAATCTTTTGAGCTGATATCATATTGCCAGAGATCTCCATTGAGGCTGCCGGTATAAGCTTCACGATGCGCACTGCCAAAGCGGCTAAAGACCACTTTGCTGTTATCCGGCGAAAGGCTAGCCCAGCGTTCGGACACATCAGCCAGCAACACAGCCCTTTTGCCATCGACCGGGAGCTTATACAAAGATGAGCCAAATTCGCGATTTCCTCTTAGCACCAAAAGGTGTTTGCTGTCGTTGAACCAATCCGCAATCGTGTAGCCTTCGCGGATGATTACCCTGGCCTCACCGCCAGTAGCGGATATCAGGTAAGGATAGGTCTGTCCTTCCCGATTGGAATTAAAGGCAATCCACTTTCCATCCGGAGACCAGCTGGGTCCCCATTCACTGGCTTTGGTATCGGTCAGACGACGGGCATCTCCACCATTAAAAGGAACAATCCAGAGATCCTCTGCAAATACAAAACACACTTCTTTGCCATCTGGGGAGATGGCAGGATCTTTGGGGAAACCCGGGATTTGCGCCAAAATCGGGCAGACAAACAACACTACAGCTAACAGTAACAGAATTGCTCTGGATCTCATATCAAAAATCTCCACTTAGTCTTTTTCGACCAGACAGATCCCTTTTTGGCGGCTCTTGATCTGGTAGGAATGCTTTAATACCCTGAACAGGGTTTTGGGATACACTTCATCCTGCACAGTGACAGTTTTCTTTTGCCCGGCAGGTCTCTTCAAAAAAATGTTCAATTGGTTATCGAGCTCAGCTTCACAACGACTGATCCGTTTTTGCAGCTCGTCCAGAGCCGCTTCGTCGCCTTCACCCCTTAGCCTTACTGCTTCTTTGGTCATCTGCATCAGAACCGAGCGGTAAAAAGGAGAAATGGCAATCTCGATCTCGGTTTCATCTCCACTGGGAGATCCGGCTATGGCGATGTCGATATTGCCAGAGGCTTGTACCAGGCCGCCGTTGATCCGGGAGACACCTTCATCTCCCAGGATATCGCCATCTGTAGCCACACTGGAGTGTACAATCTCGCCATGAAACTCGATGCTATCCTTTACGCAGATTCGAGAGTGACGAATGGAATGTACTTCCAGCTTGCCCAGTACCTGAATCCCGGGATTGGTGCAGGATATGATATCCCCACTCAAGCTTAGATCCTCTTCGCAATAGATACTGCAATCCCGGATGTTACCTTTGAGGCAGAGGCTTTTGGAGCAAGCGATATTGACCCCATCGAGATCCCCTGTGATCTCCAAAGCCAGAGGGCTGCGGATCATCTCAGAGCTGGGAACCTGCTCACTGCTGAGGGATAGATGATCCAAAATGCAGAGCTGTCCCGCTGCATCCAGATAGGGATAACCTGTCTTTTCTGCAACAAACTCCCGAGCCTCAAAGCGAACATTGGTGCCCGCCAATCTTTGGGCTGCATCTTCGTCTATCACAGGAGGAGTAATCAGATCACCAAACAAATCGTAAATACTGCCATCACGCTCAAAGAGATTATCCGAATAACTGGCCACTGTGTCGCCAGCATTCACATATATGGCTTTATTAAGCTGAGCCAGATCTATCTGACTGAGGTCTGCGCCGATGGCTGCGGGATCAAAATGGTAATTCAAGCTGGCTTCTTTCTTGCCTTTTTCTCTTGTGCACACTGCGATAGGGAAAGGTGTATCAAAGTCTTTTTCAATCCCGCGCTCTCGGATCAATTGCAGAGCCTCTTCAAATCCGGATTTGATGCCGGCTTCATCGATCAGATCCAGGATCTCTTTTTCATCTACGAGCTGACCGCTATGCTTGATGGTGAGCCAGGCAGAGGAGCTTTCCTGCCTGAGTTCCAGCAGGACATTGCCGCTTTTGCTTGTAATAGTCTTATTCATTGATAATTCCAATCAGGTTTATTTGACGGTTGTTTCCATGATCCCGACGGTATGAAAAGTAGTCAGGATGCTCATAAGTACAAATCTGGATGTTTTCGATGTTTTTGAAGGGCAATCCCGCGCCAATGAGTTGTTGAAAAATGGTGGTGCGAAGATTCAGAAACCGGTGATTGGTATTGCAGGGACAGATACTCTCCGCTTCCAGGCTGGCATTAAATGTGCGGAAAAGCTCTTCGCTTACCTCGTAATGCTGTTCACAGATTCCCGCCCCAATGTAGGCCAGGATATTATCAGCCTGACATCCGTAGTGCTTTACCATGATCTGCACTGCCTTTCTTGCGATGTTCTTTCGGGTACCTTCACGGCCACTGTGAACCGCAGCTACTGCCCTGGCATCCTGGTCGTACAACAACACCGGAAAACAATCCGCAGTGCGGATCAAAAGAAACTGATGCTCGATATCGGTAACAAAACCATCTGCCACTGCGATCTGAGGATGGTCTCCAAATCCTGCTCCACAATCTGTGGCGCAGCATGGATGTACAAGATTTGAATGAGTCTGCTCACAGACCACAATACGCGATACCGGGATCTTTGTGCCCCCGATCTGTAGATCCTGCTGCTTCCGCATCAAGCTCCTGTAATCCAGCCCAGAGCTGCCCAAATAAGTAAACACCCGGCTCATGGCATGGTCCTCAGGCGGGGTAGTCGATATACTGAAGAATTAGAATTGAGCACCAGCATTTTTAGCATCCCTCTGCTAAAACGGGGTAAGAGCCTGAGCCCGTTAAGGCTCCATAGCAAACAGATGATGGCAGAAAGCATCATGGCAAACTGTGCCCCAAAATAGCTGGATATGGTGCCGGCAAGTAGCCCACCCAAAGGTGACATACTCATGAAGCTGGTGGTATATGTACTCAGCACTCTGCCTCTCATGTCGTCACTTACCAGAGACTGAAGCAGGGTATTGGTGGTGGCATTGTTCATCATCAAGCCAAAGCCGATGAAGAGCATCATAAACATGCTGAGAATCAGCGAAGTGCTGCGGGAAAAGAGGATTAGAGATACACTGGCGACCAGACCAACCCCGATCAACCGCACCTGCAAGCCTTTGATGCTGTTTTTTGAAGCCAACACAAAAGAGCCGATCAAAGCCCCCACTCCAGCGGTGGACATTAGCAGCCCCTGAGTTCCGCTATCCCCTTGCAATACATCCTTGGCGAAGATAGGGATCAGGGTGGAGTAACTAAAAGCAAACAGAGTGTAGATCGAGAGATTCATGATCAAAAACCGGATCGGAAAGCTCTGATAGACATAATGATAGCCATCTATTATCTTGCTGATGGTGGATTCGGTCTGAGGTTTCAATTTGGGATACTTGATGCGGACCATACTCAAGGTTAGGATCACCGGCAGGTATGAGGCAGCGTTGATGGCAAAACAGACTCCCTCGCTGAAGAGCACGATCAAGAATCCACCCAGAGCAGGACCAATCAATCTGGCCCCATTGAACATCGCACTATTGGTGGCTATTGCATTGGGCAACATCTTCTTGTCCCCGATCAGATCGATCAAGAGGGTCTGCCGCACCGGGGAATCCACCGCGACGATAATGCCCTGCAAGGTCGCCAATAGCAGGATCGGATATGTCACTTGAGCGTTTATCACGTTTGTGAGTACCAATACTGCCAGGATAGCGTTCTGGATCAAAAAGGCAATCTGAGTGCCGACCAGGGTCTTATGCCGGTTCCACCGATCCGACCAGGCTCCCACAAAAGGTGAGATAAACAGCGAAGGAATCATGGAAAGAAAAGTAACCAATCCCAGAAGGAAAGCGGAATTGGTGAGCCGATATACATACCAGCCCATGGTGGTGCGCTGAATCCAGGTGCCGACCAGGGAAATAATCTGTCCGCTAAAAAACAAGCGATAATTACGAATGCTTAGCGAAACAAAGGTCTTCCTCAAAAAGCTGATCATCAGAGAATAAAGCGCGAGAGGTCCTCACTCTCAATCACGGGACTGAGGCGAGTGCTTACCATTTTTTTGGTGATGCTTACTTTCTTGAGCCGGGGATCCGGCATATCAAAGAGAAAATCATCTAACAGGGTATTGAGAATGGTGTGCAATCTCCGCGCACCAATGTCCTCCATCTTTTCATTGGCTATCGCCGCATAGCGGGCAATCTCTTTGATCGCTCCAAAGCTAAAAGACAGCTCCACACTCTCGGTGCGAAAGAGCTCTTTGTATTGCTTGGTGAGGGCATTCTCTGGCTCGCTGATGATGCGGACAAAATCGTGCTCGGTGAGGCTGTTTAGCTCCACGCGAATGGGGAAACGTCCTTGCAATTCCGGGATTAGATCACTGGGCTTGGCAGCAGTGAACGCTCCGGCTGCGATAAAGAGGATGTGAGCGGTATCCACAGCGCCGTATTTGGTGGGCACACTACTGCCTTCCACGATGGGCAGCAGATCGCGCTGCACCCCGCTCCTGGATACATCGATGCCGCCGTGTTTTTCCACCACCGCTATTTTATCGATCTCATCGATAAACACGATGCCGTTCTCTTCCACGGTTTTTTTGGCTTTCGCGGCTACCTTGTCTCGGGGCACCAACAGGCTAATCTCGTGTTCGGTAAAGGTCTTTAGTGCATTAGCAACTGTAGTCTTGTGCTTCTTTTTGCCAGAGCGGCCAGGCAGCAGATTGGAGAGCATATCCGAAAAATCAAAATCCAGTGCCTCCATATTCAGATTTGTCATGATCTCAAAACTGGGCTGGGAGTCTTCGGGAATCTCGATCTCAATCTCTTTGTCATCGATCTTACCACTGGTCAATTTGCTGCGCATCTTCTCGCGGCTGCGCTTGTGCCGTTGCGTGGCTTCAGGATCGTTGGCGTCACCTTTGCGCCGTTTTAGCGGGAGCAAGGCGTCCAATACCTTTTCCACGGCCATAGCTTTGGCCTCTTCGCTTACTTCTTCCACCATCTGAGTGCGGGTCTGAGCCACTGCATAGCTCATCAGTTCCCGGATCATGGATTCCACATCCCGCCCCACATAGCCTACCTCGGTAAACTTTGACGCTTCCACCTTGATGAAAGGGGCATTTACCAAACGGGCTATGCGCCTGGCAATCTCGGTCTTCCCCACTCCCGTGGGACCGATCATGATGATGTTATTTGGCATTATCTCGCGGCGCAAATCTCCCTGCACCTGCTGCCTGCGCCAACGGTTTCGCAGTGCTATAGCCACACTGCGTTTGGCATTGGCTTGACTGATGATGTATTTA
This sequence comes from uncultured Candidatus Cloacimonadota bacterium, assembly GCA_964501025.1. Classification (GTDB taxonomy): domain Bacteria; phylum Cloacimonadota; class Cloacimonadia; order Cloacimonadales; family Cloacimonadaceae; genus UBA5456. The sequence continues at coordinate 10,342 of CAZCRD010000085.1, read as the reverse complement.
TCCAGCTCTTCCACAATCCGGGCTGGAGTGAGACTGCTGATATCGGACACTACAGGACCTCCAGGGTAAAATGTTCATTGGTATATACACAGATTTGAGAGGCAATCTTCATAGCTTCGCTCACAATCTTTTCTTCACTGAGCTTGGTATTGCTGATCAAGGCGCGGGCAGCTGCCAGGGCATAATTCCCGCCACTGCCGATGGCGATCAGGCCATCATCCGGCTCCATCACATCACCCACTCCGCTGATCATCAGGATGCCGGTCTTGTCTCCGGCGATCAGCATCGCTTCCAGCCGGCGCAGATATTTGTCCTGACGCCATTCCTTGGCAAGATCAACGGCGGATTTCTTGAGATTGCCCTTATTGGCTTTGAGCTTTTCCTCAAACTTTTCAAACAGGGTGAAGGCATCTGCGGTGGCTCCGGCAAAGCCGATTATCACCTTGTCATCAAAGATCTTGCGGATCTTGATCGCCCTGGCTTTGACCACCGTGTCGCCCAGAGATACCTGGCCATCGCCACACAGTGCGGTCTTGCCTTTGCGGTGGATGCCGATGATCGTGGTGGAATGCATATCACTTCTGCTCATTGCTATCCTCCGGGGTCGATTCTTGGGTAGATTCAGGCTCGGGAGCTTCCGCTTCTGCTTCTGTGGCGGTATCTTTGTCCTTTTCATCTGAGCTCGGTTCGGATGAATGCTCAAAGCGCATCTCTTTGGCTCGCTCATATTTGGCCTGAACCATCTCCCGCTCTTCGCTATCCAGATTACTGAGGATCAGCTCAAAGATGTCATCGGTATTCAGAGTCTCTTTGTCCTGCAATTCGGCAGCCATAGTATCCAGCAGCTCCCGATGCTTGGTCAAAAGATCCTTAGCTTTTTGATATGCCTCTGAGACCAAAGCCCGGATCTCAGCATCCACGAGGCGCGAGGTCTCATCACTATGTGAATCATGGGTAGCCAGTTCCTTGCCCAAAAACACTTCATTTTGCTCTTTGCCGATGGTCATGGGGCCGATCTTATCGCTCATACCCCAGGAGCAAACCATCTTTTTGGCAATATCCGTGCAGCGTTCCAGGTCGTTTCCGGCACCTGTGGTGAGTTCGCCAAAGACCACTTCTTCCGCCGCACGTCCGCCCAAAAGAGTAACCAGAAACTGCTTCAGATAGGTGCGGGAATATCCCGTCTTATCGCTTTGCAGATAGTGCGTGGCGCCTCCGGTAAAGCCCCGTGGGATGATGCTGACCTTGTGCACCGGCTCCACCATTTCCTGGAATATACTGCTGAGCACATGCCCCACTTCGTGAAAAGCTGTGAGCCGTTTATCCTCTTCCGGGATCACTCTGCTGCGCTTTTCTTTGCCCAGAGTAAGCTTATCCTTGGCTTCTTCAAAATCTATCATCTCGATGCTGCTTTTATTCTTGCTGGCGGCGATCAGAGCTGCTTCATTGACCAGATTGGCCAGATCCGCACCGCTGAAGCCGGGAGTGCCGCGGGCGATCAATTCCAGGTGTACATCCTCGTCCAGAGGCACTTTGGCCGCATGCACTTTCAGAATCTCGGTACGCCCCTTGATATCGGGCAGATCCACCGTGACCTGACGATCAAATCTTCCGGGACGCAGCAGCGCCGGATCGAGGATATCAGGACGGTTGGTTGCGGCAACGATGATCACTGCTTCATTCGGCTCAAAGCCATCCATCTCTACCAAGAGTTGATTCAGGGTCTGTTCTCTTTCGTCGTGACCGCCTCCCAGTCCAGTGCCGCGATGCCGTCCCACCGCATCGATTTCATCGATAAAGGTGATGCAGGGAGAGTTCTTTTTGGCTTGTTCAAAGAGGTCTCGCACCCGTGCCGCGCCAACGCCCACAAACATCTCCACAAAGTCTGAGCCGGAGATTGAGAAAAACGGAACGCCTGCTTCACCGGATACAGCCTTGGCCAGGAGGGTCTTACCGGTTCCAGGCCGACCGATCAACAGCACGCCGCGGGGGATTCTGCCCCCCAGCCGTTGATAGCGTTTGGGATCTTTGAGAAACTCCACGATCTCCTGCAATTCCTCCTTGGCCTCATCCACTCCTGCCACATCTTTGAAGGTGACCTTTGAGCGACTTGCCTCGTGCAGACGGGCTTTGCTCTTGCCAAAACTGAAGGCTTTGGAATTCTGATTTGTCATCCCCCGCATGATGAAGAGCCAAAAGAGGATCAGCAAAACAAAGGGTATGGCATAGGAGAGCAAGCCGGCCCAACGTGGAGGTTTGGTGGTGGATACTTTGATCCCGCGCACCAGCAGACTATCCACCAGCCGGGCATCATCAAAGGGAATGGTGGTAGTATATTTCTTGTTTTCATTGTCGGTATAGACGATATCACGTTCAGTAAATTGTACTTCTGACACGGTTTCATTATCTACCCGAATCATAAAATTACTGAAGCTCTCTTTGGTGACTTCCTCCCGGGATCCACTATAGGTATGCCAAAACACGATCACCAGCATGACGATGATGAAGATGAAGGGCATTGAGATCACAGATTTCATTTTGGGAGGTATGGGTCTTCCTTTTTCATCCACTTTGGGCTGGGGCTTCTTATCTTCGGTGCCGGACTTGCGTTTCATCACCCAGATCCGGATAAGTCCGATCACCGAGATCAGGATGATGGCATAGATAAACCACTGTAGCATCCTGGAAAAATCATCCACTACTGTCGGGATCTGTTCGGGAAGCTGATTTATAGAATCCGGCAGACTTTGTGCCCACAATCCCCCGCTCAGTAGTCCAAGGATCAGGCTCAAACTGTACTTCATGTATAACACTCTTCCTTCAAGATGCCAATATATGGCAGATTCCGGTAACGCTCGGCAAAATCCAGTCCATACCCTACCACAAACTCATTGCCCACCTCAAAGCCCACATAATCGAAAGTAGTCTCGATCTTATGTGCTTCCGGTTTGTCCAGTAGCACACAGGTTCTGAGGCTGGCAGGTTTGTGTTTCCAGATATAGTCCTTGATATATTGCAGTGAGAGACCGCTATCCACGATATCTTCCACGATGATAACATCCCGATCGCTAAGATCAATATCGATATCTTTGCGGATCTTGACCACACCGCTGCTGCTGGTGCCTGCTCCATAGCTGGAGATGGCCAAAAAATCTATCTCCACCGGGAGTGTGATGGCTCGCACCAGATCACTCAGAAAGACAAAGCCGCCTTTGAGTACACCGATCACCACTGGGACTTTGCCGTCGTAATCGGAATTGATCTGTTGACCAATCTCCCTGATCCGGGTCTGGATGCGCCGTTCATCAAACAACACAGCTGATATATCACAATTCATCAAATTCATAACTTCCTCTCTTTTTCCGGTTTGCTGCACGGTTTGGCTTTTTTGAGAGCGATACCGCTTCGATCATCAGATAGTGGGTGCTGTCTTTAGTATAGCGCACTCTTTCGTCGATCCGATGACCGCAAATCCAGAAGATCTTCTCCCCGTCATCAAAAATGGGGATCAAGTCCCTATCATATTTTGCTACTTTTTCGTCAATGAAAAAGTCTTTGAGCTTCTTAAAACCTGTCATTCCCAAAGGGATAAAACGATCCCCGGGTTGGCGCGAACGGATCTGGAATCCACCCCGGATCTTATCTGCATCGATGATCACGCGCAGCCCCTGATATTTCTCATGCTCCTGTGGCAATACCTTTAAGTGTTTGAATCGAAACCGGTAATTCATGTGTACTGCTCGCGAACGATCACTTTCTATATGCAAAACTCCGGCAGGAACAGGATTGACATCTTCCGGACAATTGCTAAAGACCAATTCCTGATTGCGCTTGATCGCAAAGATGCCATGCGGCAGGCTCACATATTTGCTGCCTTGAGCTGCAGATATGCCCAGTACTTCCCGCAGATTTGCCAGGAAAAAATCCTGCTGTCTGCCACTGACCTGGCGGTATGCCTCACGCAGGATGTAATAGAGCTCAATCTCATCCGCTTTGATCAGATCTGGCAAACTCAATACAATGCGCTGATTTGAGCTATCCAGACAGATCTTTTTGAAGCGCTTGAGAGCCCGCTCACTGATGTATTGATCTGCTTTGTTCAATATCGTAGCTTCCTCAGCCAGTTTTTCTTTGAGCTGGGGATTGTACTCATCTTCCAATTGCGGGATCAATTCATGCCGGATCCGGTTTCGCCGATATTTAATCTCCTGATTGGATTTGTCCTCACGCCAGGTGATCTTGAGCTCCCGTAGCAGATCCTTGAGCTCTTGGGGCTTAAAACACAATAGCGGATGCAATACCCGACCCTGCCGGGGTTTGATCCCTGCCATTCCCGAAAGCCCGGCCCCACGAAAGAGATTGATCAGCACCGTCTCCGCCAGATCCCATTTATGATGAGCCAGGAGCACTTTGTCGAAACGGTAACACCGCAAGATCTGATCGAAGATCTCAAAGCGCAAGGTGCGGGCCCGGTTTTCCAGATCCTGCTCGCCGCTTAGCTCGATCTTGCGGATGATCAGAGGGATATTGAGCCTCAAACACAATGCTCTCACCGCTTGCTCATCCAGATCACTGGCCTCTGCTCTGAGCTGATGATTCACGTGCACTGCCAACAGCGAAAGATTGAGCACAAAGCGTAATCTGGAAAACAGATACAGCATAGCTGTAGAATCTGCTCCTCCGGATATGGCCAGCAGAAGCTTGTCTTTGCTTTGGACAATCTGCTCTTGCTTCAGATAATCCACCAGGCGTCTAAGGTAGTCTGTGCTAAGGCTCATCGGGTCTCCGCTCATTTTATTTCATGTCCAAACAATTCTTTTTCGTTTGCCCTGACTGTCAACTGTAATTTGGGGCAAGGCCCATACGGTTTCAGTTTTCAGCCGGAAAATGAACTACCACCAGCGTAAGCAAAGCCCGTTGCGACACTGCGAGATCACCTGATCTGCCGGATCCTGATGAGTATTGTACACTCGGCTCTGATGCGAGATCTGATCTCCACAATTCGCAAACCCCACGCGATGATCCCCCTCGGACAAATACTGCGCACATAGACTTAGCAATTTCCCACTCGCCAAATGCGCTTTTTGAATTAGCTTGAGAGTATAACTTATGCACAAAATGAGGTGAAATAATGTCAGCATATATCAAAATCCTCGCTATACTAATCCTGATAGGAGGGATACAAGTCATGCCAGCAAAAGCTATTTACGAAATACCGGTCAGCCGCATCGATGGCACCCCCCAAACCCTGAAAGACTATCAAGGCAAAGTGATCTTGATCGTAAATACCGCCAGCAAATGCGGTTTTACCAAACAGTTTGCAGATCTACAAAGCCTGTGGGAACAGCATCAGGAAGACGATTTTGTGATTCTCGGCTTTCCTGCCAACAACTTCATGAATCAAGAACCCGGCTCCAATGAAGACATACTGGAGTTTTGTCAGCTGAATTTCGGAGTCACTTTCCCCATGTTTGCCAAGATCTCTGTCAAGGGTAAGGACATCCATCCCCTATATGAATATCTCACCAGCAAGGAAACAAATCCGGAATTTGGCGGTAAGATTTCTTGGAACTTCAACAAGTTCCTGATCTCCAAAGAAGGTGAGATCATCAACCGCTTTTCCACCCGTATTAGTCCTCTGGCTGAAGAAGTGCTGGATGCGATCACAGAGGCTTTGCAATGACTGCTGTACTCATCCTGATACTTTTGCTCACATCCGTCTCTGCCTGTGCTGTGGATCTGAAAACTGTGGACTATGTGGATATCCCCCGCTTTATGGGGGATTGGTATGTGATCGCCATCATCCCAAACCTTGTGGAGAAGAACGCTTACAATAGCATCGAAAGTTACCAACTCAATGAAGATGGCAGCATCGCCACCACCTATACTTTTCGCAAAGGCTCTCCCGATGGCAAAAAGAAAGTGATGCGCCCCAAAGGCAAGATCTATGACACCCAGACCAATGCCGAGTGGCGGATGCGTGTCTTTTGGCCTTTTTGGGCAAAATATCTTATCATCGATCTGGCAGATGACTATCGCTACACCGCCATTGGAGTGCCAAATCGCAAATGGCTGTGGATCATGAGTCGCACTCCGCAAATGAGTGATAAGGATTACGCCACTGTCCTCGCTGGACTAAAAGCTCAGGACTATGATATCAGCAAGATCAAGAAGATCCCTCAAATCTGGTAAGATGAAAATAGCATATCTGGATGGTTACAGATTTTACCGCATCCTGCAGGTTGGCGCACACGCCATCATTGACAAGCAGGCGGAATTGGATAGCATCAATGTCTTTCCGGTAGCCGATGCGGATACCGGCATCAATATGGCGATGACCATGGAAGCGGTGCTTTCGCAAGCCACAGTCAGCCGCAATCTGAAAACTACGCTGAGCTCGATTGCGGATGCTGCATTGATGGGCGCCAGAGGAAATTCCGGCATCATCCTTGCCCAGTATCTACATGGACTCAGCACCGAAGTCCCGGATGCTGAGACCATCACTGCCCACAATTTTGCCCAGAGTGCACAACGGGCTGTTTCTCATCTTTACCGCTCGTTGATGAACCCTGTAGAAGGCACCATCCTCACCGTGATTCGGGAATGGAGTGAGTTTTTGGCCGAACACCAACATCCGGATTTTGGCGTCCTGATTTCAGATTCCCTGCATCGGGCAAAAAAATCGCTCAGCGAAACCCCACAAAAGCTCAAAGCCCTCGCCGATGCCAAAGTGGTGGATGCCGGAGCCAGTGGTTTTGTGATCTTTCTGGAAGCAATAGTGGAATACATCCGCACAGGTTCACTTCGCATGCTGATAACCCCTTCGGCAAAAATCAAACCCATACTTGATTTTCACAGCTCGGCTCCCAGCACATACCGCTATTGCTCCGAAGCCATTTTCAGCAATTGCCGTTGTGATACTGAAACCTTGATGAGCATGCTCAAACCCTTGGGGAATTCCATAATTCTGGCCGGCGGGCAGCAAAAAATGCACGTCCACATCCATAGTAACGATCCGGAGAAGGTCTTTGAAAGCTTGCACAGCTTTGGCTCTCTGAGCTCGATCAAGGTCGATGACATGAAGCGCCAGTATGAAACCAGCCACGAGCAAAAATTCCCGATCGGGATCTTGACCGACAGCGCTTGTGACCTGCCTGATGACCTGATGGATCACTATCAGATCTATCGCCTTGCTTTTGGCATCAATTTTGGCAAAGATTTTTATCTGGATCGGGATACTTTGCAGCCGGATAGCTTTTATCGCAAACTCCGAACCCTAAAGAGCCATCCCGTGAGCTCCCAACCCTCGCCGCAGAGCATGCAAAGCGCCATCAACCACATGGCGGAAAACTACGACAAGGTCTTTGCCATCCATATCTCGGAGCACTTGAGCGGCACATATCAGAGTGCCGCCGCATTTATTGCCGGACAGAATGAGGACAAAGTGCATCTGGTGAATTCCAGACAGCTCTCGGTCTCAGAGGGTTTACTGGTGCTCAGAGTGGCTCGGGCCATCGAAGCCGGGATGAGCTTTGCTGCGATCCGCGCATCGCTGGATGGGTGGATTGCAAATACCCATATCTACACCGATATCAATACCTTAAAATATATGGTTCGTGGCGGCAGAGTCCCCCCTCTGACCGGATTTTTGGCCTCTGCCCTGAATCTCAAACCCATCGTGGGCCTGGATCGCGCAGGCAAAGCTCAGATCACCGGAAAAAGCTTCAGTCGTGCTCGAAATATGAAAAAGATCATCGCTATGATTGCCGCTGAACTGCAGAGCAAAACTCTGTGGGAATATGCCATCGTGCATGCCGAAGCGCAAGACCGCGCTGAAGAATATGGCAGATTGCTCAGCCAAATCACGCAGAAAGAACCCGCTTACATCATGCCCTTGTCGCCGGTAGTGGGTGTGCACAATGGCATTGGCGCTGTAGGCATTGGAGTGATTTATGACCCTGTATAATTCTATACTTTTCGTAATCCTGGCAGTTTTTGCCTATATGACCATTCTCTTTGTGGTCGCCGTAAAAATCAAACGTAATGATCTGGTGGACAATGCCTGGGGTATGGGCTTTGTGCTGGTATCCTGGCTCTTTTTGGCTCTGCAACCTTCCGCAGATTGGCGTCGGCTGCTCATCACCGCCCTGATCTCGATCTGGGCTGTCCGTCTTTCCTGGTACCTATATCTACGTTACAAAAATAGAAAAGAAGATTTTCGCTATGCTCAGTGGCGCAAAGATTGGGGCAATGCCTGGCTGTGGCGCAGCTATCTGCAAGTCTTCCTGCTGCAGGGATTCTTTATGCTCAGCATCGCTTATCCGATCTTTCTGTATACCCGCCCTCGGGCCAATCCCTCCCCGCTGATCGATATCCTGGGCTTGCTGATCTGGCTCATAGGCTTTGCTTTCGAAAGCCTCGGCGATGCGCAAATGCGCGCTTTCAAACGTAATCCCCGAAACAGGGGCAAGGTGATGAATCAGGGCCTGTGGCGCTATAGCCGGCATCCCAACTACTTTGGTGAAGCTACGATGTGGTGGGGCATATTTATTCTCAGCTTAAACTTTCACTGGGGCTATATCGCCATCGTCAGCCCGGTGATCATCACCACACTCCTCCTCAAAGTCTCCGGTGTCCCCATGCTGGAAAAGAAATACAAAGACAATCCCGAGTATCAAGAGTATATTCGCAAGACCAGTTCCTTCTTCCCGCTGCCACCCAAAGCATAATCTGAGATTTTGTTATAATAGTTTCATTGAGCCCAAGCTATTGATACGGTATCTATTATGATCTATTGTTGAAATGTTTCCTCAGCACCTGTGGAAAATTGTTGACATTTGCGTTGACACATTCAGAGAAATTCTTTTTTTTGTACAAAACTTAGAAAAGAGGTTCACCAATGTCCATCAAAAGAATCTACATTGCATCACTCATGGGTATTCTGGCTGGAGTAATTTGTTGTCTGTTATCAAGTAGTGGGGATCCATTACCAATGAAAGTACTGGCCTTTATCTTCACCGGAAGAGTTCTGATCGGTTTTGTGATCGGCATCAGCGGTCTCAAGATGATCTGGGGCTTACACGGCATCCTGATGGGATTGATAGTAAGCATTCCCACTTCCATCGCAGCCATGATGGGCTCAAATGCTCAATTCGGAAAATGGGAACTTTTCTTTATGACCCTGATCATGGGCGCTATTTATGGCTTCATGATTGAACTGGTCACCAGCGGTATCTTTAAAGCAAAAGTGGAATAACTGCCTGATATAAGGATCTTACCCAAAAGCCGCAGAATCTCTTGCGAGCTTTTCAGCTTTGCGCAGAGCTCTGACTTTCGTATTGCATTCAGAAAAGCTATTGCTCAGAACTCTGCCTGAAAATCCTGATAATCCGGCACCATCGGCAACAATCCACTTGCCACTGCCAGTGATACTTTCCGGCAAGCCAAATCGGGCAGCTGATCGCGACTGATGCTGGACAAATCAACTTGATCCAGCGCGTGCATGTTCCACATCATTTTGCTGTAGATCAGATTCCAGCCCAAAACAGGATGTTCGCGATTGATCGGCAAGGCGTTATAGCGCTTGAGATATTCTCGCAGATCCTGCTTGTATGCCTCCGAGGGCTGCAAGGCAAAGATCCGTCTGTTGATCTGGGCAAATACACGATTGTGCTCGCCTTCGGTGTACTTTGGTCGTCGTCGGATGATATAGCGTCCCCGCTTGGGACTGAAGTAGATCACCGAATCATCTGCCATCCCGGTATAACCCATGAGTAAGTTCTTGAATCTGACTTTCATCTTGTTCTCCTTTTTACATGTTTGATATTTACTCCCTTTTCACATCGGAAGCCTTCATATTCTTAGGACCGGACACCCACTGGACACCCAGGCAATGATTCTGATATCAATCCTGTTTGATCCCGTAATCAAACCCTGCAAGCGGGTTTATTACAGCTTTGCATTAGGCTGATAAAGAGCTGGAAACAAAAGAACCAGTTGAAAAGGAGCAGATCATAATCAATAAACTACATAATTGTTGATAGCTCTCAACAATTCTGCTGGAAAAACTACACTTACATCAACACAAGATGTGTCTAATCCAGCAGAAAACCCCCATCCGCTATCCAACTCTCAATGAGCCATATCTTATATTTTATAAACACATTAGACTATCCTGAATGCCCTCCTTGCCGGACTCAGGGACAGCTGCAGTGTTGAAATATATCCTCATGCCGGATCAGTCGTAGAATTATCTTATCTTTCTCGCTTGACAGATTTTATAAAGTATCCATTAATGGACTTGCCATCGAAATATTGCGGTGACATAGATGAATGCTGATGG
>CAZCRD010000084.1:0-50196 GCA_964501025.1 uncultured Candidatus Cloacimonadota bacterium | reverse complement strand
GGGAGTTTTGAACAGAGAATGGCTGTGCTTGTGTAGCGCTATTGGTGCTGGCATTGCCGGTTTCTCGCGAATCCGGTGGGCAAAGCAGCGACGGCTCTTGATAGCAATGCAGAACCATTACGGTATCAATGCGGATCGTGACCCGTATTGATACCGTAATGGTAAGGGGTGAGTAGTTTTTTTTGTGGAAAGTGGCGAGGTTATTGATACAGCTCGAAGACCTTCCGCCAGCTTAGCAGCCACTGCTGATGATTATCTGCAATATCTGAGGGAGTGACCCTATCATTCAGGGCATACACGGTGAGAGGAAGATTGCTAAAGCTTTGAGGCAGTGCCACCTTGATATTACCCGGAAGCAGTCCGCTCTTATAGAGCACCATTTTTTGAGCAGATTCACTAAGCATATATCTTAGAAATGCATCCGCAAGCTTAGGATTGGGTGAGTGGATAAAGCGGCCGATGCTCTCGGTATAGAGGTAAGAACCTTCACTGAGGATCTGCATTTTGATGGTATCGTTTGCCGGAGCAAGTTCGCTCAGCCAGGCAGGAGTGCTGAACAGCCCGAAGCTCATGCTGCATTCCCCGGTTTGCAGGGCATTGATGGCAAGGCGAGGCTCAGAGTAGCTGCGATACACGTTTTTACGCAGCGCACGGAGCAGGTGTCCATATCCTTCATCGCCAAAGAGGGCAAGCACGAAGTGCATAAAAGCCGCACCCTGAGCCGAAGCTTGGGGATCAAGCAATGCGATTTGCCGCAAATATTGGGTATCCTGCAATTGCCCAAACGACGTGGGAGCTTGCTCGAGCAGACGGGAATTGTACAACAAAGATATGTAGCTATATGCATAAGGCAGTAGCCGATAGCTTGAATTAGCGATGATTTCCCGATTCAGCGCGGGGATATCCTCTACCTTTTGCACAGTAAAATACTGCTGCAATTGATGAGCTGCTACCAAAGCGTTGTCTATGCCCAAGACCAGATCGGTTGAATCCGGAGCTGCTTTGATCGCCTCGGCCAGGGCAATCCTATCTTCAAAGAGATGAATCCTCAGCTCACAACCATACTCCCGCTCAAAATCTCCTACCACGGCAGCTTCCAGACCCGAAGTGCGGAAACTCTGCGGAGCATAGAGATACAAGATCTGATCCGCATCTGCTTTGGAAGCTTGAGGAAGGGGATTTTCCTGGGCGCAGCCGGCAAGTAACAGCAAAATCACCAAAATTTCAAAGATCGGCTTCATCAATGAGCTCCGAACAGCATCCAGGCCACGATGAAATCCATGATCAAGATGGCCACCGAGCTGTAAACCACAGTTTGGGTGGTGGATCTACCCACACCCTCGGCCCCACCAAAGCTGCGATCCCCAAAGTAACAGGCAAATGAGGTGATGATAAAGCCAAAGACTATAGATTTCAGGAGTCCGCTCCAGAGGTCAAAGGGCTCAAAATATGCTCGCATGTTGGCGAAAAAAGTGTGATGATGCAAGCCATAGCGCAGATACGAGAAGTACCAGGCACAGATGATCCCGACGGCATTGGCAAAGATGGTGATAAGCGGAAAGGTGATCATCCCGGCCAGGATGCGAGGCATATACAGAAACTGATGCGGGGAGATATTCATGCTATGCAGGGCATCGATCTGTTCCGAGACCTTCATGGTGCCGATCTCTGCCGCCATCGCGGCTCCGACCTTGCCCGTGAGCACCAGCCCCGTGAGCACTGGAGCCAGCTCGATCATGGTGGATTTGCCGATCAGCACACTGAGCAGATTGAGCGGGATATAGCCCTTGGATTGATAAACCGCCTGCAGGGCAGTGACCAAGCCGGTAAAAGCAGCGGTGAGAAAGATCAGAAAGAGGGAATCGTAGCCGATGCGTTTGAACTGGATGAGAAATTCCAGCCGTCGTCTGGGCAAAGCGGTAAGCCCGGCAATGCTTTTGCCCACAAAGATGCTATATTCGCCAACGCCGACCAGGATATCCGCAATCATCAGAGCTCTTCTGTGGTAACATCCAAAGACCTGAAGAGAGTGTATTCCTTATCAAAACCGAGCTCCACATGCCCCGTGGAGCCATGGCGGTTTTTGCCGATGATGATCTCGGCAATGCCGGGTTTCTCGGTCTTATCTGGATGATAATACTCATCACGATAGATAAACATCACCAGATCTGCATCCTGTTCGATGGCGCCGGATTCCCGTAAATCTGCGAGGCGGGGACGCTTGTCTTCGCGGTTTTCCAGCATGCGATTGAGCTGAGAAAGGGCAATCACGGGGATCTTCATATCTTTGGCCAATACTTTCAGTGAGCGCGAGATTTCGGAGATTTCCTGCTGGCGGTTGTCGCGATCTTTGGAGAGACCCATGAGTTGCAAATAGTCGATCAGGATCAGATCCAGGCCGCCGACCTCAGCAGCAAGGCGTCTGGTCTTGGCTCGGATATCCAGAGGAGTATTGGTGCCGGATTCATCGATAAAGATCTGCTTTGTACTCAGCACTTCCGAGGCTTGCATGATGCGGATCAGCTTTTCTTCGTTCATGCCATAGCCTTTGAGCATGCTATCCATATTTACTTCCGAGGCGGAAGAAAACATGCGCATGATCACCTCGTCGGCTGCCATTTCCATGGTGAAGATAGCCACTTTCTTTTTGAGGTTTACAGCGACGTGAGAAGCGATATTGAGTGCGAGCGAGGTCTTACCCATGGCGGGACGGGCGGCAATGATGATAAATTGTCCCGGGCGAAAGCCACCGGTGAGGTGATCCAGATCTCCGAAGCCACTGCCGACCCCGATCACCGGTGCTTTGGTCGAGGCGATTTGATCGATGTTGTGCAGTACCTCCGCGGAGATTTGATCGATCTTCATAAAACCTTGATGTTGGGGCAATTCCGCAATAGAGAAGATTGCCTGTTCGGCTTCATCCACGATGGTCTTGACCTCTGAGGTGGAGCTATAGCAGGATTCGATGATGCCATTGCAGGCCACGATGAGATGGCGCAGCAAAGCTTGTTCGGTGACGATATTGATGTGGTAATCAAAATTGGCACTGGAGACCACATAATCTGCGATTTCATTGATGTAGGGAATACCGCCGATCTTTTCCAGCTGATTGTTGCGCTCCAGACGGTTGATCAAGGTAAGTGGATCCACTTCAATGCCATCGTTGAAAAGTTCGCAGATATTGCGAAAGATAAGCTTGTGTGCCAAACGGTAAAAGTAAGCTTCCTGTAGCTTTTCGATGCCTTTGCTGACCACATCGCTATCGATAATCATGGCAGAGATTACCGCAGCTTCGGCATTGATATCTGCCGGGAGCTTGCGCTCGGAAATGGTTTTGATTTCTTCTTGCCTGGTTTTTGCCATTATCTTGTCCTGCTCATTTTGTGCTTCAGGGCCAGAGCTACAGCCGGAGGGACAAAGTCCTTCAGATCTGCATTAAGCTCTGCCAATTGGCGGATCATGGAAGAAGATAGATACATATAGCGGAGGCTGGGCACCAGGAAGATGGTCTCGATTTCGGGACCCAGCTTCACATTGTGCAAGGCCAGAGAGAGTTCATACTCAAAATCCGAAACCGCTCTCAGTCCCCGAATCATGATCCGGCAATCATGCTGTGCGGCAAAATCCACCGCCAAACCCTCAAAGCGAATTACCTTTACATTACTCAGATGCGCGGTGGATTCCTGGCATAGTTCAAAACGCTCCAGGGGGCAAAAATAGTTCTGTTTTGCCGTATAATCTGCCACGCCGAGGATCACCTCGTCAAAAATCCTTGAGGCTTTTTCCAATATGTTCAGATGTCCTAAAGTGATGGGATCAAAGGTACCCGGATAGATCGCTTTCATTGGCGTTTGCTCAGGATGTCTTCGATTTCTGAGATTTCTTTGGGAATGTTTTGTGAAAGCACACAATATCCCGCTGCGGTAACCAGGATGTCATCTTCGATGCGTACACCAAGCTTTTCTTCGGGGATATAGATTCCGGGCTCTACCGTAATCACATTTCCGGGTTCCAGGATGGCATCTCTGCCGCCGAGATCGTGAGTATCCATGCCTAAAAAGTGGCTAACTCCATGCATATAATACTTTACAACATCACTTTTGTCTGTGATCAGATTCAGAGCGATGAGCTCTTCTGCGATCAATTCCCAGCATCTGGTTTGCAAATCCATCAGCTTGACCCCCGGGGCTACTATCTCGATGATCTCTTTTTGGACCCTGAGGACAGCGGAATAGACTTGCTTCTGGCGTTCGCTAAAAGTTCCACTGATGGGAAAACAGCGGGTGATATCTGCGGAGTAGTTCATGTTTGCCGCACCCACATCCATCAGCACGAGATCGTTGGCTGCAATCTGGCATTCATTCTTTTCGTAATGCAGGGTTGCGGCATTGAGACCAGCAGCGATGATCGGCGCAAAACCCCAGTGCTTGAGTCCGCTGCACTGCATGCGGTAAAAGAGCATGGCCTCCAGTTCATACTCCATCATATTGGGGCGCGCATTTTCCCAGATATCCATGATGCCCTTGCCGGTGATATCGATAGCACGTTGCAATTGCTGAATCTCCCATTCACTTTTGACCTTACGCAGCGGAGTGATCGAAGCGCTGATATCCTGGATCACAATTTGAGGAAAGCGCTCACGCACAGGCAATAAACGGTGCATGGCATAAGACAGAGGACGATCAAGATCCAGGCTGCCGATATTGGCATGGATCCTGTTCAGCGCCGAACAATACATACTAAGGATCTGGCTAAACTCATCCAAATAATTCACTTGCTTGATACCCGTGCACTCTTTGGCAGTATCGACATCCATCACCTTGCCTTCCCAGACTTCACGCTCGGGTGATCTGCGCTCAATAAACAGATATTCCACAGTGCGATTTGCAGCTTTGCAGGCAAAATAGATGGCATGGGGAATGGCAAGTCCGGTTAGATACAAAAAGTTGTTTTCCTGCTTGAATTTCTCGAGCTTGGCCTGTGACGCGGCAAAGAGGATGATGGCGTCTTTTTCTTCCAGGCTGGCGAGCAATTTCTCACGACGGGGGGCGGTAATCTCGTAATTCATTTTATGCTCCATGTTTCATTAATCATACATTTATCGAATACCAGATTCTCAAACTGCCCGGATATGTCCAGAAAAATCACAAGATGGGGTATCATGAAAGGTGCAAGCAGGCTTTTGGGGCGATGTAATATCGGATCTACCAAAGACATTGGCTACAGCTTTGGGAAATATTTCTTTACACAATTCACCCTCCCAAAACTCTGTCTCAAAGTAAATGTGAGCAAAGCTCTGTGCTCCTGCTTGAAGCGCAGCCAAGTGATGCTCCATTACTCATAAGATATTGATTACAAGTACGATATGGAGGTATGATGTCGTTAAAAACTACGATAAAAGACAAGACTGTGAAAATTGGAGTGGTGGGACTTGGTTATGTGGGTCTCCCGATGGCAGTAACAGTGGCCAAAAAGGGCTATGAGGTATTGGGTTTTGAAGTAAGCAATTATGCTATCGAACATGTAAACAGTGGCAAAAACTACATTGGCGATGTGACCGACGCCGATCTCAAAGCTGTGGTTGAAGCCAAGAAGCTATCCGCCACATCTGATTACACCCGCATGCAGGAAGTCAATGTAATATTGATCGCCGTGCCTACACCCCTGGATTTGTACCATCAACCTGATACCACTTTCATCCAGGCCAGCACTCATTCTATGGCGCAGCATCTCAAGGAAGATACTCTGGTGGTCCTGGAAAGCACCACCTATCCCGGAACCACGCGTGAGATCATCGTCCCCGAGCTGGAAAAAGTCGGACTCAAGGTGGGAAAGACCGTATTTGTAGGCTTTTCGCCCGAACGTGTGGATCCCGGAAACGAAACTTACAAGACTCACAACACTCCCAAGGTCGTGGGTGGCATGACTCCAGCCTGCAACGAAATAGCCAAGCTCTTCTATGAAAGCATCCTGGATGCCCCGGTGCATCTGGTATCTTCACCCGAAGTGGCGGAGATGGAAAAGATCTATGAAAACACCTTCCGCAACATCAACATCGCACTGGCCAATGAAATGGCTGTGCTCTGTGATCGCATGGGCATCAGTATCTGGGAAGTGGTGGATGCCGCCAAGACCAAACCTTATGGCTTTATGGCCTTTTATCCGGGACCAGGAGTGGGCGGACACTGCATTCCCATCGATCCTTTCTACCTCACCTGGAAAGCTCGTGAATTTGACTTTCATACCCGCTTGATCGAGCTAGCCGGTGAGATCAACATCGCCATGCCAGAATTTGTGGTCCAACGTGCCATTCGCATCCTCAACAAACAAGGTGTAGCTATCTCTCGCGGCAAAATCCTGCTACTGGGCGCTGCTTATAAAAAGGATATTCAGGATATGCGGGAATCTCCGATCGAAGGCGTGATCACGCAATTGGAGCAGTATGATGCCGATTTTGAGATTCACGATCCTTTTGTGGAAGAATTTCACCACGAGAAAAATGACAAGGCGTACAAAACCGTACCCTTGGGAAATCTCAAGAAATACGACCTCATCATCGTGATTACAGATCACAGCACTGTGGACTATCAAAAGATAGCAGATAGCAAAGTGGCTATCCTGGATACCCGTAATGCCATGAAAGATATCACAGCAGATAATATCGAGCTGTTGTAAAACAAGCTGTATCAATCTTCAAGCCGGTGGATCGCTGCCGGCTTTTTTGTTGGGGGGAATTTTCGGGTTTTGTGGAGCTTATTTTAGCATGATGCCGGCAATCAGTTTGTAATGATGATGATCCTTTTCATAGCATTCTCCCACACTCAGGAGCATGATACCGGCTTTGCGGATAGGGTAGTCTCTGGGTTTGAGCTCTGCACACAGGCTCAAAAATTCCAGATCTGTGACCGGCAGGGGTTCATACTCACGGTCTTTGTAGGTCAATTTGATCTTGACCCGGCGGCCTTTGTCTTGCTGCCTGATCTGCACTGTCGCATGTTGCACCGAGATCAGCATCAGTGAGCGGATATCCTTCACTGGCATATCTTTGTAATGATCCCTGGACAAGCTCTTATGGGTGTCGTAAAAGATATACTCAGCTTGATCCGGAGGATGGATCCGGATTACGTCATCGATATCCGCCTCCCCCAGCTTTTCCCAGACGTATGCTTTGGAGATCACGTAGTTCTCGGTCTGAAAATAGGATATAGCCTGATCGCAGACACATACACGCACGATATCCAGCTTTTTCGCCAGCTCTGTATTGCTAAGGCGGATCTCCTCTTCAGACAGGGCATAATGCGCATCGGAATTATAGCTCACCAGCCGATGCCAGCTTCCCGTGTGACGATCGATTCCTGCCACACAAAATCTGCCATACTTCTTGGAAACCGCCAGCAGGATGAGCTCTTTGATCATAGATGGATAATCTCAAGCTTGGGATAGATTTGCTGGATCTGCAGAGCGATCAGTGAACGGTGACAATGCTCGGGATAGGCCTCCGAACACAGCAGACAGAGGGGTTTTGGGCTCTGGCGCCACTGACGTTTGAGAAAACTCTCTGCCTTTCGCTCTTGCAGGAGGATCGAGAAAGCTCTTTGATACGCCTCCCAATCAATACCTTTTGCGCGCCATGCACTCAGAAGCCCAGCATCCGGAGCAAGCTCAGGAAAATGCCGATACCCGATCTTGGCAATCTGCTGCAGAAAAAAGGCCAGATCAGGGCTTTTGGTAAAGGCAGCCAATTGGGATTTGTTGTTTAAGCGAATGTCCCAGAGGGTCTTGATCTTGTGGCTTTGCAGGAGGGTGAAGAACTGTTCAGCACTTTTGCCGCTGAAGCCGATGGTATATAGCTTCACGATTCCTCCGGACTCTCAATCCGCCAGGAGATGGCTTCATTGCGCTGGTGATAGGCAGCTTCCAGCATTTCCTCAGGGCTGGTTTCACCCTCGATGAGATCGAAGATGCTGCCCTGGTTGCGTTTGGGAAAGTACTTATCCAGCAGTCTCTGATCCAGCTCATCCTGAGTCTGGATGCTGCCATCAGCCAGAATGTGCTTGATCTGATACCCCTGCAAACTCAAAGCGTGGGCGACCATGATGGCCCGGTGACAATCAAAAGGATCCTTTTCGGAGCATAACAAGGCTGGTGTGTGCCCTTGGATCAGGCATTGATCGAGATTGCGGATACCTTCCTCGAAGATACCGGATTTTGTGAAGGCACGGTAATGCAGCCAACCAGCTTCAGTATAGTACTCCCGATCCGGCTGACGCGCTCCAAACCACAGACCAAAGCCTTTGTAAGCAAGCTGATGAGACTGCAATACCACCTGCAGTTCTTCACGGTTGAACTGAGGATAGCGTTTGGAATACGGAGTACTGCGGACATCGAGGATGAGATCTATGCCATGCTTGTTCAGCAAGCAAAGAAAATCCCCGATCTCGTGATTTGAATGTCCTATCGTGTATACTATATCCATCTTACCGCCTTGTTGGTGATGATTACTTTGCTATCAGAGGGGGGATTTTTGTCAAACATAATATGTTCCCTCTCCGGCTTTGGTTGAAAAAGTACTTGACCTTTTTCTGATAAACAGGATGTTGGGAATCAATAATATAAGAGGGATTATGCAATATTCACAGGAATCGGTGTACCGTGTATTAAAAGAAAAATTCGGCTTTGATAGCTTTCTCCCCGCCCAGGAAAGGGTGATCTCAAACATCCTGAAGGGAAGATCCACTTTGGCTGTGATGCCTACGGGTTCGGGAAAATCACTATGTTTTCAGCTTCCTGCCTTGCTGATTGAAGGTTTATGTCTGGTGGTCTCACCCATGATCTCGCTAATGAAGGATCAGGTGATGCAGGTGCGAGATCTGGGCATCGATGCCCGGATGTTCAATAGTCTGATGAGTGAGCAAGAGCGGCAAAAGACCCTTCACGAGCTTAGATCAAAGAAACTTAAGTTGCTCTATGTAGCCCCTGAGACGGTGTTGAAAGACTGGTTTGTGGCAGAGCTGGATCAGCTGCAGATAGAGCTCATAGTAATCGATGAAGCACACTGCATTTCGATGTGGGGACACGATTTTAGGCCGGATTACCGGCAATTGACTCAGCTGGTCGAGCATTTCCCCCGTGCCGTCGTAATCGCCCTCACGGCTACCGCTATCCCAAAAGTGCAGCATGACATCTGTGAAAGCTTGGGAATTTCTCAACAAGACAAGATCTTAGAGAGCTTTGACCGCCCCAATCTTTTGCTCAGCGTGGAGCCCAAAAGGGATTCCTACAACCGCCTGGTGAGATTTCTCAATCTGCACCCGGGAGAAAGCGGCATCGTGTATTGCATGACTCGCAAGCGAGTGGATGATATCAGCGATCGCCTGATCACAGAAGGTTTTGAGGCTCTGCCTTATCACGCCGGACTTGCAGATGCGGAGCGGCACGGCAATCAGGAAGCCTTTATCCGGGATGAGGTGCAGATTATGGTGGCGACCATCGCGTTTGGTATGGGCATCAACAAATCCAACGTCCGCTTTGTGATCCATATGGATCTGCCCAAGAGTCTGGAAACATATTATCAAGAGATCGGCAGAGCCGGTCGCGACGGCCTGCCTTCTACCTGTTTGCTCTTTTATAGCATCGGAGATCTGATCGGACTGAAGAAGATCATCCTGAACAATCCTGATCCCCAGCGCAACTACATCACACAGACACATCTGGATGCGATAGTAAGATATTGCGAATCAACCGAGTGTCGCAGAATCTGTATTCTAAAATGGTTTGGAGAAGACTATCGCAAACCCAATTGTGAGATGTGCGATAACTGCCTGATAGATAAAAGCGCAAAGATCGATGCCAGCCACGAGGCGCAGATTTTCCTTTCTGCCATCTATCGCTGCCAGGAAAACGCCACTGCAGATGAGATCATCAAAATCCTGCGTGGCTCAAAGGCAACAGCCATACTTGGTAAGAGATACGATCAGCTCAGCGTCTATGGCATCGGAAAGCAGCTCTCGGCCAGAGACTGGTTTGCGTTGTATCAAGCGCTGAAACAACAATCCTGTCTGACAGTAGCAGCATTTAACCTGCTGAAGCTAAATCCCAAAAGCTGGCAAATTCTGCGCTCGGAGAAGACCTTCAGCATGAGTGAGTCCCTGATCTCCCTGATGGTGGAAAGCGATGAGACTCAGGAAAGCGGAAGCTTGTTTGAAGTGCTGAAGCAATTGCGCCGCCGCTTGGCGGAAGAACGCGGTATCCCGCCCTATGTCGTTTTCTCAGATCGCTCCTTGCGCGAAATGAGCCGGAGCTATCCCTGTGATCTTCAGAGCTTTCAAGAAATTCCCGGAGTTGGCGAACACAAGCTGAGTCAATATGGCGATGTTTTTGTGCGAGAGATTGCAAGCTTCTGCACAGAAAATGGCATTGAGCCTCCCCCCAGTCCCGAAAGCAGGCGACAGCAGCCGATCAAACCAAAAAAGAGCAAAAGCATCCAGATCGCGGAGTATATAAAAGCAGGGCACAATGCTCAGGAGTCCATGCTGCACTTTGGCATCCAATTGAGTACGGTACTGGATCATCTGCACCGCTATCTGGAGCAAGACGGAGATCTCGATGCAGCGGCAATGCGAGAATTTTATCCCATCTCAAATGAGGCTTATATAGAGATCTCTGGGGCTTTTCGGCTATTGGGTCTGCAGACCTTGAAAGCTGTGATGGAACATTTGCAAGAAAAGTATAGCTATAGCGAGCTCAAACTGGTACGGCTGATGCTGCTTTGCACACTCTAATGCAGCCACATCCCGGCGGGTTTAAAACCCGGTAAAGGTGTAATTGCGGGTATTGTCGAGAGTGATGTGCAGGGCAGTGGCATAATAATAGTTATTATGCTGATCCCTGATTCTGAGATCGTAGTAACCGGGACTAAGGCTAAAAAAGTCGTACTCACCGAGGCTCAGATAGTGGTCCAAGAGATTCGCTGACCAATTGTAAGTACCAGATTCAGATATACTGAGGGATCGGATATCAGTCATGGCACTGTTATGGACTCGCAAGGCACCGCAATTGGGTTCCAGGTTCAAGTGTCTCACGCCGGAAATATCCATATCCACATAGATATTCCCCGGCAAGAGGTGTCGGCCGCGGTATTGCAGATTGACGACCCGGGGCGAAGATACGCTGAGGCTGATGCTGCCCTGAGCTCTGATATAGCGTTCATAACCGCCATCAAGGCGTACCCAGGCATCAGCTGTGGTGTTGTTCTTTACGATCAGTTCCAGATCGGAGAAGCAGGCGCTGATTACGAGCATTATCAGCGCCAAAATCAGGATAAAGAGATATCTCACGAGTAGCCCGGATTGCGGTTTATCCCGCTGCTTTGGATTTGCCCTTGATTGGTTTTACATAGCTGAGCACCGGGTCAGCCTCGCCTTTTACTACTTCCGGGATAATCTTGCAGCTCTTTACGGTCTTGAGATCGGGAATATCATACATAGTTTTGAGCATAAAGCGCTCCATGATCGAGCGTAGGCCCCGAGCTCCGGTCTTTTGATCAATGGCGACACGGGCTATCTCTTTGAGGGCTTCGGTAGAAAATTCCAGCTCAACCCCATCCATCTCAAATAGCTTTTGATACTGTTTGCAGATGGCATTTTTGGGTTCTGTCAGGATATCGACCAGGGCATCTTCACTGAGCTCGTGCAAAGTGCAGATCACCGGCATGCGGCCGATGAGCTCAGGAATCAAGCCATACTTGAGCAGATCATGCGGATTGGTATGATCAAAGATATTGCTGTCTTGTAGTTTTACGCCCAGTTCCACATCAAAGCCGATCGCCTTTTTATCGGTACGCTCTTTGATAATCTTTTCCAGACCAAAGAAAGCACCTCCGGCGATAAAGAGGATATTGGTGGTATCGAGCTCGATAAATTCCTGCTGGGGATGTTTGCGTCCGCCTTTGGGTGGCACGTTGACCCTGGTGCCTTCGAGGATTTTGAGCAGGGCCTGTTGCACTCCTTCACCGGAGACATCTCTGGTGATGGAGGGAGTTTCGCTCTTGCGAGAGATTTTGTCGATCTCATCGATGTAGACGATCCCGCGCTCAGCTTTGGCGACGTCATAATCCGCACTTTGCAAAAGCCGCACCAGGATGTTTTCCACATCTTCTCCCACATAGCCGGCTTCAGTGAGGGTGGTGGCATCGCTAATGGCAAAGGGAACTTGCAGAAAGCGTGCCAGGGTCTGAGCGATCAAGGTCTTGCCACTTCCGGTAGGGCCGATCATCATGATATTGCTCTTTTCGAGATCAACTCCATCATCATCTTGTTTCCAGAAGATACGTTTGTAGTGGTTATATACCGCCACCGAGATGATCTCTTTGGCGCGATTCTGACCGATTACATATTGATCCAGATAGCTCTTGATCTGGCTGGGAATGGGCGTCTCAAATTCTTGCAGATCTTCCGGGATATCGGTTACATCCACAATGGTGTGGCACATGTGGATGCAATCTTCACAGATGTTTCCAGAAATGCCGCGAATGAGGTTTTTGACCTCAGCTTCGCTACGACCGCAAAAGGAACAGGTAAGATTCTTGTTCTTTTCCAAACTACTTCTCCTGATCTCTCTTTTCGATCACATCATCGATCAAGCCATATTCTTTGGCTTCAGCAGCACTCAAGAAATAATCGCGATCGGTATCGGCGGCAATTTCTTCAATTGTCTTTCCGGTGTGGCGATGCAGGATGTCGTTCATACGGCCTCTCAAGTAGAGAATCTCCCTGGCCTGGATCTCGATATCAGCAGCGCGTCCCTGAGTTCCACCCCAGGGTTGGTGAATCATGATCCGACTATTGGGCAGAGCGGTGCGTTTCCCTTTGGCGCCAGCGGCCAAAAGCACAGCGCCCATGGATGCAGCCATGCCAATGCAGATGGTGGAAACTGCGGGTTTGATGTACTGCATGGTGTCATATATAGCCAGGCCGCTGCTAATGCTGCCGCCGGGACTATTGATATACATATAGATGTCCTTGCCAGCGTCTTCACCTTCCAGGTGCAAGAGCTGTGCCACCACGGTATTAGCGAGGTTATCATCAATGGGACCGCCCACAAAAATGATGCGGTCTTTGAGCAAACGGCTATATATATCGTAAGCGCGTTCTCCGCGTCCCACTTGTTCGATTACCATAGGTATATAATTCATAATTTCTCCCTTCATTTATGCTTGGGGTGTGGCTTTCTGCTTCAAATCTGCTGCCGTTTGAGCTTGGGATTCTTCACTATCCACTTCTGTGGCTTCAGCTTCGGGGATTTGTTCCGGTTCGGCTTCGGGTTCCGGAACAAAGAAATTGGCAGTCTCGGCAAGCTTACGCAGGATAAAGTAGTTTTTCACGCCATTTTTGTAGTCATCACTGGCGATCTCGTCTTTGTGTTGCTCTTTATAGGCTTCTGCGGTATTCTCGGAGAGGATTGCCTCATGGATGATGTATTCTTCGATCATCGCGTCGGTGATATTGAGATCCATGACGCGGCGCAGATTGTTCAGAATATAAATAGTGACCATTTCCTGGGAAATCTGCATGCGATACTGATATTGCAGATACTGCTGATATTCTTTTTGCGGGTACTTTTCAGCTTCCTGAGTAGCCAGGTAATCTATAGTCTTCATGGGTAGATCGAATTGATTGTCCACAAAGAGCTTGCTCACAATGGCATAGTTTTTGACATCGAGGTTTTTATGTTCGTTTGCCAGCCTCATATCTTCGGCGATCTTGCTGCGCATGGCGGTCATATCGTCAAATTCCATATCCCGGGCAAAGTCATCATTCAGCTCGGGTAATTGCATGCGGGTGACGGCATTGACCATGATGCTCACAGGATAGCTTTCTTCATTATCCAAATCCAGTGAGGCATCCTGACAGACCAGCTTGATGTTTGCACCCAAAAGTTTGGTGCTGAGAGTATCTCCGATCTTCTTGCCGATCAATTCCGGTATGGCTCTGCGCTCGGGTTCGCTGCCGGCATAAAAATATGCGTTTTTGACCAGTTTTTGTTCACCAGGGCTGATGGTCAGCTCAGCTTCCACAAAGTCGTTTTCGGCAGCCTCTTCCATATCGAGGGTGCGGGCATTGCTCTGTCTGAGCTCTTCGAGGTATTTATCGATCTCACTGTCCAAAGTGATGGGATTGAATGGCACATCGAGATTGTCGAGCTGTTTAAACTCCAAAGTAGGTTCGTGTTCGATCTCGATCTCAAAGGTCATGTCGCCGCCCTTTTCCCATTGCATGTCTTTTACATCCGGGAAGAGCAGATAACTGATATCATGCTCCCGGGCCGCTTGATCAAAGTAATCGCTCACACTGTCTTTCAAAAAGTGTTCATTGAGGGTATCTTTGTACATTCTTTCGATCATGGTAAGAGGTGCTTTCCCTTTGCGAAAACCGGGAACATCCACACTTCTGGCTGCTTTACGAAGATACTTCTGCCAAGCCTTTTCGGCATCTTCTGCCGGAACCGTGATCGTGATCTTCTTGCTTACTGCATTGATGGCTTCAAAATCTACCTGCACTATATTCTCCTTGTTGATATATCAAAGGTCATGGTGCGAAAGAGGGGACTCGAACCCCTACAGGAGTGAACCTACTGGATCCTAAGTCCAGCGCGTCTGCCAATTCCGCCACTTTCGCAATTGCTTATATTATATACTTTTTGACATGAAAAGCCAGTTTTTTTACCCGCCCTGATTTGTCAAGTCTTGAGTGGCATATTATCGATCAAGCGCGGCGTACCCACCCAGGCTGCGATTAGCATCCTGCTATTTTCATCGATTTTGGTCGTCTGCGATAAATCGCGGCTATTTACGATCTCAATGTAATCCGGCCTGGCCCCATTGCTGATGAGAATCGTTTCGGCTGCAGCGATTATCCTGCCGGCATCTCGCTCTCCGGCTTTCACCATCTGGCGGGAATTGATCAGAGCTTGATACAGGCAGCTGGCCTGCTGACGCTGCTCCCCTTTCAGATATACATTGCGGCTGCTTTTGGCCAGTCCATCGGCTTCTCTGATGATCGGGCAGCCCATGATTTTTACGCTGAGATTCAGATCCTCTGCCATTGTCTTGAGGATGGTAAGCTGCTGAAAATCCTTCTCTCCCAAATACATATAATGAGGACGCACGATGTTTATGAGCTTCAGCACGACAGTGCAGACACCTTTGAAATGTCCGGGACGACTGGCTCCACAGAGCAGATCAGAAAGCCCGCTAACATTCACCCAGGTGCGGTAACCATCAGGATACATCGTCAAAGAGGAGGGGAAAAACACGTAATCTACCTTGTGATCTTCCAGCAAGGCCAGATCGCGCTCAAGATCCCGGGGGTAACTGGCCAGATCTTCCTGGGGGCCAAATTGAGCCGGATTCACGAAGATTGATACCACCACCACATCACAGGTTTTACGGGCTTCATCGACCAGGCTGAGATGCCCTTCATGCAGAAAACCCATGGTGGGCACAAAGCCAACCCGGGCATACGGGGGATATTTTATCGCCCGCATTGGGGGAATCGAGCGTACTGTTTGCATCAAATGATGGTCTTGATCTTGTTTTTTTCGCCCAAGATTACGATACGGGGCTTGAAATTAAGCTGTTCCTGTTCATCAAGCATTCCATAGTTGATCACGATCACTTTATCGCCGACCTGTGCCAGGCGCGCAGCTGCGCCATTGATCCCGATCATACCACTGCCTTTGGGGGCTTTGATGATATAGGTGCTAAAACGGGCACCATTGGTGATGTTAAATACTTCCACCCGCTCAAATTCGGTCATGCCGGTGGCTTCGAGCAGGGCTTCGTCAATCTTTATGCTGCCATTGTAATTCAGATCACATTCTTTCACCGTCCCGCGGTGAAGCTTGGATAGTAAGATTTGCCTAAGCATTTTGGGGCTCCATTTTTAATGATTTTTGATCCTAATATATACACATGCTGCTTTTGTCAACCGAAATCGAAAACCGTGGCATCTGTCCCCTTCCTTTGATGCTGGGTTTATTCCAATATAAACCCGTAACAAAGCCATGGACGGGGGATTATTACGGGTTCAAATTGAGTTTAGACAGAGCCTAATGTCCGTGAACAAGCCGGATTAGAGCTTCACAAAGCGAGCAGGCTTGATTCCTTTGCCTCGCAGGAGATACACACCCGGAGGCAATTCGCTGAGATCAAGCTCAGCCTCCTCCCGGCTCAGACCGATATGGCGAAGCAATTGTCCCCGTAGATTATAGAGCCCTACTTTGCTCTGGATGGGCAGGGTGGATTTTAGCCGGATTCTATTGCGGACGGGATTGGGATAGATAGAGATCCCAGCTGCCGGGCTTTGGGTGTGATCCGCATTATGCACCGGATTGGTGATCGAATATTCCACATAGTTTTCTGCATCAGAAAACTCAATGCGCACTTGTTGCCATTGCGTCGGCAACGCCACCAAAGAGCTTGCATAAGATACAGTTTCCCGATAGTCCAGGTCTTGCGGATTTTGAGGGATCAAGGGATAGTGCCCCTCATTATCATCGATAAAAACGCGGGCAAGCTGCGGGACATTGGCATCAGCATCAAAGTAATCGATCAAAATCCGAAACTGCTCCCCCTCTGCCACGATCTGGCCATTGCTAAGTTCGGGGGAAGATTGGTTTTGATATTCCAGGTATTGGGGCTTGACTAAGACCTTGATCCCCTGGGTGATATCAGCCTGTTGGATGCCATTGGTCAGGGTAATCTGGGATGTGGTGAAAGAAGTGGCAAAAAGCGGATAATCAGGATCAAACCAGCTGGCAAAATCTGCATCAGCCATAAGATCCGCCAGGGCACAAGAGAGGATGAGGGTGTTTCCCACCACAGAGTGCTGGATATCTCCCAATCGGGTAAGACCGTCAAAGCCGCTCCCAGTAATCTTGTACAGAGCAGGACCGATTAGCGAGCCAATCTCCACGGTGTACATCAGCCCATACACGATCGGATCCGATTCAATCTCAGCCGAGGGATCCACGATCACAGGCATATAGGCATAGTAAGTGAAACCCGAGGACACCGGAAAGCCATCTCCTGCCACCTGAAGCGCAAAATAGAGCCTTTCATCGGTGAAGGCTATCTTTGAGGTGATGATATCCAGGGAAGCATTGGGATAGAGATGATCCCCCAATGGATCGACCTCCAGGGGTGTGTAGGCATAAAGTTCCGGAGCGGCAAGTGAATACAGCGGATTGAGCAGAGAATCCTCGACTGCGCGAAAACCGATGTAGCCCGGCTGTGAAATGGCACCCTGGTTCCAGCCAGAGTGCCAGGGCTGTAAGTCAGCTTCATGGATCTGAGCATCTTGCAGATAGTAGTACAAGCCCGAGCCCTCCAGGGAGGTGATAAAGCCAAGATTGGCGGGATCATCAAAGCTGTATAGCCCTTCAAAATCTCCCCAGGCGCACAGAGATGCAGTCAGGATCAGTAGAAAAATAAGTAGATGGATTTTCATAGTATACTCCTAAAATGTTGTAAAGAGCAGCAAAGACCAGGCTTGATTGCGCAATTTTACCGCTTCGAAGCTCTCGTAGGTAGGTAGATTTAGATAGTCCCATCCCAGAGTAAAACGGTACTCCAGGCTGAGGGGTATCTTCAATTTCAGATCAAGTGCTCCGCCATAGATGAAGCTAAAATCAAACATGTTTACATAGCTGAGATTACTATCTGCCTGAATGGGAACTTCTGAGTATTCCCCATCTCCTTCAGGAAACCAGATTACGCCATTTAGCTCATAATCTCCCTTTACTTTCAGGCTCATAGCACTGCCAACTATCGCCTGAAGATCAAAATATCTGGTATCCAGAGTCTTGAGTTTGAACAAAACTGGCATTTCAAAGTAATCCAGATAGTACTTCACCTTCATTTCGGCTGGCCGATCCAGCTCTTCCAAGACCTCGTCGATCAGGATTTTTTTGATCCTGATAGTTTCTTTGGAGCCTTTCATGGAATACAGCGCTTCAAAGCATAGGCTGAGGTTGTCATTAGCGGCAAAATCCACCGCTACCCCGGCGATAATCCCCGGCCTGAGCCCGGTCTTGACATCATACTCCTGCTCGTCTACTTTTGTGCCATAGTGTTGGGAGAGATTCATGCCAATCTTGGCACCCCAGCTGAGAGGAGCTTGCGCCAGAGCTAAACTGCAGTATAATAGAAGGATAAGTACAAATACTGATTTCATTTACATCTCGAGCAATGCTGTGCTAATGCGCTCATGCAGTGTGGCAGACAAAGCGTGTTTATCATGATACAGAGGATCATCAGGGCATATCGGGGGTAAAATCTTCAGCTTGAGATTGATGGCATGGATACCCTTATCTATCTCATGAATCTTCCAACTATCCTTGATAGCAAGTGGCACGATGGTGGCATCAGCCATCATTGGCAGCTTGAAACTACCCAGATGAAATGGACCCATGTCGTCACCGCGACTGCGCGTGCCTTCGGGGAAAATGACCAGAGGATGCCCTGCTTTGATCACTTCAGCGCTCTTCTGAAAAGATTCCATCGCTTTTCGGGCAGAACCACGATCGATGAAAACACAGGGGATTTCGTGCATCCACCAGGATAATACCGGGATCTTGAAGAGTTCCTGCTTGGCGATAAAACCGGAAGGAATCGGGATGAAACCCAAGACCAAAGGGATGTCAAACATACCCTGATGATTTGAGATAAAGCAGATATTGGGTCCTGCTGGCAAGAGCTTTTCCCCTTGCAAATCCACTCGGGATCCGGTGGAAAGCAGAGTGGTGCGCCCCCAAAATCTCACACAAATATGCACTACTTTACGATACAGCTTGTGAGGCAGGATGACCTTGCACAATATGAGCAGGATATAGGCCACCAGGCATACGAACATAAAAAAAATGAACCAGATTTTCCAGGCTATGGCTTTCACTTCTTCTCCTTTAATAACTGAGGTTTACCCATTCCTCATAGATATCTTTGAGCGAAGTAACCCAACCATCTTCTTTGAGAGCTTTGCTGATGGTTTTCCAATACAACCTGCCCCAAAACGGGTAATCTATGGGATCAAAGCTGGTATTGTGCCACAGCAGGGACAGATGAGATTGATAGCTGGCTGCCACCTTGATCAAACGGGTCAGAGATCTACTGGCAGCAAAGTAGCTCATGTTCATGGCTTTGGCCGAATACAGTGAAGTATCCATCACGATGAGGGGAATCTCCAACACTCTAAAGGGTCTGTTTTCTGCAATATTGAAAGGGAAAAAGGGGAAAGAGGTCCCGGCTCGAAAGCCGATGCTTTCCCAATAGCCCAGAGTGCTGTCATATTTGATTCCAGCAGCTTCAAGGATGGCAAAACTTTTTTGATAATCAAAATGCAGATAGTGGGTGCGAAACCCGTTAGGATCAAAGCCCAAATCTCGGAGTCGATCCAATTCCATACCCAAGATCTGGGGATCATAAGCGGAATCTGGAGAGCCATGCAATCCCACATCTTCCTGCCCCAAAAGGTCAATGATTTCTTCTTTGGGCTTGAGCTCAGCGATATAGTTTTGACGCTGATCTTGAAAATCCACCCCCGCCAGCAGAAACCAGGTAGAGCGAACTCCCAGATCCTGCTCTTTGTGTAAGATCTTGTTTAGCAAACGGAAGTGATCGTAGCAGAATTTTTTGTGCAAAGCATGCCCGAGAAATTTGTAAATAGCGTTGAGCGGGCGACTAAAAAAGCTGTGCAGATTGTATTGCTGGGTTTTCCTTTGGGTCTCGAGATCCCAGAAATCCCAGTAATCAATATCATGAGAGAGGCTCACAGCAAACTTTTTGTCCTGCTGCCAGGCAATATCGCGTACAAACTCGGGTACTACTTTTTCCATTGCAAAAAGTAGCATCTGGCAATAAATATCCACCACCGGAGTTTCGGTAAAATCCCAGCGATATTGAAGGCTCTCTTTGTAATCCACCCTACCTCGGGGTACTCCGCGTTGGCTGAAGATATATTCATGCCAGCAAGTGAGAAAATAAAAGCCGCTGGCTACGATGTCTTTGCGAAAGATACATGAATCCGTGGTAAAAGAAAAGATGTCTCCGCCTTTGGAAAAGAGGAAGGGGATGTGATTTTCTCTAAATTTGCAGAAGTTAACCTGCTCCAATGGATAGAGTTCCTGCTTCTCAAAGAAATCTGCCGTGTTTGGATCAAAGTGCACCCGGATGGAATAATCCCGATCCGGTGGCGGACCATAATACAGATGTGCGGCTTCAAAACGAGTACCATAGATAAACTTGGGGTTTAGCCTGAGGATATAACAATATGTCCTAAACACAAACTCTGCCTTGGGGATGTAAGGCTGCGGCAAGTTTAGCAGGATATTGATATTGGGATAACGTTCCATATTCGGGCTACTTTTGCTGCGGCAAGATCACTTTTTTGAGCACGTCAGAGACATCGCTGACAAATGTGATGTCCATGCCTGAGAGCACTTGATCCTCAAAATCTGCGATAGTTTCCCGGTTTTCTTCGGGTAAAATCAGTTTTTTGATCCCAGCTCTACGGGCTGCAAGCATCTTCTCCTTGAGTCCGCCTATGGGCAGGACCTTACCTAACAAAGTGACTTCACCGGTCATGGCGATATCGTGTTTTATCCTGGCCTGCATAAAGAGCGATGCCAAAGCCGTGGTAAGAGTGATACCCGCAGATGGTCCATCTTTGGGCACTGCCCCGGCGGGGAAATGCACATGGATATCATGGCTGCTAAAGTCCTTGGGGGGAATCTGATATTGGCTATGATGCGCTTTGAGATAGCTAAGCGCAATGCGGGCAGATTCTTTCATCACCTCGCCCAACAGTCCGGTGAGGATCACAGCCCCTTTTCCGGGCATGCGGGTAGCTTCGCAAAAGAGAATCTCTCCACCATAGCTGGTCCAGGCCAAGCCGGTGGCAACTCCAATTTCTGACTTGCGATTGGCCAATTCATGACTGAATTTCCTGGTACCCAGATACTTTTGGATGTCTTTAGCCTTGATCTTCCAGGGTCCCTTTTCGCCACTGGCTACTTCTCGTGCCACTTTGCGGAAGATGGAGCCTATACGGCGTTGGAGATTGCGTACTCCAGCTTCACGGATATAATGGCGAATCAATTCTTCCAGAGCGCTTTTGTATATGGTCACAGCTTGGTCTTTGAGTCCATTGTCTTCCTTCTCTCGAGGAATAAGGTAACTCTTGGCGATGGCGATCTTATCATGCTCCAGATAGCTGCTAAACTCGATGACTTCCATCCGGTCCCGCAGTGCATGGGGGATGGTATCCAGAGAATTTGCGGTAGTGATAAATAGCACTTCGGAAAGATCAAAGGGCAGATTGATGTAGTTGTCCACAAAGCTGTTGTTTTGCTCCGGATCCAGCACTTCCAGGAGTGCCGAAGCCGGATCGCCGCGAAAATCCCGTCCCAGTTTATCGATTTCATCCAGCATAAACACCGGATTGGCCGTTCCTTGACGTTTGATCTCGGTGATAATCTTACCCGGCATGGCGCCAATGTAAGTACGCCTATGCCCACGGATTTCCGCTTCGTCATGAATTCCGCCCAGGGACATGCGAATGAACTTGCGATTCAAGGCACTGGCGACAGATTTGCCGATCGAAGTCTTACCGGTGCCGGGAGGACCCACAAAACAGAGGATCGGGCCTTTGATCTGTCCTTTGAGTTTTTTTACAGCAATGTATTCCATGACTCGTTCTTTGGGCTTATCCAGGCCATAATGATCTCTGGTAAGCACAGCCTCTATCCTCTTAAGATCCAGCCTGTCCTTGCTGTACTTCTTCCAGGGCAGATTTACGATCCAATCCAGGTAATTACGGATCACCCCATATTCACTGGAGGCTGGCTGCATCACAGATAAGCGCTCAAGCTCATCTTTGGCCACTTCCTTTACATAATCCGGAAGAGCATTCTTTTCGATGAGTTCCTGCCACTTGAAGATCTCTTTGCTCACTTCATCAGTCTCGCCCAATTCGCGGCGGATGGCATCCATCTGTTCACGTAGATAGTAGCGCCGTTGATCTTCATTCATCTCCAGCTGGATATTGCTGCGAATGTGATTTTCGAGGCGCATCTGGCGGATCAATTCAGCCAGGCAGTTGTTCAGATATTTGAAGCGTTGTTTCAGATCAACCAGTTCCAGAAGTTTTTGCCGGTCAGAAACGTGTAGCTCGATATTGCCAGCGATGATATCTGCCACACGGCCGGATTGTTTGATACTCGACAGCCCCGAGATCATTTCGCGATTGAGCAAAGAGCTCTCCTGAGACACTTTGTCCAGCAATTCCAAAGCTATTGTGCGATATGCTTGAATCTCCATGTCGTCTGTGAGAGGCTCTGTGATCACTTCTACATCCACCATCATAAATGGCTCGCGCTGCACTGTATTCTGCATGCGGATCCGGGAGGTACCCTGTAAGAGTAGCGAGATGCTGCCATCTTGATTGCGCAGCATCCTGAGAATGGTCACAGCAGTGCCAATCGACTCTAACTGGTCGGCTTCGGCTTCCGTCCCATGATCCAGGAAGAAAGCCATCAATTTATCATTGGAAAGCGCATGATCGATCACCAGCTTGGATTCTTCATCTGTCACCACCAGTGGCATCAACAGATAGGGAAACATCACCACATTGCTCAGATGCAAGACCGGTAACGTTCTGGGAATCCTGCTATTATTATCTTCCATTTTGCACTCCTTAAAGTAATTTTTTTATATATATGGATAAAGCTTATGGATTAAAAAGCAAGGATAGCTTGCAGGTTAATTTTGGCAAGTTTTTTTTGCTTTGATCGTGAGCGACACACAATGCCAAATCTTGGAAATAAAGGGTAACTTACCTTGGCAGAGGGACTTTGAGAGTTTGTGTTCTCTGGTGACAAGCAAGCAGATGGCAGTGATTATTACTGCTGAACAGCAATATAAAGAGCGGTGGCCAGTTTGACCAGGTTTTCGTCTGTAGTATTCAGGCGTTCCGTGAGCACTTGGGCGATGTTTTTTACGATGAAATATGCGGCCCGGTAATGCTCTTGGGAGAAAGCCTCGAAGTCGTGCATATTGAGGGAATAGAGCTGACAATCAGTGGCGGCGATCACATTGGCATTGCGCGGCGCATCTCCCAATATGCCATTCTCTCCAAAGGTGGGCAGGATCTCGTCCGAGAGTGTAGCCAATACTTTTTGGGTGCTGGTGACCTCTTCATCGTAGTTTTTTACAAGGTCTTTGGTGATCCGCACTTTCCCTTTGGTGAGGATAAAGAAATCGTCTCCCATGGTGTTTTCCTTGAGGATGTAGTCTCCTTTTGCAAAATGCAGGGATTGCAGATGGGGTTGCAGGCTTTGCAGCTCCTCTTGATTTAGATTGGCAAAGATTCTGATTTGTCCCAAAGTATCAAGTTTTATCATGATCTCTCCTAAAGCAAGATAATAGCAAAGTCATTTTCCTGGATGACTTCATCCCGAGGTGGATTGATCCGAATGCATTTTTTATCCTCGCTGAAGATTTTTTTGGATTTGCTGAGCGTGGATTTGATGAATTGATCGATAGCAGATGTGTTGTCATCAAAGATGCTATCCAGCTCCAATTCCGGCTCACGAATCATCAGGCCGATCAGGATATGGCCTTCGGCCTTGTAGATGTGGTCATAGAGTTCGCCGTAGCTCCTGGCTCTAAACTCCGGTGATATCTCACAAGTGCAGATACTGGGTTCGGAGCTTTTGACCAACTGCGTGAAGATATTGAGGTTATTTTGATCCACAATGTTGTTTGCCAGCATATAGCCGCCGATATCGTCCCAGACCAGAATTTTGGTGATCCCGAGGCGTTGCAGCATCTGTTTGTTTTCGGTATTCAGAAGCTGCACTGTGATCCTGTCATTTTTCACCAGATAATGGGTGGAATTTGCCACAATGATGCTTCTGTCATCGACAATGTCTGGATCCAGTTTGTGGTCTGCCAATATGATCACCTGCTTTGCCGTGGAAACACTGGCTCGCTTCAGAGCATCTTCTGAGGCTGCTTCTCCCCGCACAAAACTGAGTGAAAGTGAGGGATATTGGCTCTCAATCGCTTCATAAAACTCCGGAGTCTCATTCATCAACAGACATACCTCATTGGAATGCATGTTTTTATCGATCAAAGCTCGCAAGAAAAAATGAGCAGTGTTATTCCAGTTGCAAACGACAATATGGTTGTGTAAGCGTATTTGTTTCAAACCTTTCGCTCCTTTGAGCCGATCCTCCACAAAGAGAGAGGCTATTAGACCCGTAAATACCGACAATGTAGCAAAACCGATTACTATCAGAATCAGTCCCACCACACGACCGGGCTGGGTGATCGGAAATTTGTCTCCGTAACCCACTGTAGCAATCGTTACTACTGCCCACCAGATACCATCCCAGAAAGAAGTGATCGTGCTTTCTGAATTCCCCTTGTATTCAAAGAGCCAGACCAGAAGAGCAGAAAAGAAAAGTAAGAGCAGAATGAATCCGCAAACGATCAGAAAGCGCAAAATTAGCTTCTGGTTATCGACACTAAGGTTGTAATATAATGCCTGTTTACGTAGCTTGCGCATCAGGGGACTGCTTCCAGCCTTCATACTTCTTAGCTATTATCCTCCTATGATCAGATACAGAATCATGTTTTCCACACCAATGATGAAATTGATCGCCAGGAAGATGTAGATCAAGTATTTGTGCACATACATATTGTAATACTTGCGGAAAAAGTCGATAGAAAACTGAAAGTCAAAATCTTCGATGCGGTGCTCCACCCGAAGCTGTTCGGCCATGCGAGGCACGGTCTTGCGCAAGAGCTTGGATGCCATTTTGGTAAAAGCATCCACGATCTTCTGGCGAATGGCTTGTTTAAGTTTTGCCGGAACAAAGCGCCAGGAATCGATGAAATCCGTCTTTTCCCACAAAAGATCATGCACCTTCTGCTCCCACTTGGCCAGATAGCCATCTTTGTGCTGGGGATTTT
Source organism: uncultured Candidatus Cloacimonadota bacterium (assembly GCA_964501025.1). Classification (GTDB taxonomy): domain Bacteria; phylum Cloacimonadota; class Cloacimonadia; order Cloacimonadales; family Cloacimonadaceae; genus UBA5456. Next base: position 25,166 of record CAZCRD010000084.1, on the reverse strand, counting down.
CTGCCTGGCGCAGGTAATCATGCAGGATGAATCTGGCTTTGTTGAACACCCAATCCCGTTTGCTTACGATGAAACCGGGGGTAAGCCAGAGTTTTTTGCCAAAAATAAAGCGCGCTCTGGGATTGAAGAGAAACCATCTTAGAAAGAAAACTATACATAGTCCGAGAACTATGTTCCACACGATAAAGAGTAATGATTGTAAAAAGAGCATCAAAAACCTCCTCCTGCTCCGCCGCCACCAGAACGACCTCCTCCAAAACCACCAAAACCACCAAAGCCACCGGATGATCCGCCGCCAAAGCCGCCACCACGCGAACCGCCACCCCAAGAGCCACCGCCGCCACCACGGCTAAAGATCAGGAACCATAAAAGGACATTGAGGATCTTGCCTTTGGTGACTATCATCAAGATCACAAAGATGATCAACATGATGAGTCCGCTATAAGGTGAAGTTTCACTATCGCCATTGCCACCGCCATTGCCTTGACGTTGGGAATATTCAGACATCCCGGTGAGCGTTACTCCCTTTTCCTGAGCTATTGCCGAGAGCAACATCAGGCTGCCCTGCATAAAGGCAGTATCCCAGTCTTCCGAACCCTGGCGCAAGTGGCTGGCCATCTCCTGATACACCTGATAAGAATAAGCGTCTGTGATGTATCCTTCAGCTCCATAACCCACTTCGATGCGGAGGCGTCGCTCTTTGAGGGCGACAAAGACCAGCACTCCTTCATCCCGCTTAGAGCCTATTCCCCAAGCTTCATATAGCTTTACGCCAAAGCTGATTTCATCCACATCCCCGATCTCAGGGAAGGTCGCCACTGCATAATCCACACCCGTTTTCTCTCTCAGCTCAATTGCCCAGTCGTTGATTCTGGCTCTGTTCTGTGCGCTGAGCAAACCAGCAAAGTCGTTCACAAAACCTTGTGCTTCGGGAATGCTGATATCTTGAGCAAATACCATACCTGAGAGCGTTAACAGCAGAATGACGAAGATGTGTTTATACTTCATGTAGTATGTGTCCCATTTTGTCCTTTTTGGTTTTTAGATAAAATTCGTTTTCTTTGCGGGGTGTGATCTCAATGGGTACGCGGTCTGTGATCTCAAGCCCGTATCCAGTGAGCCCCACGATTTTCTTGGGGTTGTTTGTAAGTAACTTTATCTTTTTCAGGCCAAGGTCTTTGAGGATCTGAGCCCCGATGCCATAGTCTCGCAGATCTTCGGGAAAGCCCAGCTCAAGATTGGCCTGGACCGTATCTGCACCGTTGTCCTGCAGATGATATGCTTTGATCTTATTGAGCAGACCGATGCCGCGCCCTTCCTGACGCATATACAGAATCACCCCACGTCCCAGCTCTGAGATCATCTCAAAGCTGCGTGCCAGTTGTTGCCCACAATCACAGCGTAAGGAGTGCAAAGCATCTCCGGTGAGACATTCCGAATGGACTCTGACTAATACCGGCTCTTCTCCGGAGATATCCCCCATACTCAGGGCAAGATGATATTCCCCGGATACGTCACTGGTATAGGTCATGATTTCAAAAAGACCGTACTCTGTAGGTAATTCTGCCTTACTGACCCGATGTACCAGCTGCTCTTTTTTGCGGCGGTAGTGGATCAATTCTTCGATGGTAATAATCTTGAGATCATATTTTCGGGCAAAATCAATCAGATCATCCAGGCGCGCCATTTCACCATCTTCACGGATGATCTCACAAATAGCACCGACCGGATTTAATCCGGCCATTGACGCCAGATCTACTGCAGCTTCGGTGTGTCCGGCACGTTTTAGCACTCCACCCTTTTCAGCGATCAGGGGAAAGATGTGTCCGGGACGCATAAAATCTTCGGCTTTGCTTGCCGGATCGGCCAGAGCTTTCAAGGTTTTGGCACGCTCCGAGGCCGAGATCCCAGTAGTGGTACCTTTGACCACATCCACAGAAATCGTGAACTTGGTCCCATGCCGTTCATTATTGTCCAAAGTCATCAGCGGAATGCTCAATCTCTGGGCATACTCCACAGACAGAGGGGCGCATAGCAGTCCCTTGCCCTGGGTAATCATAAAGTTCACATGCTCAGGAGTAATCAGATCCGCTGCCATCAGCAGATCACCTTCATTTTCACGGTTTTCATCATCGACCACGATAATCATCCTACCCTGGGCAATGGCTTTGATAGCATCCTCAATGGTGCTAAAAACTGATTCTATATGGGTTTCTTTCATTTTTACCACGTCAAATTTTCCTCTAATATCATATTATAAGGACGGCTATCTGTGTCAATAGCAAAATATCGCTGCAGCCAATCCAGGGTGTACATCAGGTCTTCGGGCAGGGGCGCAAATATGTCCATTTCTTTACCCGATATCGGGTGAGTGAATTGCAAACGCCAGGCATGTAAGGCTTGTCTGAGCAGATGAGTAGTGAGCAGTTCGGTAGCTTTGCGTTTCATGTTTTGAGGCATCAGTGAATGCACATAGCGTCTGGTATTGTATAGCAGATCCCCCAAAATCGGCATATTGCGGGAGGCAAATTGCACCCGGATCTGATGCATGCGTCCGGTCTCGAGCTGGACTTTTACGAGGGCGAAGTAGTGATAGTACTTGATGGTCTTAAAATGCGATATCGCCCATTTCCCTTGATCCGATACGCACATTTGCCGGGGGTTATTTAGCGAGCGGGTAAGGAAGCATTCAATGCTGCCTTCCGGAGGCTCGGGAATCCCGCTGGTGATAGCCAGATAGGTTTTCTTGATCTCCCGGCGGGCAAACATGTGGTTCAAGGCAACCTGGGCTCGGTCATTTTTGGCAATGATGATCAGACCCGAAGTTCCACGATCCAGGCGGTGCACTATTCCGGGTCGATTAGGATCTCTGCCGCTGGAAAGCTCTCCGGCAAAGCGATGCAGGATGGCATTTACCAGAGTCCCATCGGGGTTGCCGTGACCAGGATGCACGATCATGCCTGCGGCCTTATTGATCACAGCCAGATCCTTGTCCTCATATACCACATCCAGAGGGATCGCTTCCGCTTTCATCTCAAAATCAGGAGGTTCCGGCATATTCAGATCAATCTCATCCCCTGCAGAAAGAGCATAGCTTTTTTTTACCGGTATGTTGTTTACCAAAATGCGGTCTTCCGCGATCAGGCTTTCAATAAAGCTGCGCGAATGCAGCTCTTGTAAGCGAAGATTTGCCAAATGCTTATCCAGCCGGATGGGCTCTTGCCCCTGATAGATAACTCTAATCCTGTTTTTCTTCACCGACAATGTCCATGGTATAGACTCCGCCTGAGGCAATGCCTTTGCGGTTTCGGATGATGGAGCCTTTGATCAGGGCAGTCTGATCTGAACCCTCGATCTCCACCTTTTTGTCATATATATTATTGCCGTATCTGAGTGATTCCGTGATTATATCAAAAATCCTGGCATGAAAATCGTCCTTATGGATCACCTCATGGAGATTGCTGCTTTCATTGATCGAGGGAAACTTTTTTCTAAACACGTCATTGATATAGACGATATCGCCATTGACCGTGGCGATCATCACCAATTCGGGTAAGAGATTGACCAATTGACTGATGCGTTGATGGTGTTCATAGATCTTATCTGCTTTCACGGAGTCAAAACGCATGATTATGTTTAACATCTTTTGCAAAGACAGGATGAGCTCCTGGAAATCGTGATCATGCTCAAAGATGGAGCTATCGATATCGATCTGGTAATTCCCATTGGAAATCTCATCGATGAGAGCCTCTACCCGTTTTAAGGCGCGTGATAGCCTGTAGGGCAGGTAGTTGAAGATCACCACGATATATACGAAGATCACAAACAAAAACACGATAATGATGGATTGGATGTCACTGGCCAATGTATAAAGGTTATCCGCCTGCGAGATGGTGAAGAGCAGCACCACAAACTGCGCCAGGATCATTGCAAAGAGGATCCCCAACATAAGGTGATAACGTTGTTTCATGGAGCGTTTCATCTTCAGTCCTTCCTGTTTGTAGTTTCAAATATCAGTTTGTCCACATTGCCTTTGGGACCCATCATGATGAGCACGTCGCCTTCATTTACCGTATCATTGGCTCCGGGCATATCGTTGATGAGTTGTTCCACCACATTGCGTCCATCTTCGGTAACCGAGAGGGAGTTGTACTTGATGGCAATGATGTTTACTCCCATCTTGGTGGGTAAGGATAGATCCTGCAAGTCTCTTCCCACAAATTCACGCGGAGCTACCATTTCCATCACGACATGTCCGCTGGAAAGGCTGATGTACTCGCGCACGTTTTTGGAGATCAGAGTCTTGGCCAATTGAGTGCCCACAATCTCTTCCGGCAGCAGGATGTTTTGCACCCCGATCAGCTCCAGGATCCGGCCATGCAGACGGTTTTCCACCTTGGCATAGATGATCCCGACCCCGATCTTGCGCAAGATCCCCGCAGTCAGGATGCTTTCCTGGATGTTGCTGCCGATACCGATGATCACGGCATCCGCTTCATTGAGGTTCAGCGATCTCAAAGCTGATTCATCGGTGGAATCCATACAGATTGAGGAGGTCACCCGGACCGAGACTTCATCCACCAGATCCTGGTTTTTGTCGATTGCGATCACTTCCATCCCACTTTCAGTGAGGATGTTTGCTACAGTCATTCCAAATCTTCCCAGTCCGATTACGGCATATCTGGCCATGTTTTACTCCTTAGCCGATGGCTATTTTTTCTTCTGCATAGTTTAGTTTGGGCTGGATCTTACGCATCGAAAGAGCGTAAATCAAAGTCAAAGGACCAATGCGCCCCACATACATCAGGATGGTGATCAGGAATTTGCCGATTGCGCTCAAATCCGCAGTGATACCCATGCTGAGTCCCACTGTGCCAAAGGCGGATAGAGCTTCAAAGATCAATCTCTCAAAAGCCTGCTTTTCCACCAAAAAGAGCAAAAAAGTCACCATGAACACAATCCCTGCGGAAAGCGTGATCAGGCTGGTGGCTTCCCGGTAATTTGATAGTGATATCCGCCGGTTGAACATACTCAAATCCCGGCGTCCGCGCAACATCGAGGTCACCGAAAGCACCAGCACCGCAAAGGTGGTAGTTTTGACCCCACCTCCGGTCGAGCCCGGTGATGCCCCGATAAACATCAAGCCCATCAGGATCATGATCGAAGAGGGACTCAGCCCTGCCGTATTTATAGTATTAAAACCCGCCGTACGTGCCGTGACGGATTGGAACCAGGAGCTGAGGATTCTGCGGCTGACGCTAAAGCCTTCCATCACGCCATTGTATTCTGCGATGTAGATGCTCACAAAGCCAAGCAGCAATAGAGCAGCAGAGGTAGATAACACGATCTTGGTGTGCAGATTCAGCTTACGTGCTTTGTCCACCCGCATCACATAGCGATAGAGATCTATCATCACGGCAAATCCGATCCCGCCCAAAAGGATCAAAGCGGTAACAGTCAGATTGACCAGAGGGTTGTCCACAAAGGCCATCAGTGAATCCGAAAACAGAGAAAATCCGGCATTACAAAAGGCCGATATCGAGTGAAAGACAGCATTGTACATCGCCATCGAAGATGTCATAGTACGCAAGAATACTGGAAACAGGATAATCGCCCCGATCCCTTCGATCAGCACGGTCACGATCAAGATGTTTTTGAGCAGTTGAAAGAGATCCAGCCGCTCGCTGTCTCCCATCACCGATTGCATCACGTTTTCCAGTTTCAGAGTAAGGCGTCTGCCCATCATCAGAGCAAAAGCAGTGGATATTGTCATGATCCCCAGACCCCCGATCTGGATCAAGGTGAGGATCACCAATTGCCCAAAGAGGCTGAAATAGTGCCCGGTATCCTGCACGATCAATCCGGTGACACAAGTAGCCGAAGTAGCAGTGAACAGGGCATCTGTAAAAGGTGTTACTTGATTTTGCTGTGAAGCTGAGGGCAACATCAACAGCACTGTCCCGATCAGGATCACAAAGGCAAAACTCAGCATCAACGAAACCGGAGGATTGGTGGTGAGGACATTGTACAGCTTGCCTTCAAAAGATCGGAAGATGAGGTATTGCACGATAAAATAGGTCTGCCGGATAAGCAGGAAAAAGATGACAAACTGGGGATGATAAAACATCATCAAGCCACCTATGATCAAACTCAGCAGATCAAAGAGCACCAGATTGCGCTTGGTTTTGAGCTCTTGGGAAAAGATCCGTCCCAAGATCATCAAACTCAGCAGCAGCAGATTGGCCAGGGCGGTATAGAGCTGAAGCCTCTGATAATCTGCATAGACACTGATGATGCTTTCCAGGAAGATAAAGCTAAAGCTCCACAGCGCCAGCAGATATGCAAAAATCTCTATGCGTGTTAAAAACTTGTTGGGATTACGATCTGGCATACATCAATCCTGCTGGATGTCTTTCAAGATCTGCGTTTGTATCTCCGTGATCGATTTTTGTGCCGGCAAACTTTTGAGTACTCCTTTTTTTTCAAAATAAGACTTGAGGGCAAAAGTCTCTTCATAAAAGGCTTTTACCCGTTTCTTGATCGCTTTGGGAGAATCGTCTGCCCGGGTGATGAGCTTGCCACCACATTGATCGCAAATCCCATCAACCTGGGGAGGATGATTGCTTTGATGGTAGTTTGCCCCACACTGGCTGCAGACCCTTCTGCCCTGGATACGCTTGATCGCTTCGCTTTCTTCCAGATCCAGATAGTAAACCCGAGCCAGCCGATAGTGCTTGATCAGATATTCTGCCTGAGCCAGATTGCGCGGAAAACCATCAAAGATCACGCCGGGACAATCTTCTTTTAGCGAGGCCCTGATCAACTCAAAGACCTTGTCATCAGAAACCAGCTCTCCTCTTTGGATCGTGCTATTCACCTCATTGCCAATCTCGGTGGCAAGGCTGATCTGCTCTCGCAGAAGATCTCCGATATTTATATGCTGGTATCCAGTATGCGCGGCCAGCAACTCGGCTTGAGTTCCTTTTCCGCTGCCCTGTATTCCCAGAAAAACTATGGCATCTATCATATTAACCTCAATTGGGACTGTTTATATAGCTATCACTGATCTGTCAAGCAATTATCACTCAAATCTCGTGTTTTGAGCAATGACTTCATCCTTCCAGGATCACAAAGGCAATGGCGTACTGTTGTTCATGGCTCAAAGAGATCTGGATTCGCCGAACCCCCTTGCTCTCTACCAGGGCTTTTGTTTTGTTTGATATCACTATGTCTGGCTTTCCCTTAGCGTCGTTCAGCACCTCGATCTCAATCCAGCTGATACCATTGTCCCAGCCCGTGCCCAAAGCCTTCATCACGGCTTCTTTGGCCGCAAAGCGAGCGGCATAGCTCTGTGCCGGATTGGCTTTTGATTTGCAATACAGCTGTTCACGCTGGCTAAATACCTTTTCGATAAAGCGGGGATTTTTCTGAATCACCCTGGCGATGCGGTCTACTGCGATGATATCCGTACCAATGCCCAATATCATCATAGCTCCTTGTAGCGCTGTTCGAGGCTGAGCAAATATCGCTTGATCTTTTTACCGCCACCAAATCCGCCCACAGAACCATCGGCAGCGATCACCCGGTGACAGGGCATGAGGATGGCAATGGGATTTGCATTCAGGGCATTGCCCACAGCCCGGGCAGCCTGCGGTTTACTTATAAGCCTGGCGATATCACCATAGGATCTGGATCCGCCATAAGGAATCTTCATCAATTGCTCCCAAACCATCAGTTGAAAGGGCGTACCGGTGGCAAAGAAGGGTAGATCAAACTCCCGTCTGCTGCCGGCAAAATATCCATCCAATTGGTGGATCACTTCTTTGGCAAAAGCTCCTTCCACCACCTGATTCAAGGCTTCATCACAAAAGGATATACGATTGATGGTATCTTCCTCAATCTCAATCTCGAGACAAAGCTCTGGGTTTTGATAGTATAGTATCTTGATCATAATATTTCCCGATAAAAGACAAAGCCCCTTGATTTGCAAAGAAACAAGGGGCTAAGTTAGTGTGTTTTTGGTAACTAAGCAGTAAATCTCCGGCGTTCTTTGATCCTTCCGGCTTTACCTTTGGCCTGACGCAGATAAAAGAGCTTCGCTCTGCGCACCTGACCATGACGGACGATCTCAAGTTTGTCGATATTGGGGGAGTTTTGAGGGAAAATCCTCTCTACTCCTACACCGCTTGAAACCTTGCGAACAGTGAAGGATTTGGAAACGCCTGCACCGCGTTTTTGGATCACGATGCCCTGGAAAACCTGGATACGTTCTTTGCTACCTTCTTTAATTTTATAATGGACTTTCACGGTATCGCCAACGCGATATTCGGGGAAGTCAGTTCTGATTTGGTCTCTGCCAACTTGTTGCAGAATATCCATTTGGGTTCCTCCCATATATATACTCGGAGAAGATGAGATCGGTAAGGGTATCTCGCGGCGCAAAGCACAGCTTATCAGGCACCGTTTTCTGCGCATAAAAACGGCTTCATACTGTGATTTTGAACCTTATCATTGTCGCAAATAATGCGCAAACGAAAAACCGTAATTCGGTCAAGTTCCGCGTTATACCGGTTAGGAATGTATAGATCTCAGCTTTCCTGATTGGTTATCAGCTCCCTTTACAGGGTTCAGCCATCAGGGCTGGTTACAATAAATCTGGTCTGCGGGTACGGGTCAGACTCTCGGATTGAGCTTGTGCCCAATCTGCAATCCTGGCGTGATTTCCACTGGTAAGTACATCTGGCACTTTCTGTTGCATAAATACTTCGGGCCTGGTGTAACAGGGAAAACCCAGCTTCCCGTGGTAGAAAGAATCGCTATGGGCACTTGAGATATCGCTTAAGACTCCGTCCTGGAGCCGGGCAATGCCATCGATGAAGACAGCCGCTGCCAGCTCACCGCCACTGAGCACAAAATCTCCCAGGGAGATCTCATCACTCACAGCGAGGCGACGTATGCGTTGATCGATCTCCTTGTAATGCCCACAGAGCAGGATGATCCGCTCTTCTAAAGCATAATCACAAAGGATCTTCTGGTTTAGAGTCCGCCCCTGTGGGCTAAAATAGATGACGGGAGCCCAGCCGGTGCTTAGCCTGGCCTTGATCGCATCCCACAAAGGTTGCGGTGTGGCCACCATGCCGGCAAAGCCGCCATAGGGATAGTCATCCACCTGGCGATGTTTATTCGCGCTGTATTGCCGGATATCCTCCAGCTGAACGCTGATAGCATTGCGCTCAATCGCTCTGGCCACCATGCTGGTGCTCAAAAAGCTCTGAAAGGCTTCCGGAAATAGACTCAGTACCTCAAGTTTCATCGTCATACTCGTATAGCTGCCCTTTGTCGAGCTTGAGCCCACTGGCCAGAAGCAGATCTTCCATATTGTCCAGAAAGATCACAGCTTGTGCCGCAGGAGCTTCGGGCAGATAGTGTTCCACCATCGGCACCATCAGCTCGGTATCCAAAGCAGTGGCTATCACCAATACTTCCTGAGCGCCATTGTAAAAGCTATCCACCACGCAGCCCAAAAGGGTATCCTGATAGACCACGTCCAGACCGATGAGACTATCCTCATCGGCTTCGGCTTCCTCGTCTTCCAGCGCCAGGATCACTTCCCGGTGCAGCTTACGTTCTTCGGCGATGCCGTCTTCGGCAAATCTCACCCATGTTTTCTTTTCGCACTGTTTCCTATCACTGATAGTTACGTAAAACACTCTATTTTCTTCAAAGATCAAATACAGATCAGCCATGTGAGCAAAACCGGCTTTGTATTCCGGCTTGATCATCACATGATGCCAACCTTTACCGTCATTGCCTCCCAACCTGCCTATTCCGATGAGGTGAGGGGCAGTCATTTACTCGATGATTTCCAGCTCGGCGCGTTTCCCTTGTTTGGTGGATACAGCGTTGATAATGGTGCGAATGGCACCAGCGGTGCGACCACGTTTTCCGATCACTTTACCGATGTCACTTTTTGCTACACGCAGTTCATAAAGAGTAATCTTGTCACCATTGATCTCGGTGATAGACACTTCACTGGGATCGTCCACAAGAGCTTTAACCACGAATTCAATAAGGTCTTTCATGCTACACCTCGGTTTCTTTTTTAGTTATTCCGCTTTTGCGAGTTTGCGCTCGTGCCAGATCTGTAAGACACCGGCTTTGCGCAAAAGTGAGCGTACGGTCTCGGTAGGCTGTGCGCCCACAGAGAGCCAATAGATCACACGTTCTGTCTCAATATTGATCTTGGAGGGTTCCGGCTTGGGATCATACCAGCCCACGCATTCCAGATATTTACCGACCTGCTTCACGCGGGAATCCACGGCTACGATGCGGTAAAAGGGCTGGTCGCCAGCACCCATCCTTCTCAGTCTCAGCTTGACCATTATTTCTCCTTATTCTTTATCATAAATATTATTCTAAGAATTAGCAGTTTTTTTTGGAGTGCCATTTCCGTCAAGTCTTTTTTATGGATCATTTTAGTAAAAGCTCCCAAATGCTCACCGGAATCACTCCGGAATAGGCATAAGGCACCTTTAGTCTCATGCCCATGGTCTCGATGATAATCTCTCCTTTTACCTGATAATCGATCCCGCCTTTGAAGGCACCTTTCACCGCACCAAAGGCAGATTTGAAATTTGACATCTGATACAGCATGCTGCCTTCGCGGTAAAATACATTCTCATCAAAGACCAGCTCTTTTGCGATATCCCCAGTGCCCACAGCTTTGCCGCCCACATAGATCTGCGAGGGAAATCCCTTGAGCTTGAAGCTGATGCCATAGGGATTGACCAGGATAAAATCTGCCATCAGCGCAGTCTTGCTCAGGCCATAATCGCCCACATAGGTGCGCAAGAGCTTAAAGAGCTCCTGCCCTTCAGCGGGACCGCCACCCATGCTATTGAGCTTGGGCAGGAGCTGCTGCACATATTCCTCAAGGGCAATGCTATAAGGTTGCTCAAAATCAAAACTCTTGGTCAGCATCAAAGCCTTACCTTCACCTTTTACCGAGATCAGAAACTGCAGCTCTTTGTTGATGCTGCTCACCATGCGCAACATGGGACGGGTCTGAATATCCACAAAGAAATCCAGCTGAATACTCTTTTTTGCAGGCAGATCAAGCTCTTTGCGCAGTCTGGCCTCACCCACTTTTTGCCGGGTGGGAGTCAGCATCCCCACCTCGAGCTGCTTCAACCTGATCTGGTAACTATTGGGATTGCGGACAATGATCGAAAGCTGCAAGGTGCTGTTGTCGATGGTGATGGAATCCACCATCAGATCCTGGATCTTGACGATCTCCGGCTGCTGGAAAATCAGCCGGCAGGAGCTCAAAGACAGGAGTACAAGTAATAATAGCGCTAATCTCGGTACTTTCATGATATGTCCTTTGCAAAGCTTCGGTGCCATAGCTCCAGGGAGACCACATTATAGAGCATCTCGGCGTGATTGTCGCTGCCAGAGAGAAATCTCTGCCAGCGGTTATGAATTTTGGGCAAATCCCAGATGCCACGGTTGCGAAATTCCGGGCTGTACAGGATGTCCTGAATATAGTGCTTGAGCTCTCCGCTCATCCACAAGCGATAAAATGGACTGCCAAAGATGCCCTTATCCTTTCTGGCAGCTATCTCTTGTGGAACACAATCCCGCAAGGCAGCCCGATGGATCACCTTTCGTAAAGGTGGCTGAATCTTGTAAACAGAAGGAAGGCTAAACACAAATTCCACCAAACGGTGATCCAGAAAAGGAACGCGGCTTTCCACGCTGTGTGCCATACTCATGCGGTCCTCAAAATGCAGCAAGGTGAGCAGTGAAGTGCTTTGCATCATGTTGAACAAAAAGCTGCTGAGTCGAGAGCCGGGGAGATCGCTGATCTGGCTCATAAAATTGCCTTCAGCGCTCTGTCTCGCCTCGGCACAAAACTCCTTACTAAAGGGTTCAAATCGATAGCTACGGGCTTCCAGGGCATACAAGCGCGATTCCGGCAAGGCGACAGACAGGGCTATTTTGCCCAAATTCCCCAAGCTTTTAAGTGGATTAGCCTGTAGAAAATGCCCCATATCCCGGCCGAATCTCCCCACTTTCAAGCCCCGTAGCAGATCGGCAAAATAGCGATAGCTGGCATGACGGTAGCCGCCAGACATTTCGTCTGATCCCTGTCCCGAAAGCAGTACCCGCATCCCCGCCTCATGCACCTTTTGCATCAGGGCATATTGGCTCACAAAGCCCGAGGCAATAGGCAGATCATTCAGATATGTAGCCCTTTGCCACCAGCTAAGGGCATCGTCAGCCCGTGGTGCTATATAATTTGTGCGAATATTGCTCTTGGCGGCGATGATCTCGATATAGGCTCTTTCATCCAAAGCCGGATCGTCTTCATAATATGTAGAAAAAGTCTGCAGGGGATAGCTGAGAGTGGGGGCAGCCATACAGGCAATCGCACTGGAATCCAGCCCGCCGGAAAGTGCTGCTGCGATCTCCACATCACCGCGCAAATGCATCTGCAAGCTATCCAAAAATAGCTCCCGATACCTGGCAGTGGCTTGATCAAAGCTGAGTGTGCACTGCTCAAAGCTCTGGGGATCCAGAGCATAGTACTCTTTGATCTGCATTCCAGATCCATCCAGCAGCAGATTGTGTCCGGGTTTGAGAGCTTTGATCTCTTGCCAGTAGGTCTCGTCATCATAGACCATCATGGCATTTACTTTCATGCTACGCCAGATCATGGCGTGGTTTTGGGCTCGTGAGATCGGAGCCGCCAGCATCTGTTTGATCTCCGAACCCCAATACAAAAAGTCATGGTCGAGGGCATAGTACAAAGGCTTGATGCCAAAACGATCCCGGCTCAGAAACAAGCTTTGGTTAAACAGATCCCAAAGACTAAATGCCCACATACCGATCAAGTGCTGCACACAAGCCTCACCCCAGGCGTGGTATGCCTTGAGGATCACCTCCGTATCGCTGCCACTGAAAAAGCTGTAGCCCTTTGCCTCCAGTTCCCGGCGTAGCTCAGGATGATTGTAAATCTCACCATTAAAGACCAGCGCCAACCCCAGCTCTGCATCATACATGGGCTGATGACCGGATTCACTCAGCTCCACTATGGGTAATCTGCGAAAACCCAAACCCAACTGCGCCGGATAAGCGGGATCACAGCGGGGATACAGGCTTTTTACCGCTGCCGTACTATCCTTTCCACTCCAGGCTTGCACCCTCTGGCGAGGAATGTCTATCGCCAGCAGACCTTCATCGTTTGGCCCGCGATGACGCACCCGCCTGGTCATTTCCTGCAGGACTTCGAGGTCTATCTTCTGAGTCTGATTCAAACTATATATTCCGGCAATTCCACACATGACAATTCTATCTCCTTGCTGCTTTACATCACAGCAGAGCTGGGATATTTCGTCAAGCGAAAAGCTGCTTGTGAAACATGTACGTGCAAAAAAGAGCTCAGGTTTTTGTAATCTTCCGGAGCAGTACCGTTTACGATCTGCTCCAAATGGATGGCAAATTCATCCGGATTGAATGCTCTGCCTTCGCAAACTTCTTTTCGGGGAGTTACCAGTTTATGCCAGGGTTCCATATGATAAACTCCGTTAATCGTTTATCAAGTTAGTCCATAAATCTGTTTCATTTGATGAACAATTTCTGTGATACCAAATTGGCTGATACCTAAATTCTTCAAGTTAATGGATTTATCTTCTGATATAGCTTTCAGATAATCATTAAGATCGATTTTTACAGCATCAGGAATGTCTATCAGAATACGAGGCTTTAACAGAGGAAACAGACGGATAATATCGTTTTTCTGTATGTTGACTTTTCTGGAGTCTGCTTTTCGTTGATGCAAATCCAACCATGCCTTAGCTTTGAGGATAATGAGGTACTCCACCTTCAGGCAAGACAAGCCATCTACTTCATCTCTTCCTTTCAAAATTAAAGGATAATAGTCGTCATCAAGCAGTATGGCAGATAGAGAGGATAAATCATCGTCTGTTGGGATTGGCGTTAAACGCCCATGACCTTCAAATCTGATTCCATCAGGAATCCTGGAAAACAACTCAAGGCTCACGGGATAGATTTCATCTTCAGGATTCGCAAATCGATAGTACTTTCGCTCATTTTGACTGTGAGACCTTACATTATAGTTTCCCTTCTCGATAAAGTTCCAAAAAGCACGCACAAACTCTTTTGTCATAGCCTCAACTATCAGGACGATATCCAGGTCCCGAGTTCCTCTAAAACGAAGGCCGGATTGTTCCATAAGTTCGGCACTGGCAGCTCCTCCGATTAGAACATATTGATCAGTATAATCTGCAAAATGATTCTTAAATGTTGCCAAGCCTCTTACCATCTTATGCCCGCCATCATTTCATCTAAAGCAATTTGAATTCTTTCATCTGTGCTATCTTTCAAGCTCAGATACAACGATAATCTATCTACAACGTCTTCGTTTGATATCAGCTTTGGGTTGTATCGCCATATCTGCAGCTGATTAAAATTGTCCGATGGTCGATTCCTATGGTTCATATAGTGTATTCCAAAGTCCTTCTTTGCGATACTACTTATCGTGGCATATGTAAGATAATCATCCTCATTTATCATGCTATATCTGGATAGTGCCGATATTCCTGCCAGGCAGTATGATAACCGCTCACTATTGTTAATCCATAATGATTTTTGTGCTGGATTGAATAACAACGGTAAAGCTTTTTCCCAAAGTTCTCTACCTTGATAGAGCCATGTAATCGGCTTTCTCCTCCAATGCTCTTCCCGGGATACCAAACCATATGTCACAAACTCGGTAAATGCCCTTGAAACGCTCATAATGGCGTAGCTCAGCTTACTTGCGTATTCTGAGGCTGTCACTGAATCATATTCACGGTTTAATATGGTCCTAATCAGAATCACCTGAGCTACTGGACTAAGACTATCCTGGGTATATTGTGTACTATGATAGCGATCATTGAACACGATCCCAAGCTTGGGCAGATAGATCTGACTTTTGGGTATTATGAATGACACACGTTTCTCAACCAGAGAACGCCTGAGACTAGCGTTGATCTCTGTACTTAAGTAGACCGTCTGTTTGCCTATCCGGCTTTCCAACTCTGCCAACTGAGTGCGCACTTGTTTTGCAATAAGTATATCCCTGGCTTCACATAATAAGTAGTCAACTCCGTTTATCACAAGATTGTATAAACGATAATACTCTGTATAGAAGTAAGGTAGTTGTGCCGATAGATCAATTGGTCTGATCTGCACACTTGCATCCAGGTTATCTTCAAGATATCGCTTTGTCTTTAGGATCAAATCATCCATGTCTTCCTCTCATTAACACTTTTTTGCATCACTAACATTATAAATGTTAATGAGCGAAAAGCAAGCTAATGATGTGAATTTCAGCATATTACTTGCTTGCACTCCTTGCGCTTAAAAGCATAGCATCCACCAATCTCTTTTCATCGCAGCCTTTGGGATAGAGGGCGAAAAGTGAATTTGCCAGGCGCAAGAAGTCCTGGCCCCGCTCCATTTCACTCTTGATCAGAGCCCTGAGAGCATTGGTCTGACCATTATCCTGCAGACTTCGAGGTCTATCTTCTGAGTCTGATTCAAACTATATATTCCGGCAATTCCACACATGACAATTCTATCTCCTTGTTGCTTTACATCACAGCAGAGCTGGGAGATTTCGTCAAGCGAAAAGCAGCTTGTGGCATGGTATCATGTTTAGGAGATGGTTGAGGGGGTTGAGAGGGTTGAGATGGTTGAAACCGCCAGAGTCCCAGCGGGACGGCATTTCAGGTATCTCCCTCAAAGGTGGCATGCTCGGTCAATTCTTGATTCTCTGCCACCAGCATGGCGCTGCCTTCCAAAATCATGTCCGGCTTGTGCGGCGCCAATACTTCTCTGCGAATTACTTCCTAATAAATAAGCTCTGGAGTGGAAACTAGCTCAGGGCAGATTAGGGGGCGCTTTGTTGATTCAAATCAGATTCCAGCTGAATGCTGATTCCGGACTCCAGGTCAAACTCATTGGTGGAGCAAACATAATAAAAATACCTGCTTCCTGGCTCGATCGTATCATCATTGTAGTACGCATCAGCTGTTACTCCCAGAAGTGTGAATGAGCCATAAGGGTTTTCTGAGCGATATACTCGATAGTACAAAAATCCCGGAACCGCAAGCCAGTTTAGCTGGATTGAGTTTTCCGCTAACGATATACTCAGATCCTGGGGAATGGGCAAGCTTAGCGGATCAATTCCTGCTGTCCACTCATAAGCTCCCATGTCAATACCGGAGCCTTGAAGCCTCGCCTGACCACGAATATCAGTATCAAGCGTGTTGTAGCTGGCCAGGCCTGTATCGATTGCGCCTGAATCACCATACAGTCTCAGATCGTCGTTTGTGGGGTCCGCATACATAGGATCGCTGCACTGATTGTTGTTTGAATAAAGGAAGTTGCCACTGGTCTGCTGGATATCGTTGGTCTGGTTTTTGTAGCAAGAATGATTGAGTATGGTAGATCCATTACTGTTCAAGGCCAGTTCATTGCCACCCCCAGAGGCGGTATTGCCATAAATGATGCTGTTGTTTATGTTTAATTCGCTTGCTGCGGAGTAACCGAAGAAGCGGATAGCTCCGCCACTATTGCCGGCTTGATTGTTTGAAAGGCTGATATTGGTGCACGTGGCGGTAAAGGATGAGAATTGGGATGCAAAATCCAGAGCTCCGCCATAGTTGTTGGCGATATTGGACGAGAAAACCGCGTTTGTAAGGGTGGGATTTGAAGCGAAGAAAGATATTGCCCCTCCATCTGTGGAGGACACATTGCCGCGATAGATTGCGTTTTTGATTGTGGGGCTCGAATCCCCCACATACATTGCGCCACCTCGCTCAGAAACGTTGTACAAAAAGTCTGCATCAGAGACTACGGCATTGCTGTCAAACATATAGATGGCTCCACCCCGGCTACTGGCAAAATTGTGCATCAATACCACGTTGCAGATCTCAGGAGAGGATGAAGGGATGGATATTGCTCCTCCTTTGTTGTGAGGATCCGCACCGTTGGCGTTGCCACTGCGTATGATAAATCCATCCAACACAGTCTGGCTGGTCAAAGCTGATTCCGAGGGATTGTAAAGCACATGATAGCAGTTGTCACTACCGGTCGTGCCCAAAAATCCGCCACTATGTACATCAAACATATCATCATCATTCAGATCACCGGACAAAACGGTTTCATTGGCTTCTCCCAAACCAAAATCAACTCTTTGGTCGAGGCTGATCTCCCCTCCGGCAAATCCCCCGTAAATCTGGACTCCTTCTATTAGTCTGAAGTGATTGATCCGTGATCCACCCTCCATCTCATAATTATATTGTGGTTTGTAAATTCCGCTTGCCACCCAAATCTGATCACGAATACAAGCAGCATCAAGTGCGGATTGCAGACTGGGAAAGGCATCTGTCCAGCTTGTTCCGTTTGCTGCGCCGGTGGCGGTATCGTCCACAAAGATGAGTCCTCGGGGATCTATCTCCCATGTCCATTCATACGCGCCCATATCAATACCGGAGCCCTGGATGCGCTCATGTCCACGAATATCTAAGGGACAATCGTTATAGCTATCCAGACCGGAATTTATCGCCGCTGAAGTACCAGTTAACCTCAAATCATCCGTTTGAGGATCTACAAAAATGGGATCTCCCGTGATATTGCTGTTGTGACAGATAAGTGTTCCGCTGCTTAGCTGCATATCACCAGTCTGGTTTTTGTAGCAAGAGTAGTTTAGCGTTGACGTCCCGGTGCTCACCAATGAGCACTCATTGCCGGATACCGTGGCCAAATTGCCCCAGATAATGCTGTTATCAAGCCTTAGAGTGGAGCTGGAATTGTTTGAAGCAAAGCGGATGCCACCACCATAAGATCCTGCCTGGTTGTTTGAGATACTCACATTGGTAAGGTGGGGATTGATGAGTACTGTGGAGGAGTAGAATATCATGGCGCCTCCATTTACCCCGCAGGAGTTTGAAGAGAAGGAGGCATTGATGATCTGAGGACTGGAGCTGTGGGTAGCCAGAGCTCCTCCATCCAGACTGCAATGATTGCCCGAGAAAAACGCGCCCCGCAACTCTGCAACTGAATCCCGGATATACATAGCTCCACCGCCACCGGCCAGATTATCTTTAAAATATACATCAGACCAGATGCTTGAGTCGTTGTATGCATAAACAGCTCCACCGAGGTTTGCCGCTGAATTTTGCAAAAAGGCCACAGTCTTTATCTGGGGCGAACAGCTATCCAGGTAGATCGCGGCCCCACGATCATGCGGATTGACTCCGCTGGCATTTCCCCCCATGATGGTTAAACCGTCAAGGAGGGTGGCCTCAGTAAGAGCCGTTTGCGCAGGATTGTAGATCACATGGTACGAGTTATCTTCCCCTGTAGTTCCCTGATATCCTGAGTTGCTGATATCAAAATCGTCATCCCCGTTGTGGTCTCCACAAAGAATGGTTTCATTGCCTTCTCCGGGTCCGTAATGACTGCGCTGATCAATACTGGTTTCATTTCCATAAAATCCCCCGTAAATATTCACGCCTTCCACGAGCCTGAAATGTTTATATTGCGAGCCTCCTCCCCAGCCATGGTCATCTTCAGGGAGGTAGATGCCGGCGGCGACCCAGATCTCGTCTCCCTGAATAGCCAGATCCAGAGCGGTCTGCAAGCTATTGTAGGCGTCTGCCCAGCTAAGTCCCGAGGAAGCTCCATCGGCATCTGAATCCACATAGATTGTACCCCGGGGATCGATCCCCGCAGTCCATTCATAGGCACCCATATCAATAGTGCCATCCTGGATCCGATCTTCACCCCGGAGATCAGTAGCTGTGGAGTTGTAGCTATTCATTCCGGTGTTTATGGCTGGAGAACTGGCATCCAAACGATAATCCCCACCAAGTGCATCCACAAAGTCCGGGAAAAGCGTGATGCTATTGTTGGCGACTGTGGATCCGATACCGGTAATATATCCTGTACCATTTGAGTAGCAGGAGTGGTTCAAGGTAACCTGTCCTCCGGATCTGGTGTAGATTTGATCACCTGAATATTGCGCCGTGTTTCCCCATAGAATGCAGTTGTTTAGTTCTATGGAAGCCGTTTCCATGCTAACTGCACCACCATAAGGCGCGGTGTTCCCATAAAAGGTGCAATTTGCGATGGCATAGCTTACCTCGTCGTATCCCCGATCAAAGATCACGCCGCCAAAATAGGAGGATGAGTTGCCCACAAACAAGCAGTTTAAGAAGTTCGGAGCAGCGTATGATGTGCTGCTGCTTACTCCTCCATAGCTTCCGGAATTGCCATCAAAAATGCTGTTGATAAACTGAGGATTGGACCCCAAGCAGCTAAACACCACTCCACCCCGCCCACCAAATTCATCGGTACTGTTTGAATTGAACTCGCAAGTGGTGAATGACGCATTTGAGTGTGAGAAGAAAAGCACTCCTCCGGCTGAATGCGCATAATTGCCAGTGAAAGAGGTATTGGTGATTGTGGGACTGGTGTATGAACAAGTGATCGCGCCTCCGGTCCATCCGGTATTGGAGCTAAACTCCGACCCTGTAATGCTACAAACTGATTCTGATTCAAAAAATATAGCTCCCCCTGAGCCTACCCCCACGTTATTCGAGAAAATGCAAGCGCTAATCTCCAAATCGGTAGCTTCATTGTATATCGCTGCACCCTGACCTGTACTTCCGGAGTGGAGGGCGTAGGTGTAATTTGCATCGAAGCTACTATTGCTTACCTCCAATTCTGAATTGATATTGTAGATGCCCGAGCCAAAGGTAGCCAGATTGCTGCCAAAATAGCTGTTGGATATGCTCAAATTGGAGGATTCGTTGAACAAGCCAGCTCCATACACCCAGCTATAGTTGTTCATAATCGCTACATTCACCAGGGTGAGCGACGCATCATAATTGTACATAGCTCCTCCCTGCCACTGGATGACCTCTGTTTGACTATTGGCATTACCGCCGGTGATCGTGAATCCATCCAACACTGAAGAGGCAGAGAGCAAAGCTCCCTCCGGGTGGTAGAAAACATGATAACAATTATCATCTCCGCTGCTACCCTGATATCCTTCATTAGACGCATCAAAATCGTCATTGGCATTCAGGTCTCCGCTCAATATGGTTTCATTGCTTTCCCCAAATCCAAAATCTACGCGTTGGTCAAGGCTGATCTCCCCTCCGGAAAAACCTCCATAGATTGCCACTTCATCTACCATTCGGAAGTGATAATATCTGGAGCCTCCGCCTAAGCCATAATCAGATTCCGGTTTGTATGTGCCCTTTGCCACCCATATCTGATCTCCGGCTTCGGCTTGATCCAATGCTGATTGAAAAGAAGTAAACGCGTCCATCCAGGACTCTCCACTATCCTCACCATCTGCAGTGTGATCCACATAAATCGTCAATGCTCCCAAACTGCCATGACATAGCAAGGCCGCCAATAAAATACAAAATAAAATCAATGCTTGAGCTCTCATGATAATCTCCTCATATTTTGGTTAATTCTGGCCAAAATTTGCTAAATATCGATCTCAAACCTTAGCTCAATACCAACTAATAGACCACAGGTGATTTGAGAGCATCTAACAAGTTTACATCCCGCGGATTAAGCAATATTCAAAAATCCTGATCAAATGCTAAACTTTTGCGTGTTAATCAACATCCACAAGCTACACGCGCTTCATAACTGTAGCACAAAAACCATTTTACGGTTGTCAAAATTACGTCAAGCTATTTTTGCGTTACTGCTTTGTACTTGCCGAGGCACACTGTTCAGTTGTTTGACAGCAAGCCTGGCCAGTATCTTTGCATTAGCGGAGAATATGGGAGCGAGTCTATTTCAATCCACATCTTTTTGACATTGTTGAAAAGGTTGAGGGGGTTGAGAAGGTTGAGAAGGTTGAAATCGTCAAAGTCCCCTCGGGACGGCATCTTCCACCGGCGAAGCGTGATCAAACCTCCTCAGGTATGCGCAACTTCGTATCTCAGCCAGAGCATGTCCTTCTTCAAGCTCTTCACTTCCAAAAGCTTGAGCTTGCTCGGCAGGATTTTGGGCCAGTTCAATTCTTCCGATGCAAACAGGGTGGGGATGGTAAAACCACCGATCACAATGGGGCTGAGCAGGATATTGATCTCGTCCAGCAGAGCGGCTCGGAGCAGTGCGCCGCTCAGCTTTCCGCCGGAACTGGTGGCAACCGTTTTTACCTGGAGTTTGTGTTTCACTTTTTCCAGGATCTTCTTCAGATCCACCCTGTCTTTGCCGGCAATCAGGTAAGGTATATTGCGGCTACGCAAAAAGGCAAGATATTCTGGCGGGGCAGTCTGAGAGCTCAGATGCACCATATAGCTATGAGGATCATCGCCCTCAGCGGTGTAGCCATTTCTGAATCGCCCTCTGCCATCCACCACCGAGGTCCAGGTCTCGCGGCCCGGACGCTGCAGGATCTCTTCCGGCAAAAAATCCTCATACAGAGCTGAGAGATCTCCCTCAAAGGCGGGAAGCTCGGTCAATTTTTGATTCTCCGCCACCAGCATGTTGCTGCCTTCCAAAAACATATCCGGCTTGTGCAGCGCAAATATTTCCCGGCGAAATCCCTCCCACTCCTCCATCGTGACGAGCATGTCGTAAAGCTCCGGCTGCTTGAAGGCATCAAACATGGTGCTATTTGTGCCCATGGTGATGCGGCCATCCACAGATGCACAAACGTATAGTATTACCTTGGGTCTATCCATCAGACTCTCCTCTTATCTCATTCTGGCAAGATCATCGCTCATCGCTGCTCAATCATAAATGCACCCACATCACTCATTCAGATCTCGTTATCCAGATATATGTAACCCGGGATCT
The DNA here is from genome assembly GCA_964501025.1 of uncultured Candidatus Cloacimonadota bacterium. GTDB lineage: Bacteria > Cloacimonadota > Cloacimonadia > Cloacimonadales > Cloacimonadaceae > UBA5456. The sequence continues at coordinate 3,260 of CAZCRD010000084.1, read as the reverse complement.
CCGGCAACAGCTTATCCTCCACCGCTCTTTTTACACTGCGGCAAGGCAGATCCGCTGCATAGATCTGCTCCCTGCTGATAGTCTTGAGATCCACCAGAAAAGGATATTTGGCCTGCATCGCCCACAACATCTTGATATAGAGGCTATACCAGGAGGGCAGGCGCACGCTCTCATCCCGGTCCCTCAGCGCATTCAAATACATACGAAAATCGCTCCGATAGCCCTCGCTGGGCTCGATCGCCTTGATCTGCCGCGAGATATCCCGATAATCCAGATTTTGCGGCTGGATCGGCATCTTCGGTGCCCGGCGCATAAGCGTCCGCTTCAAACCCGGATGATAGTAATATATGGCTCCATCCAGTTTCCCGGAAAAGCCCTTGATTCCTGCTTTCACATAAGCTTTCATGATCTCCTCCTCTGGCTGGAGCCAAATTTCTCCCCGCCTTAAAATTGTCAATCACTTTGTTATCCGCTCTTAATCAAGCCTTAATAATTAAGACTTGATTAAGAGGAGATAATTATGTGATTAACTACCACAAAGAAGGAGGAGAAGTGCTTGCATTCACTTTTTTTCATCCCGAATGCAACGTGACAACGAAAACTGCAAATTGTGCAGCGAAATCTGCAAACTGTCGCATCCTTATACATCGTAGGACATCCTTTACATGACCATTTCAAGTGGTTTGTGACAGGAATTCTGCAATTCCGATCACCGATAATTGCAAATTGTGACAGGAAATCTGCATATAGAATTCTTGTGTATGCATTGCGTTGATAGTATGGCTCGATAGAGTTGCTGATAAATCGGGATTGACATCCGAATGCAGTTTTCAATAATTGCCAACATGAGGATGAAATGAACAGCGAGCACCAAGACCTTAAGACAAAACTGGAAAATGCCTTAAAACGGATCTGTGAATTAGAAGCAGAGAACTCCAGATTGAGAAATTTGGGAGTGCATGACCTTCATGAAGAATTATTAAACACTGATGAAATCGAATCCACAGAAAACTCACAGCAGGAAAAGGGCAGCACTACGCAAACAGACAAAGCTTCTTCAACATCTGCTTCTATAAACAATCAATCCAACCCAGAGGAGAAAGTACGTCTCTTTAGAAGCTTATTTCAAGGAAGAGAGGATGTGTTTGCGATCAGATGGGTTGGGAAAGACAATAAATCCGGCTACTCACCAGCATGCTTTAATGATTGGAAACTTGGAGTGTGCGGTAAATACAAGAAAATACCCTGTGCCAATTGTGATAACAGAAAGCTAATCCCCTTAGATGATAAGCAAATCTATAGGCACCTTAGCGGAGAGATCACAATCGGAATCTATCCCCTATTTGAAGATGATACTTGCCGGTTTTTGGCTATCGATTTTGATAAGAAAGGATGGCAGGAAGATGTGAAGGCACTGGTCGAGACATGCCAGAAATATCAAGTTTCCGCCTATGTTGAGGTATCCAGGTCTGGAAATGGTGCCCATGTCTGGATGTTTTTTGAAGATAAGATAGCTGCTTCCCAAGCTCGCAAGCTGGGAACTGCTCTACTCACCAAGGCGATGGAACTTCGGCATCAAATAGGCTTTGATTCGTACGATAGACTATTCCCCAATCAGGATACAATGCCTAAGGGCGGCTTTGGAAACCTGATCGCTTTGCCACTGCAAAGGAAGATCAGAGAGAAGGGGAATAGTGAATTTGTAGATCTCCAGTTAAGCAGAATCGAAGATCAATGGAACTTCTTGGCACAAATTGTGAAGATAAGCCAGCATAAGGTATATGCAACCCTTACTGAGTTACTTGCAGGACAAAGCGCAATGGGATTATCGCAACGAATTGCTGCTGATACCGATGAACCAATGCCTTGGGAACCAAGCATCCCTCAGCCAGAAGAATACAAGGATTTGCCCTCTCAGGTTCAGATTATCTTGAGTAATATGATCTACATAGAAAAAGCCGGACTTCCTCAGAAGCTCATATCCGGTATCATCAGGCTTGCAGCCTTTCAGAATCCAGAGTTCTATCGAGCCCAAGCTATGAGAATGCCAATCTACAATATCCCCAGAGTAATCAATCTTTCCACAGAAACAGACAAATACATAGCTATCCCTCGGGGTTGTCAGGATGATCTCACAAAGCTACTTTTGCAGCTAGGTATTCAGGAAGTTCAAAAGGATTTAAGATTTGCAGGGGAACAGATCAGTACTTCGTTTTTAGGGAAACTGAGCCCTCAGCAGTTAGTTGCGGGAAATGAGATGCTTAAGCATGATACTGGGATACTATCTGCTACCACTGCTTTTGGGAAGACAGTTGTGGCAATCTGGATGATTGCACAAAGGCAGACTAATACTCTGATCGTCGTGCATCGCAGACAGTTAATGAACCAATGGGTAGAGCGGCTGAAGTGTTTTCTGCAAGAGCCAGAGATAGGGCAAATAGGTGGAGGTATAGACAAGAGAACCGGCAAGATTGATGTGGCTATAATTCAGAGCCTTACCCATAAACACACAGTGAAAGAGCTCGTTAAGGATTATGGTATGGTGATCGTGGATGAGTGTCATCACATTTCTGCTTTCAGCTTCGAACAAGTTCTTAAATCAGTTCGTGCAAGGTATGTATATGGGCTAACCGCTACTCCACTTCGCCATGATGGTCATCATCCCATTGTATTTATGCAATGCGGTCCAATCCGCTATAAAGCCGACTCCAAATCCCAACTTAAGCAAAGAGCATTCAGTCATAAAGTAATAGTTCGCAAAACAGACTTCAAAATCGAAAAAAATATTGATGGTGCAGAGGTTAAGATCACTGAGATGTACCAGGCTTTGGTAGATGATACAAAACGTAACGATATGATCTTGGATGACATCATTTCAGCAATCGTGGCTGGCAGAAGTCCCCTTGTCCTGACAGAGAGAACTGCTCACGTAGAATTCTTTGCTACGAAATTGGCAGGATTTTCAAAGAATGTTATTGCTCTTCGGGGTGGTATGGGCAGAAAGCAGTTAAAACTGGTCATGGATAAGCTCCATTCAATCCCAGATGGAGATGAAAGGGTTATCATAGCCACTGGTAAGTACATCGGTGAGGGTTTTGATGATAGTAGGCTGGATACACTGTTTCTGACTCTGCCCATATCATGGAAAGGAGTGCTACAACAATATGCTGGAAGGCTACATAGGGCCCATGATAACAAAACAGAGGTTGTGATTTACGATTATGTGGACACAGAGGAGCCCATGCTTGCGAATATGTACA
>CAZCRD010000083.1:0-72343 GCA_964501025.1 uncultured Candidatus Cloacimonadota bacterium | reverse complement strand
GCAGTTTCTTTCTGGAATACTGTAACTGGCTTCACGGATCCAGTGGAAAGTATCTTCCGGAGTCTGGCCTTCTACCAGATTATCGGCATACAGTTCACCAAGACGGATGGTGGAGCGGTCACTATCAGCCAGTTTGTAGTATTGCACAGCTTTTTGCAGATCCCAAGTTACCAGCTTACCTTCATCATACAGTCTGGCAAGCTCAAAATATCCCTCATGGTATCCCAGCTCTCCGGCTTGTTCAAAATGCTTTAGCGCATCCTCAATGGCGGCAGATTCATGCAAACCTTGCAAGTGCATCATTGCCAATTCATAGTGAGACATATCGTGACCGAGCTCAGAGGCTTGCTCAAGCCAGGTTGTTGCATCCGCATAGCGCTCTTCCTCCAGAGCATAGATACCAAGCACATACATGGCACTGGCATCGCCTTCATTACACAATTCCAAGAGTTCGTCATCAGCCATTTCATAATAGCTCTGCCCACACAGATTCAGGGCAAAAAACAGATAAGCTATCAACAATACAAGATGTGTAGTTTTCATATCTTCTCCTTGAAAGCAATATAGCTGAAAGCATGGATACAAGCAAGGGCAAAGCATAAAATCTTCAAAAATATATTCTGTTTCATTGGGGAAAGCAATCTCATATCAGATTCCCGGAGTTCCATTGCCAAATCTAAATCATCTCCTATGTTACGAGGGGTTCCGCTTCGCTGTACACCCTTGCAATATTCTGACGCCCACGGGGGCTATGACGGAGATGGTTGTTTTCTGGATTCCTGATCAAGTCAGGAATGACAAAGAGGGAACAGTCTGGATACCTTTTTTTCGCAGTTAATGACGGATGGTTTGTGTCTGAATACCTGTTTTTGCAGGAATGACGTGGATTGGGATTGGCTGAGACTCATTTGCAGGCCTTCCTTTCCCGCTATGAACAGGGGTCTATTACAATACCAATACGGATCCGACCCGTATTGATTCCGTATTGCTATGGGGCAAGAGCTGAGAGCTACAGGCTGATAATCCAGATGGGACATCACAGCTTATTCAGCGCAAAGGATCTACTCAGAAGGAGCATAATGTCATCTTTCCTGAGCTTTGGAATATGCCTTGCATCACATTAGTTTAGATAAAAATGAATGTATTTTAAAAGGTTGGATTATGAAAGCACTCTTACTTTGCATCGGCATGGTTTTAACGGTTGCAGTGCTCACTGCAGGAGTTACTCACAGTTATCGGCTCAACAGCCCGGAACTCACTCAGACAGATAATGGCATTTTACTCAAGCTTGAGGGAGCACAGAGTTTTGGAGATCCCGGAGCTCCTGATCTTCCCTGGATGGGATACAAAATACTCTTGCCCATCGGCACCGAGGCGGATGAGGTGAGTGTGAAGCGAAGTGGTGAGATTCGCTACGATCTGGATGATATCATCCAGCCGGTTCAACCCCAATATCCATTGTCACACAAAGTATTAGAGCCGCTCATTGAGCCCAATCTTGAACTTTATTACTCAGGCAGCCCATATCCTGCCAAAGCAGCAAAGGGACTGAGGACGGAATTTTTGAACGGTCATCCGATTGCCTTTGGAGCCTATTCACCTTTTGAGTATGACGCCCAAAGCAATACCTTGCTTTTTTATTCGGATATTGAGATCGAGATCAGCTACAATTCCGGACCCAGAGCCCTGGCAGCCATGGATTTGCTCAAAAAAGACGCTTTTATCACAAAAAATCTGAACCAAAGTGTGGATAATGCTGGCGATATCCCGGTCTATACTTCTGTAAGAGACGATGGATATGAATATCTGATGATCATTGATGGCGCCAAACTTGCGCAATGGCAACCTCTGGCAGATTATTATGCGAGCCGGGGTATCTCGGTGATGCTCCAGGCTGTGGATCAGATCACTGCCAACATGGAAGGGCAGGACGATCAAGAGAAGATCCGCAATTATATCATTGCTGCCTATGGCGAAAACCCGCTGCGCTACGTACTTTTGGGTGGAGATACTGACGTGATCCCACATCGTGGTTTTTATGTTTCAATGGGCTCCGGGGGTGAGACAGATGAAGATATCCCTGCAGACATGTATTATTCCTGCCTGGATGGAAACTGGAATGCTGATGGTGATAACAACTGGGGTGAACCGCAGGAAGCAGATTTGACTCCGGAGCTGGCTCTGGGGCGGATTGCTTATAATAGCGATGCCGAGATTGCGAATCAGATCAATAAGATCAGCATGTATCAGATGGCTCCGGTCGAAGATCAGGTGAAAAGCACAATCTTTGTGGGCGAGTGGCTGTGGGATGGACCTACCTGGGGTGGAGATTATATGGATGAAATGATTGACGGCTCCAGCTCTCATGGTTATACGACCGTAGGTATTCCCAGCACTTGGGATATTGACACGCTTTATGATCGCAGTTTTGGCTATGCTGATGCCTGGGGTAGTGCTGATATATTGCCCATGCTTTCCCAAGGGGCGAATCTGGTGAATCATCTGGGACACTCCAATACTACTTACAACATGCGGCTTTCCAACAATCAGGTCACCGCCAGCTCAATCACAAACAACGGTGCTCAAGAGAATTTTTCGATCTACTTTACCCAGGGTTGCTATGCTGGTAGCTTTGACAATCGGGGAACTAATCCGAATGACTACGGACAGGATAGCATCACCGAGAAATTCACCAGTCTGCCCACCTCAGCGGCAGGCATGATCTCGCATTCCCGTTATGGCTGGGGCATGCAGGGCTCTACCAATGGCGCCAGCCAGTATTTTCATCGTGAGTATATCGATGCTATCTTTGGCGAAAATATCCATGAGCTTGGCTATACTCTGGTGGATGCAAAGATCGACAACATCCCCTTCATCAGTGGATCTGCAGTGATGTATTGGGTCACATACGAAACCAACCTTTTTGGCTGTCCGGTTACCAATATCTGGAGCGATACCCCGTCCACGATGTCTGTGAATCTGCCCTCAACCTGGTTGGTGGGCTTGAATCAATACACAGTTCAGACCAATGCCCCTAATGCTCAGCTCAAGATCAAGCAAGGCTCCGAGATCTTTTATGAAGGAATGAGCGATGAATCCGGCATTGTCAATATCAATCTTTCGGAAAGTCTGATTCCGGGAAACTATCAGATTTTTGTAACTGCACCCAACTTTTATCCCTATGCACAAAGTATCTTTGTAACTGCGAGTGAAATGCCATACATCGTGTGTGATCACATTGCCCTGGACGATGATGATGGCATCTATCACACCGGTGAAGTGCTTGATATCTCGATGTATATGAGTAATCTTGGTCTGGTGGATTTGCTTGGGAGTGGGGTCATTACCCTCAGTAGTGATTCCCCGAATATCCTTATTCTCGAGGATGCTTATAGCTTTGAAAACGTGAATGCGGGGGATAGCCTGTATGCGGATAGCGCTTTCCAAATCCAGATCACGGGCGCTTTTGTCGATCATACTCAAGCCAATCTGACCTTTAGCTCCAGCTATGGCGAATATGAGACGGAGTCTTTTTATCGGTTCAACCTGTCTGCACCAAATCTGGCACTTGAAAGCTATAGTATCCAAAGTGAGGGAGCTTATGTGATGCCCTCAGATACTGTAGATATCAGTTTCAGTATCCACAATAGCGGCAGCGGAACTGCTTTCAATCCCATGATGATGCTGTTTTCCAACGATACAATGGTGAATACCAGCGTATTTGAGCTGAGTATTCCGGTGATCGGGGCAGGCAGCAGCATCGAAGTCCAGGAAGCGTTTTCGGTCACGGTATCAGAGCTTGCGGAATTGGGCACTACTGTGTCTGTGAACTTTATGCTGTCTGCAGAAAACGGGAATGTGGTAGAAGGCAGTTTCCCGATTCATGTGGGGATGACAAATTATGGTTTCGAGCCCGATATGCAAAACTGGACGAATGCCCAGCTCAATATGGGGTTTACGGATCAATGGCACCGCTCTTCTCAGCGCAATAATACTCCTGATGGGAGCTATTCCATGAAGTTTGGAGGACAAGGCTCTGCACAATATGCATCCAGTGCCATGGGTGCTTTGATCTCCCCCGAAATGAATGTCACTGCCAATAGCACTCTGAAGTTCTGGCATTGGATGGAAGCCGAAGATCATGATGATATCCCAAATCAAGCCTGGGATGGCGGTCTGGTGCAAATGTCTCTGGATGGCGGCGAGTGGTTCTTGATCGAACCGGTGGGATCCTATACTCATCTGATCTACGATAATCCCGCTTCTCCCTTTAGTTCTGGCACCCCAGTTTATTCTGGGACTTTTGGCTGGACCGAAGCTGAGTTTGACTTGGGAGCTTACTCTGGTATGGCAAGATTCCGTTTCGTCTTTGGTAGTGATGGCTATGTGGGCGGAGAAGGCTGGTATATTGATGACGTGCGGCTCGAATCTGAACCCACTTCTCTGACCGATCTCTTGACAACTCCAGCAACCCTCAGTCTGGATCAAAACTACCCCAATCCCTTCAATCCCAACACCCATATCAGTTTTACTTTGCCCACTGCTCAGCATGCTCGCTTGAGTGTGTACAACATGAAGGGGCAATTGGTAAGAACTCTGATCAATGCCGAAGTCCCAGCCGGACAAACGACCATCACCTGGGATGGCACAGACAATCGAGGAAACACAGTGGCTACCGGTATCTATAGCTATCGCTTGCAAAGCAAAGGGAGCAGCTTAAGCCGGAAAATGATGCTGATGAAATGAAGAAATACCTTTTTCTTACCGGAGCGGGAATAAGTGCCGAATCCGGAATTCAGACCTTTCGAGACAGCGGTGGTCTTTGGGCAAACCACCGGGTCGAGGAAGTTGCCAGTCCACAGGGCTTCAAAGCGAATCCCAAGCGGGTCTGGGATTTTTACAAAGAGCGCTACGCACAAAGCCTGCAGGTTCAGCCCAATGCTGCACATCTGGCTCTGAACAAGCTGGAAGACACCTTGCAAGATGACTTTTATCTGATCACGCAAAACGTAGATGGTCTGCATACACGGGCGGGAAATCAGCGGATCTTTGAGATGCATGGCCGCTTGAGCGCTGCTTTTTGCACCGTTTGCGGTCACCGCCATCAGATGCATCAGCTGGATCTTGATGCCGATGTTCCGCTTTGTCAGAAGTGTGGCAAGCCTCTCCGGCCAGATATCGTCTGGTTTGGCGAGATACCCTACTATCTGTATGAAATCGAAGATTTGCTCAAAAACTGTGATGTCTTTGTGATGATCGGCACCAGTGGGACGGTCTATCCGGCAGCAGGATTTGTGATGACCGCAAAGCTATTTGGGGCGCATACCATCTCTATCAACCTGAGTAAACCAGATAATCTTGGCTTTATCGATGAGTTTTATCACGGTAAGTGCGGTGAGCTCCTCCCGCCGCTGGTGGATAGTATCTTGGGAGCATAGTAATGGAAGAAATGCTGTTTGGTCCTGATTTCCTGAGTGACGACGAAGAAGAGAAGAAACTGAGCCTCAAAGCAGGCGAATTGCGGGAAGTATCCGTGCTTTTTGCTGATATCAAAGGTTTCACCAGTATCTCAAACCTCTTTGAACCGGAAGTGATACACGGCAAGATGGATGAGATCATGAAGATCTTTAGCCGCTGCATCAACTTCTATGGTGGCTTTGTGGACAAGTATATGGGGGATGGGATCATGGCCTTGTTCGGAGCCAAGAAAGCTACGGAACAAGACACGCAACGCTGCACCCTGGCGGCGATCAAGATGCAGGAACAATTGCTGCTATATAACAAACTGCTGGCGCAGGAACCTGGCTTTGAGGGCTTGGAACTGGGACTCAGAATCGGGATCAACACCGGATTGGTCTCGGTGGGCAAGGTGGGGCAATCCCGTGAAGGGGATTTTACCGTATATGGCCCGGAGGTCAATCTGGCCAGTCGCATGGAAAGCAATGCTCCGGTAAATCGGATCATGATGCCCAAAGCCACGATGCAACTGGTGGAACAGATCTTTGATTTTGAAAGCCAGGGTCTGGTCTCGGTCAAGGGGATGAATGAGCCCATTGATTGTTGGCTGGTAAAAGGGCAAAAGACGGAAGCCAGAAGTGCACCCTCCAGTGTGTTTATCGGGCGTGAAGCGGAGCTGAAGATGCTCTCTGAAGCCTATCAAAAGGCAGCCAGAGCGCCCAAGATATTGGGCTTGAAAGGTGATGCCGGCATCGGTAAAAGCCGATTGATTCAAGAATTTTGCGCTCATACTCCAGACCTGCTTGTCCTCAAAGGACTGTGCTCTTCGATTAGTCCGAGCCCCTTCAATCTCTTTACCAGAATCTTTGAAAACTACTTTCAGATCCGGCACAACGACCCCCCACAGCAGAAAAAGCAGCAGCTCGAATCTCAGATCGCAAAACTGGCACAAGAGAGCTCTCATGCCGATGAGATCCTGGATTGCACACCTCTGCTCGGGCTTTTGATGGAAATCCGCTATCCGGATCCCAGGATCAAACAAAAAGGCAAAGATCTGCTGGATCATCTGCTGCGAGCGGTGGAAACGATCCTGATGGCAATCATTGCCAAAGCGAAGCAGATGGGGCAGGGCATCATCCTGATCCTGGATGACATCCATCAGGTGGACGAAGCCAGTGCCAAGGCGGTTGATTTTCTTCTGGACAAATTTGACGCTCAGGATATCGGCATCCTCATTTTTGCCCTGTATCGGCTGGATTATCAGATCCTGAAATCCCTTTCCGGCTACCACAATTTTACCCAGATTGAGCTCGCTGCGCTGAGTCAGGACAAAATCAACGAATTGATAACGCATTATACAGCAGATATGGATCTGGCAGAGGAGACTTTGAAGTTGGTCAGCAAGCTCTCCAATGGCAATCCCTTCTTCCTCGAAGAATGGTGCAATTACATAGCCAACCTCCCCAAAACAGATCTGGATGAATATCCGGTGCCCGGCAATCTGCATGCACTGATTTTGTCACGTCTGGATAACTTGCCACAGCACTTGAGATTGATCTTGCACAAGGCTTCGGTGATCGGGCATGAGTTCTTTGTGGAGATCTTGCGCGAAGTGGAGCTGAGATTGGATGATCCGGTGGATGTGGATCGCACTCTAAAAGATCTGGAACAGCATTCCCTGATCATGCACATGCTGGGCTTTGATTTCTCCACCTATTTCTTCAAACACATCACCACCAGAGAGGTGGCATATCAGACCCTCTTACATCAAAACCGCAAGATGTTGCATCAACTCACCGCAGAAGTCATAGAAAGCCTCTTTGGTGACCAACTGGAAGACTTTGTCTTTGCTTTGGCAGAACACTACCAAAAGGCAGACGTCCTGCCCAAAGCCATCACATATCTGAAACAAGCTGTGGATCAAGCAGCCAAAGTGTATGATAATACACTGGCCTTAAAACTGGGTAGCAAGCTTTTGCAGCTAATCACGGATAAGCAGGAAAAGGCTGCGTTGCTGGTAAAACTTGCCGATATCAGATGGCTCACCGGAGAATGGGAAGCAGCCGCAGAGCTCATCGAACAAGCTGATACGATCTGTCCTGAAGATAGCATCACCATGTGCGAGATTCATCGCTTCAATGGCATTGCTGCCTTTTTTATGGCAGATTTTGACACTGCCTTAGAGGAGTTTGAGCTGGGACACAAGCTGGCGCTGCGACACGAAGATCAGCTGCAAATCTGCGTTGCACTGAGCAATCTGGGGATATGGTATCAGCATCACAAACGCTATGATGAAGCTCTCAAGCATCACCAGCAGAGCCTGGATCTTGCTATCAGCCTGGCAGAACCCCAGCGTCAGGCAAAGACGCATTCCAATCTCGGTCTGATCCATCTGGAGCTGGATGATTTTGATCAAGCCTATAAGGCTTTTGAGATCAGCCTCCAGCTCAGCGAAGAGCACCAGTATCTGCGGGATGAATCCATCGCTTTGGGCAATCTGGGCTGGGCTTGTCTGCTGCACAAGCGTTTTGATGATGCCAAAATCTGGCTCGACCGTAAACTCAATCTTGCCACCAGGATGAACGACAAACTGGAGATCATCAAGGCTCTGGGCAATCTGGGAAATCTGCACTTCGAACAAGCCGAGTATCAGGATGCCCTGAGATACTATGAGCGCAGCTTGAGCATCAAAAAACAACTGGGAAATCAACAGGAAATCGAGAACAGCCTGCAGGCGATTGAACTCACCAAAAGCAAACTAAGCAAACAATAATATCCGGTTTGATCCCAATCGAGCAGCTTTTCTTTTTTGGTGGCATATCGCCGGATTGCAGCTGCACTGCTCTTCCCCCATAGCAATACGGTATCAATACGGCATCATTACGGGTCAGATCCGTATTGGTAGTGCAATGCTATTGGGCAGCAGGGGATGTAGCTGAATTCGGTTCGGGCGAATCGATCTGAAAGCGAGCTGATCGGGTTGATTTAGCTTTTCTGGAAGAGATTGGAGGCCACGATCAGCACCAATCCAATGATGGTGGCAGGATGTATGGCTTCTCCCAGCACGCCCCGGATCATCAGCATGGAAACAAAGGGTGTGATAAAGATCAGATTTGAGATCTTGGCGGTATTTTGGGTGAGCTTGAGTGCCTTTAGCCACAACACAAAGGTGAGCCCCATCTCAAATATGCCTACCCATAAACCGGTAAAAAGCGCTTGATGGGGCACGGCATCAGGCAGCAGTATTGGGGATCTGGTCAGGATTACAAATAGCAAGATCATGATGAATCCTACCAGAAAATTGAAGAACAGTTTGATGGAATTCAGGCGCTGGTCTTTGAGGCTGATGATCCAATACAACGCCCAGATGATTGACGAGCCAATGGCCAGGGCTGTACCCCAGGCATCATCAAATTGCCAGTTCAAGATCTGACCTCGTGTGGATATCACGATCACGCCAAAAAAGCTGATGAGCAAGGCGGCCAGGTCTTTGATTCTGAACTTTTCTTTGAGCAAGATGACCGAAAACACAGATAGCACGATCGCCCAGGTGTAGTTCAAAGCTTGAGCTTCCTGTGCCCGCAATCTGGAATATGCCACAAAGAGAACCAGGTAATACAAAAAGGGATTGAGGAATCCTGCTGCTAAGGATTTGCGGATATTAGCGCCGGGATTGCTGAATCCCCCGGGTTGGCTAAAGGCGTTGAAGACCCCCAAAAACAGAGTTGCGATCAAAGCGGAAAAGAGCAATAAGCCAGCAGGTGTGAAGTGCATCAAGCCCAGCTTGAATGCTGTGGACACACTGCTCCAGGCCAAAATCGCCAAACCGGCAAAGATGTAGCTGCGCTTTTGCTTTTCCATATTCAGGATACAAAATAAGGGGGCGGATATTCCACCCCCAGATTCAATGAAATGTGGTGGTTATTCTTGCTCTCTGAGAGCTTGCAATATTCTGGTGTAGGTATCTCTTAAGGCTTCATTATCGGTCTCCGCCGCAGCCAGGATCACGAATTGAATTGCGTCTTCATTGCTGTTGTCCCACTGATACCATTTTTGAGCGTATTTGATCAGCTCTTCATAATCTTCCAATTCATAGAGGATTCGGCAGATATCGGCATAATCAGCATCATTGCTGCGACGGTCTATTAGTTGTTCCAGATATCTCACTGTGAGCTCTTTGTCGCCTGTCATAAAAGCAATATCTTTGGCATTTTGCAGGACATCGATGCTGCCGGGATCCAAGGCCAATGCTTGTTGGGTGATCTCTAAGGCTTTATCGTAGTCTTCCATTTCATAATATGCAAAAGAGAGATTCAAGAGGTTGTCCACATTGGCAGGAGCAATGGCTTTGGCTTGCTCAAAATAGCGAACAGCTTCAGAGTAGTTTTTCTGATTGAAGTAAAAAGCACCGGTTTCCAGGATGTAATCCAGATTCTGCGGATCTTGCTCGATCAAGCTCAGCAGGATTTCCTCAGCCTTGGCATCATCTTTCAGTTCTTTTTGATAGATGTCTTTGAGGCGAATCATGGGTTCATAACGCTCAGGATTGAGCTCGATGGCCAGCTCAAAGATCTCCATGGCTTCCTGAGTGTTTCCGGCTTCCAAAGCAGCATCACCGGCCCGGTAGATCCTGGTCCAGGCACCGTCACGGCGGCGGGTCATGTCTCTGATATCCAGTCTTTCTTCATCAGTGAGGTCTTCAAAGGTGTCATAAACATCCAGAGCTCTTGTATAAAGCTCATAGGCTTCTTTATTGTATTCCACAGCCTTGGCCGGGAAGTTTTCGCCTTTATACAGATTGATATCTGCCATGCGGCGCAGAGAGATTGCGTGATCAGGATGTTCTTCCAATACCTTCAGGTAAAATTCTTCAGCTTTCTCCACATTTTGCTGTGAGTAATACACAGCGGCAGTTTTGGCATTTACATTGGCTTGGGGGGTGAGTTTTTGTCTTGATTTGAATGCACTGCAAGCACCAAGACCCAATGCCAGAGCCAGCAGGATTATAATGAGTTTTCTCATAAGGATTCTCCTGTAGTAATCATTTCTTACAATGAATATGAAATGCTGATATCAGTCAAGCCAATTTTTTTCGGATAATGCCAGCCGCATTTTGTTTTGAGCCCCTATTTTGCGGTATTGCATATATATACAGCGTTAGCCTCAGAATTAGCTCCATTTTGTGCTTGACGAATGAGAGGGGAAACTGAGTCTTGAGCAAATCTAAACCTTTAATCAATGCCAGTGAGCTTGAAAGGAGTAAAAACAATGAACCCTCAATTTTTAGGACGAAACGTCTTCGATCTGGACGACTATTCACGCGAAGAGATCCTCTTTATTCTGGAGGCTGCCAAGGGTATGAAGTCCATCAATCTCCGTGAATACAAAAAAATCCCCACCCTTCGGGGAAAAACTGTCTGTACCCTCTTTGTGGAAAACAGCACCCGCACCCGCATGAGCTTTGAGCTTGCTGCCAATCGTCTTTCTGCTGATGTAGTGAGTTTCCAGGCCAGTGTGTCGGCTCTGCAAAAGGGAGAAAGTCTGCAGGATACGGTCTATACCCTAAATGCCATGGGCATCGATCTGTATTGCATCCGTCATGGCTCTCCGGGCAGTCCGCAGCTGGTGCACAAATACTCGCAAAAGCCCGTAATCAATGGTGGTGATGGACGTCATGCACATCCCACTCAGGCTTTGCTTGACATCTACTCCATCTGGGAAAAAAAGGGCGATCTGAAAGGACTCAAGGTCACCATTGTGGGAGATATCTTGCATAGCAGAGTAGTTCGCTCAAATCTGATCGGCATGGCCAAACTTGGGGCAAATGTAACAATCTGTGGTCCCAAGACCTTGATGCCGGGAAGCATGGAAAGTGTATATGGCTGCAAGGTGGAATACGATCTATCCCGCGCTCTGGCCGGGGCTGATGTAGTAATGGGGCTCAGGATGCAATTGGAGCGCATGAGTGAGGGCCTTTTCCCCAGTCTGGAAGAATATAGCAAACACTATGTGCTCTCCAGCCAGACCCTGAAGTATGCGAAGCCGGACGCCCTCATTATGCACCCCGGACCCATGAACCGCGGGGTGGAAATCCTACCCGAAATCGCAGATAGCAAGCATAGTGTGATCGTGGAACAGGTAGCAAATGGAGTCGCAATCCGCATGGCTCTAATGTTCCTGATCTTAGGTGGCAAGGCCTGAAGGAGAAATGATGAAGACTTTGATAAAAAACGCTCGCATCTACCTGAGTGGAGAGTTAAAAGCCAAAGAATTGCTGATTGATGGCAAACGCATCAGCCAGATAGAAGACAAGATTAACGACCCAGCCGATACCGTGTTGGATGCAGCCGGAGCCTGTGTGTTCCCCGGCTTCATCGATATCCACGCTCATCTCAGAGATCCCGGACATACCTACAAAGAGGATATCAAAACCGGCACTCTCAGTGCTGCCAAAGGAGGCTTCACCTCGATCTGTGCCATGCCTAATACAGACCCCGTGACCGATAATATCGCTTCCGTGGAATACATTCAACTGCGAGCAAAAGAATACAGCCGCGCCAGAGTGTATGTGATTGGTGCTCTTACCAAGCAAAGCAAAGGTGAAGAGATCAGTGAGATGGCGACCATGAAATCCGGGGGCATTGTAGCGGTAAGTGATGATGGTAAATGTGTGCAAAATGCCAGACTCATGCTATCCTGCCTGCGTTATGCAGCAAATTTTGACATCCCGGTGATCATTCATCCCGAAGACTATGCCCTGGCTGGCAAGGGTCAGATCAGTGCCGGAAAGGTAGCCACCCGCATCGGTCTTTCCGGGATTCCGGGCCTGGCCGAAGAAGTGATCATAGCTCGCGATATCATGCTGGCAGAAAGTGCCGGAGCCAGACTCCACGTTGCCCATATCTCCACTGCCCGTTCTCTGGACTTGGTACGTCAGGCCAAAGAGCGCGGACTCCCTGTCACCTGTGAGGTGACCCCTCATCATCTGGTCCTGACCGATGAAGCCTGCCTCGGCTTTGATACCAATACCAAGATGAAACCTCCCCTGCGCAGTGAAGCAGATCGCCTGGCCTGCGTGCAAGCCCTGCAGGATGGTCTCATTGATTGCATCGCCACAGATCATGCCCCTCACGCAGACTTTGAAAAGGAACGGGAATTCGACCATGCACCCTTTGGAATCATCGGGTTTGAGACTGCTTTTGCCATCCTCTATGACAAACTGGTCAAGAGCAAAATCATCTCACTTGGCACTTTGGTGGACAATCTCAGCCGAAAACCTGCCAGGATCCTCGATCTCCCCGGTGGCGAGATCAAACTCGGGGTCAAAGCAGATCTTACCATTATCGATCTCGATGATACCACCACCTTCACCAAGGAAAACATCCTCTCCAAGAGCAAAAACACTCCCTGGCTGGATCAGACTCTGGCCTCAAGAGTAAAATATACCCTCAAAAGCGGTATCATCACCTATCAGGATACATAAATGAACAATCCCCAATACCGTCAACGCTCCATCCAATTGCGCGAAGAACTTTCGGAGGATTACTTCATCCTCTGGATCTGGGACGAGGCTTTGGGAGCTGCTGGCAGTCCGGGCCAGTTTTACGAGATCCGGGCCCTGGCCAGCCTTGAAGATGCCCAATCTACGGGCAACATTCCCAAACTCTTCAAGCCCATCAGCATCTATGACAATCAGGGAGGACGCATAGGGTTCATGATCAAGAATGTGGGCAAGGGAACCAATGCCCTCTCCAGATTACGGGCCGGTGATCTACTCGAGCTGATTGGTCCTGCCGGAAACGGGTTTCCAATCTTTCGCGGCAAGCGGGTTTTGCTCATCAGTGGCGGCATCGGCTATCCCCCGATGTGGTATTTGCAAAAGGAACTGATCAATCACAATCAGATCTACTGGATGCACGGCGGAGCCAAACAGGGAGATGCTTTCCCTTGTGATGAGATCTGGACCGAAGATGGCTCGATCGGAAAAAAAGGCAGGGTTTGTGAAGGAATGAGAGAGAATATCGCCAAATACAATGTAGATATTGTCTATAGCTGCGGACCCTTGCCCATGCTGGCCGTTGCAGCGGCGATCACGCAGGAATTACAGCTGGAGCATTATACCTCTTTGGAATCCTACATGGCTTGCGGGATCGGCGTATGTCATGGATGTGCTGTGCCCATTGGTTCTCAAAGCAACTGGGATTATCTCAGAGTTTGCAAAGAAGGACCTGTCTTCAAAGCAGAGCAAGTGAGATGGGAGTTACTATGAACGATATCTGGAAAAAACATCCCAACGCCAGCGAACACTTGCAAACAAAACTCGGTAGATTGGAGCTCAAAACTCCTCTGACCGTTGCTTCCGGGACCTTTGATCTGGAAAATCTGGAGTTCTTTGATCCTGCTTGTTTGGGAGCTTTTGTGTGCAAGACCATTACCAGAGAGCCCAAAAAAGGCAATCCACCCCCGCGCCTTTATGAAACAGAGGCGGGACTTATCAATTCCATCGGTCTGCAAAATCCCGGACTGGATCTGTTTATCTCACAGAAGCTTCCTATCTATCGGGAAAAGCTGAATATGCCTCTGATCGTCAGCTTTTCTGGCTCCAGCATCAATGAGTTTGAGCAAATGCTGAGCAAACTGGAATCCTGTGATGGCATCAGTGGCTATGAAGTAAATATCTCCTGTCCCAATGTGGAAAATGAAGGTATCGCCTTTGGTGTATCTGCTGAGATAGTGTACCAGCTGGTGCAAGGCCTGCGCTCCATCACTGAGCGGGAATTGTGCATCAAACTCAGCCCCAATGTCACCGACATCGCTGCGGTGGCACAAGCTGCTGAAGCCGCTGGAGCCAGCTCGATTGCGCTGATCAACAGCCTCTATGGCATGGCGATAGATTGTGAGACCGGCTCTTCGCGCATCAAAAAAGGCATCGGAGGCTATAGCGGGATCGGGATCAAACCTGTGGCTCTGGCTCTGACCTACAAAACCGCACAGGCAGTGAAGCTACCCATCCTGGCGATGGGTGGAATCTATACCTGGCAGGATGCGCTTGAGTTTATCTGGGCTGGCGCATCTGCCATCGCGATCGGGACGGCAAATTTTGTCAATCCCCTGGCTGCACCGGAGCTGATCATGGGTCTGGGAGATTTTTTGCTAAAGCGAAATCTCAAGCTATCCGATATCATCGGCAAGGTAGATACTTAAACACAGAGATTTTCCCAGCAGGATTCATCAGTACAGGCGGTCGCCGTACCGCCTATGCTAAAGAACGGTCGCCGTACCGCCTATGGGTATAAAGTAGGTACATCGTGAACAGATTAGAGTAAACACATCGCTAACACTTTTTTTACCTGAAGAACCTGGAGTTCATATACCATCGGGCGCTTCAGGCGAGCGCCCCAACCGTACAGGCGGTCGCCGTACCGCCTATGCTTAAGAAAGGTCGCCGTACCGCCTATGCTTAAGAACGGTCGCCGTAGCGCCCATGCTTAAGAACGGTCGCCATACCGCCTTTTTAAGACTCAAGCAGATTTACACAGAGATGTATTCCTTGCCTCACATCCGTCATTCCGCTACACCTGATCTGAAAAGCTGGCCAGGGATCATTTTGCCTATGCCAGGGCTTGATACAAGGCCTTGATGTCTTTAATCTTGTGCACTTTGCTGCTGGATTTGAGCCGGGCAAATCCGGAGACATAGATGTTTTTGTAGCCCAGCTTGGAGGCTTCGGAGACTCTGGCCTCGAGTTGGGACACCGGGCGTACTTCCCCATTTAGTCCCACTTCCCCGATAAAAACTGAGCTTTCCGGCAAGGGAGTATCCTTCAAACTGCTGATGATTGCCGCTATGATAGCCAGATCCAAAGAGGGATCAGCCGAGCGAATGCCTCCGGCGAGATTGATAAAGACGTCGTTGCTGCGAAGATACAAAGAGAGGTTCTTTTCCAGGATTGCCAGGAGGATGGCGAGTTTCTTTTGCTCCAAACCTACTACCACTCTTTGCGGGGTACCATAGTTTGAACCGGTAGCCAAGGATTGAACTTCCACGATGAAGCTGCGAGTACCTTCGATGATGCAGCCGATTGAGGTGCCGATCTGGGCAAGCTCATTACTCAAAAACACCGAATTGGGATTGTCCACCTGCATCAATCCCAAGTTCGTCATCTCAAACAGCCCAATCTCATTGGTGGAGCCAAAGCGGTTTTTTACAGCCCGCAGAATCTTGTATTGATTGCGCATCTCACCTTCAAAATAAAGCACTGTATCCACCATGTGTTCCAATATCTTGGGTCCTGCCACATAGCCTTCCTTGGTTACGTGTCCCACCATGAAGATCGGGATACCCAGGCTTTTGCTGCATCTCAGCAGGCGATTGGTGCTTTCTCTGAGCTGAGTAATGCTGCCCGGAATGGAATCGAGGGAGGATAAGCTGATCGACTGGATGCTATCGACAATGGCCAAAGCAGGAGTTTCTTCTTCGATGGCCTCAATGATGTGCTCGGTATCATTGGTGCAGAGCAGGAGGATGTTTTCGCTGGTCACCTTGAGCCGCCGACTGCGCATGTGGATCTGGGACGCACTTTCTTCTCCAGAGCAGTATAAGACCTTTTTGCCACTATCTCCCAACCATTGAGCCAGCTGCAACATCAGAGTGGATTTGCCGATACCCGGCTCGCCTCCGATCAGGATTAGCATTCCAGAGACAATTCCTCCTCCCAAGACCAAATCAAGTTCGGAATTTCCGGTATTGAGTCGCTGCTCTACTTTGGCGCTGATCTTCACGATCTTTTCCGGCTTGTGGCGTGGACTGCCAGGATTGCGGGAGGAAGCTTTGCCCAAAACCCGGTTGCTTTCTTTCAATGTACTCCAGCTACCACAATTTGGGCATTTTCCCACCCATTTTGAGGTCTCATATCCGCAGTCAGTACAAACAAAAGTACTTGCCATCATCCACTCCTTGTCAGATTCTCTTTGCGACACTTTACAAAGCAGCTGGAATGTGGCAAGAATTTTTTGCTACAGCATTCATGCCTTTCGCTTGAAGTCACTCTCAGCTCGATATCAAGCCGTGATATTCTCGCGTTCACGGCTTGATTACGGCTTGATATCGAGCTGAAAGTGACTTTGGTTTAGCGCAGTCCAGCAGGTTTGGTATCGCCGCCAGGATCTCACATACTGGTTAATGACACCATGCCCGGGAGTACAGGATAACCAGCCTCATCCGCCTGCGATAGAATTTGTCTCATCCTTAAGATCACAATTATCCAGAGATCCTCCCCTGGCTGAGACTAATTGATCTCATTTACCTTCAAGCAAAAAAAGTTTTGGCACAAAAGAATTATTGCTCTATAATATGTTTTAGGGAGTGAAACAAGTAGTGCAGCATTCTGATGCTGCTACTGTGAATTATTGCTCTATAATATGCTTTTGGAGTGAAACTAATGAAACCGAACATTATACTATTTAGTACACCCACCTGTTCATGGTGCAAGAAGATAAAAGAGTATTTGAAGTCAAATGGATTTGCCTTCAAAGAGATAGACGTGTCAAAAGACTCTGCTGCTTTGGCAGACATGATCCGGAAAACGGGTCAACAGGGAGTTCCGCAGACTTGGATAAACAACAATCCGGTAGTCGGTTTTGACAAAAATAAGCTTGATCGCTTGTTGGGACTGACAAAATAAATTGAATAAAAAGGAGACTATAATGACAAATTATCCTGCAAAGTTTCACGATCTGATCACCCGCTTACAGGTGGTCCTCAGTGATATCGATTATGCCCAAAAGGCCTGCTTGCAAGCAGGACGCATGGAATGCTTGTTGCTCAATCATCTGTTTGACAGCAAGAAACCTGCCAATATGAATGAACTGGCCAAAGTGCTGAATGTATCACACAGCCGTGTGACTCGCATCATGGACAATCTGGTAAACAAGAAACTGGTTACCCGCAAACCCAGCGAAGACGATCGTCGGTGCTGGTTTGCCATTATCACCGAAAAAGGGAAAAAGCTTGCCGAGAATAGCCAGAAGACTGTCTTGGATCAACAAAAGAGCCTGCTGGATAAGATTCCTGCCAAGGAGCTCGACAATGTATACAAAGCATTCAAAATGTACGTGGACAAGTATGAAGAAGTGCTGAAAGAAACCTACATTGAGATCTGATATGGCAAATACAGTAATTACCAAATGGACAGGAGATCTGAGCTTTGACTCTCTGGTCACAGGTCACCATGTCATTATCGATGCAGATGCTCAATATGGCGGACACGATGCCGGTCCGCGCCCCAAGGCTTTGCTCTTGACGTCGCTCACCGGTTGTTCCGGAATGGATATAGTGTCCATCCTGAATAAGATGAAGGTAGAAAGTTACTCATTTGAGATGGAAGCAGATGGAGAATCTACTACAGATCACCCGGTAGTTTATCACACAATCACGGTCAAATTCAAGTTTTCTGGTGAGAATCTTCCGGAAGATAAGATAGTGAAAGCAGTTAAGCTATCCACAGAGAAATACTGCGGTGTAAATGCGATGTTACAGCAAGCTGCCAGGATCATCACAAAGATATACATCAATGATAATGAGGTAACCCAATGAGATATATACTGATATTGATATTGGCCTCGATGATTGCCGTATTGAGCTGTAGTCCCGCTCCCAGGGCAGGCGAGAATGGCGATGAGCTGCAAACGGAGGCTTTGACTACAGACAGCAGTGGCGAATCCGGAAGCTATGAAGCGGGAACTTGGATTCAGGATTGGGACAAGGCAATTGCAGCTGCCCGAAAGATGCAGCGCCCGATACTGGTGAACTTTACAGGATCGGATTGGTGCGTATGGTGCTTTCGGCTCAGGGATGAAGTTTTTTCCCAGGAGAATTTCCAGGACTATGCCAGCAAAAACCTGATTCTGCTGGAGCTGGATTTTCCTCGCAAGATTGCTCAAAGTGATGCAATCAGGCGCCAGAATGCCAATCTGCAAAAGCAATTTGGGATCCAGGGTTTTCCCACCATCATCTTGCTGAATCCAGAGGGTAAGGAAATCAACCGCACCGGATATCAAAAGGGTGGAGCAGCTAACTATGTGAAACATCTGCAGGATTTGCTAAACTAAAACAGATATCCTGCAAATGCAATATATAAAAGCCGGTGTTTACGCCGGCTTTTGGATAAAGAGTCACCCAAACCATTTTGCAGGTTTAGTTTTCAATTCCATAAAACCTAAAGACTGAATATATCCTATCTCGTATGCTATCAAGCGATTTATCTGCTCTTTTAACTCGAGATTAAGTCAAACTAAACGAGTTGAAACACCATTTACTGTCACATTTATCTGCAAATGGCGATTACTTGGGAAAAATCTGTTTGACAGTATTGCCATGTGAGATAACTTGCACAGCCTGAGCAATTAGCAAGAAGGGAGATAATGAGCCTTATCCAATGCATCGATCTGGGAATTGAGTTTGCCGGAAAGTACATCCTGAAAGATATTAACTGCACGATCGAACACAACAGTCGCATCGGGTTGATCGGAGCCAATGGCAGCGGTAAAACAACGCTGATCAAATTGATCCAGGGGGTTTTGCGTCCCACTCAAGGTAAGGTAATCAAGGCCAAACAGTGCCGCATCGCCTATCTGGAGCAAAATGCCACATTAGAGCCTGATCTGAGCTTGATCTCATACATCGAAACAGCCCGCATGGACATCCGTGATATGAAGATAAAGATGGAGAGCCTCTCGGCAAAATTGCTAAAGAAAGATGATGCTGCGGTGCACAATGAACTAAACACCGTCATTGAGAAAATGCATCAGATTGCTGCTTTTGAGCATGAAAATGAGATCAGTTTTGTCTTAAGCTCGCTGGGCTTTCCCGAAGCTGAGTGGGAAAAGCGGATTGGGGATTTTAGTGGGGGAGAGCAGACCCGGATTTGCCTGGCTTATCTCCTGCTCTGCCAATATGATCTGCTGATCCTGGATGAACCTACCAACCATCTGGATATTGCCATGATCCGCTGGCTGGAAAAGTATCTCAGCGAAAACCCCAAGCCCTATCTGGTGGTATCTCACGATCGAGTGTTTTTGGACAACATCACCCGCAGCATCTATGCCATCGAAAACTCCAGGCTCAGCATCACCAAAGGAAACTACAGTTCATATCACGAAGCCCGGCAGATTGCGCTCATGAGCCAGGAGCGGCAATTCAAGCGGCAACAGAAGTTTATCTCTGATACTCAAGCCTTTATCCAAAAGAATATGGCAGGGCAAAAGACCAAACAAGCCCAATCCCGCCTGAAAATGCTGGAGAAGATGGATGTGGTCGAGAAGCCTGCTATGGCAAAACAGGTGCAGCTCAGGATCAAGACCTCTGCCCGCAGCGGGAATGACGTCTTTCGCTTGAAAGATGTGAGATTTGGCATCGGTGAAAAACTGCTATTGGCAGAAAGAGTAAACATCGCTGCATATTGGCAGGATCGCATTGCCGTGATCGGCCCCAATGGCTGTGGCAAATCCACTCTGCTCAGAATTCTCTTGAATGAGCATGGCATACTATCCGGTGATTTCTACTCTGGAGCCAGCCTCAAGGTGGCGTATTACGATCAGCATCAAAACAAGCTGGACGAATCCCTCACCGTGATGCAAACGCTGTGGAACATCGTTCCGGCAGAGCCTAAGGGCTATGTGCTGGGCTGGCTGGCGCGCTTTGGTTTTAGGGGCGATGATGTGGACAAGCTGGTATCAGTGCTCTCCGGAGGGGAAAAATCCCGACTCTATCTCAGTGTCTTGATTCACGAAAAGCCGAATCTCTTGATCCTGGACGAGCCCACCAACCATCTGGATATTCCCATGCACGATGCGCTCTTGGACGCGCTTCAGGATTTTGCGGGGACGATTGTCTTTGTCTCTCACGATCGCCATTTTATCGCTTCCCTTGCCAACAAATTCTGGGTCTTCTGCAGAAGTATCGAAAACAAGCGGATCATCAATACTATCCAGGAGCCGGATCTGAACGCCGCCCAGGCCATCGAGCTTGCCTTTAGCGAGCCTGAGATCCCCAAAAGCAAGCCGGCGCAGCGTGAGCCAAAGAAACGCAAGATCAATCCCTGGCATCTGCAGCAGATCCAAAATGAGATCAATGCCTTACTCGCAGAGAAAGCGGGGCAGACCCAGCGGCTTGGCGAGATTCACCTCAGTCTGGCGGATTCCGCTACATACAGCGATAGTGGCAGGATCAGGGAATTGAACGAAGAGGATAAAAGCATCCAAAACAGACTCATCGCCATCGAGAAGCGGGTGAGCAGGCTGGAGGATGAGTATCTGGAGCTGGCTTGTGAAGACTAAGCGCATTGGTTTTACCACCTCTCTGCCCGTGGAAGTGCTCATTGCAGCCGGGTATGTCCCCATAGATCTGAACAATATTTTCCTCACCCAGGATTCTGCTCAGCACATACATGCTGCAGAGCTAACTGGATTTCCCCGCAGTCTGTGTTCCTGGATCAAGGGCAATTTCTCTGCTGCCTTGTGCTCGGATCTGGATGAAGTAATCGGCATCGTGCAAGGGGATTGCTCAAATTCAAACTCGCTTTTGGAGATGATATCTGAAGCAGGAATCCCGATCTACAAGTTTTCCTTTCCGCCCCAGAAGAGCTATTCTGCGCTGGATGCCGAGATCTCCCGCATGGAAGAGCATTATGGCGTATGCCGGAAGCAGACTCTAAAGGCAAAAGCCTGGCTGGATTCGATCCGGATCAAGCTGGTAGAGCTTGACCGCTTGTGCTATAAGCAGCGCCAGGTCAGTGGAGGAGACAATCACCTCTGGCTGGTGAATTCCTCAGACTTTCAGGGAGATCCGCAACGCTATGAGAACGAGCTGGATGAGTTTCTTTACCAGGCTCGCATATCAGAGCCTCTTCCCACCCGGTTGCGGCTGGGATATCTGGGAGTTCCTCCCATCTTTCGTAATCTATATGAGACCATATCAGAGCTGGGTGGAGATGTGCTCTTCAACGAAGTGCAGCGCCAGTTTGCCATGCCTTATGCCAAGGCAGACATTGTCGAGCAGTATCTGGCATATACCTATCCCTATAGCGTGCTGGACCGGCTGAAGGACATTCAGCAGGAGATTGCCAGACGCAAACTGGATGCCATCATCAGCTACACGCAAGCCTTTTGC
Organism: uncultured Candidatus Cloacimonadota bacterium; assembly: GCA_964501025.1. Lineage (GTDB taxonomy): Bacteria > Cloacimonadota > Cloacimonadia > Cloacimonadales > Cloacimonadaceae > UBA5456. Next base: position 50,719 of record CAZCRD010000083.1, on the reverse strand, counting down.
CATCTGCAGATCGACAACCTCTTGCTCAAAAAGCATATCGGGATACCCTTTCTCAATCTGGAAGGGGAATTGCCCGAAAAGCTGGATTCCCGCACCATCCTGAGGCTGGAAAGCTTCTTTGAGGTTCATTCATGAAGATTGCCCTGGGAATGAGTGGCGGCGTGGATAGCACGATGTGTGCTCTGATGCTGCAGGAAAGCGGCCATGAGGTGATCGGCATCACGATGGCAAAGTGGCATCCCGATAGTGGTATAATCAGTGCAGACAAGCGGGGCTGCTTTGGCCCTTCAGAACCCCAGGCGCTCAAGGCTGCCGCCGCACTGGCCCAAAAGCTGGGACTTGAGCATCATCAGATCAATCTGGAAGCGGAGTTTGCCGCTGATGTGCTCAGATACTATACTGATACCTACCTCAAAGGACAAACCCCAAATCCCTGCGTAGTATGCAATCGTCAGATCAAGTTTGGTGCTTTGCTGGAAAAGGCACGGGCTTTGGGCATCGAGTTTGAGCGTTTTGCCACTGGACACTATGCCAGATTGCGCTTTGATGAGGGATCCCGGCGCTGGCAATTGCTCAAAGCAGCGGATCAGCACAAGGATCAATCCTATTTCCTCAGCCTGCTTTCCCAAGCCCAGTTAGCGCAGACCCTTTTCCCTCTGGGGGACATGCAAAAATCCGAGATCAAGGAATATGCTCGGGCGCGGGGCTTCGAAAAACTGATCAAGAAAAAGGAAAGCCAGGACTTTTTGGAGAGCAATGATTCCAGTCCGCTATTCAGAGCATACAGCTTTGAGCCGGGGGACTTTGTGGATCGCAATATGAAGGTATTGGGCAGGCATAAGGGTTTGATCCACTATACGATAGGGCAGAGGAAAGGCTTGGGACTGGCTGGTTTTGCCGAAGCCCAATATGTGATCGGAATCGACAAAGCACAAAACCGCGTGATCATCGGACCCGAGCGGGAGCTCTACAGCCAGAGTCTTTTTGCTACAGCGGTGAATTGGGTATCCATTGCCGAGCCACAGGGCAAGTTTTCCTGCTTCGCCAAGATCAGACTGGCGCAAGAACCCCAGCCCTGCACGGTGGAAAAGATGCCAGATGGCAGCTTTCTGGTGAGTTTTGATACCCCCGTCTCAGCCATCACCCCTGGTCAGGTAGTGGCTTTTTATGATGAAGATCTGGTGCTGGGTGCCGGATTTATCCTTTGATCATTCCCATTCGATGGTAGCCGGAGGTTTTGAGCTCACATCATAGACCACTCTGGAGATTCCTTTTACTTCGTTGCAGATGCGATTTGACACCTGTTTCAGAAAAGCAAAGGGAAATTCTGTGACCTCTGCGGTCATGCCATCCACACTGTTTACTGCGCGCAGGGCACAGACCTGCTCGTAGGTACGTTCATCTCCCATCACGCCCACACTTTGAATGGGCAAGAGCACTGCAAAGGCCTGCCAGGTGCTGTTGTAGAGCTTCCATTTGCGCAGCTCGCTGATAAAGATCTCATCTGCCAATTGCAAGAGCTTGACCTTGTCGGCATCCACTGCTCCCAAGATTCTGACTGCCAGTCCGGGACCGGGGAAGGGGTGTCTTTGCACCAGCTCTTCCGGCAGCTTGAGTGCTGCTCCCACCTTGCGAACTTCATCTTTGAAGAGCTCCCGCAGGGGTTCGATCAGCTTCAGTTTCATCTGCTCGGGCAATCCTCCGACATTGTGATGACTCTTGATCGTCACAGATGGTCCGGCAAAGGACACGCTCTCGATCACATCCGGATACAGGGTTCCCTGAGCCAGATATCCGGCATCGGGGAATTTGGCGGCTTCGGCTTCAAATACCTCGATAAAGGTGGCACCGATGATTTTCCGCTTCTCTTCGGGATCGATGATGCCTGCCAAGCGTGAGAGGAATAAGGCGGAGGCATCCACAAAGTCTATCTTGAGAGAGGGATAGGCTTTGAACATCTCTTTTACCCGATTTGCCTCATCATAGCGCATCATTCCGGTATCCACAAAGATGGGGATCAATTTGTCCCCGATAGCCTGATACAGCAATGCTGCTGCCACCGAGGAATCCACTCCGCCACTGAGGCCGAGGATCACCCGGTCCTTACCCACTTGGGCGCGGATCCTGGCAATGCTGTCCGAGACAAAGGAGCCTGCACTCCAATCAGCGCTCAGCCCGGCGATGCGAAACAGAAAGTTTGCCAGAATCTGTTTGCCACATAGGCTGTGATGCACTTCTGGGTGAAATTGCAGCGCATAGACAGGCAAAGACTGGTGTCTGAAGGCGGCGTGATCCGAATTTGAGGTTGCAGCCAGAGCTGTCAAAGCTGGGGGGAGATCCTGCACTTTGTCGGCATGACTCATCCAAACCTGAGAGCTGTTTTCGATGTCTTCAAACAGAGGATCACTTGCTTGCAAGATCAAGTCTGCCTTGCCGTATTCACGCTTTGGGGCAGGACTTACCTTGGCCTCAAAGTGCTCTGCGATGAGTTGCATGCCATAGCAGATCCCCAAGATCGGCAGACCCAGCTCCCAGATTCCGGAGTCCGGTCTGGGTGCATCTTTGTGAGAGATGGAAAAGGGGCTGCCGGAGAGGATCAAAGCCTGGGGAGCCAGAGCCTGGATCTCATTGATACAGATATTGAAGGGATGAATCTCACAATACACTCCCGCTTCTCTGATCTTACGGGCAATCAGCTGTGTATATTGCGAGCCAAAATCCAGGATTAACACGATATTGTGCATAATCGTCATCTCACAAAGGGATTATTCAGCTTTTCCATGCCAATCGAGGTTCGCGGTCCATGACCGGGGAAAACCACCGTATCGTCTGGCAGGGTAAAGAGTTTGCGCTTGATCGAATCGATAATCTGTTCATGACTGCCTCCGGGAAAATCGGTGCGGCCGATGCTCAGCTCAAACAGCGTATCTCCGGAGATCAAAAACTTATCGATCAAGAGACAGATCCCACCCGCGGTGTGTCCCGGAGTGTGGATCACCTGAATCTGGTGTGTGCCCATAGCTATGGTATCACCATCCTTGAGGAGTCTATCTGCAGGCTCCAGTGGGAGCGGAGTGCCCATATACTCACTCAGGTTTGCTTTGTTGTCGATGAGCATATCTTTATCTGCCTCATGAATCAACAATGGGCAATTCAAGTGGTGCTTGAAATAGCTATTGCCGCCGATATGATCCCCGTGGCCGTGAGTATTCACGATATAGTGAATCTTGAGCTTTTGCTTTTGGATGTCCTGCCAAAGCTCGTTATTGGGAGCAGCAGGATCGATGAGGATGGCGTCCTTGCTTGCGTCATCCCACAACAGCCAGGTATTGGTCTGAAAGGCAGGCAGCAGGGAATAAGCTTCGATTTTTAACATGATGTATCCTTTCTTAATCGTATGATGTTCGATATTGCTTGATCAGCTTGGGATCAGCTTTGCAGGCGGTATGTTCAGAGACCTTCCCGCTGGGGTCTGAGATGGTCACGATGCCCTTTTGGGGTGCTTTCCCATGATAATACCAGAATATGTCCACAGCCAGTTGCAGGTTTTCTGCTTCAGCTTGATTGAGCAAGCCCAGAGGTCCGGCAACGTCTTTGGCTTTGAGCCTGATCATATTCTGGCAGAGCTTCTCCATCTGATCGTTTTCAGCTTCATCTCTGCCAACGATCAATTTTGTGGCAGGGCTGAGCCGAAAATGTCTGCCATAGAGCAGTAGCTCCAAATTTTGCTTTTCCAACTGCCCATACTGCATCAGATCCCTCAGTCGCAGCGAGTAATTGCGATCTGTGAGCAAACAGCCTCCCGCCGGAGCCGGAAAGCTGGTGATGCCAAGCTCTTTGGCCAATTCCAACTGACGAGAGCGTCCTCTTCCCGAAAAATCCAGCATATCTTTGATATCTACCCAGCCTTCACGAATCGGAGTGCTTTCTCGCAGCAATTTCTGCGATAAGGGACGAACGAGCAGATCACGATAACCGCTCAGCTTTGCTACCCTGTTCATCGCATCTCGCCTTTGACTCATGGGTCTTTGTCCCAAGACTTCTCCCGAGATCAGGTAGTGTGCATCCAGCTCGGAAAGCATCTCACCTGCCTTGCGAAACATCAGGGCATGACAATCCACACAGGGATTGAGGTTTTTGCCGAAGCTCGTCTTTGGGTGCTGCATCATTGCCAAATGCTCTTTGCTGATATCCCGCACGATGATATCAAGGTGATTTGCCCGGGCGGATTCCAAAGCTCGTTCTATCGGCATATAAGGCGTGAGAAAATATACCGGATACACAGTGTAACCGGCCTTTTGCATCCATTTTACCGCCAACAGGCTATCCAGGCCACCGGAAAACAGAGCTATTGCTGCATATTTGGATTTTTCAATATCTTTCATCTGAATCTATGCATTCAGGGGGCTGCTATCTGTCAAGACTTTTGCATTAAGAGTCCCAGCGGGACGGCATTTTAGGTAGCATCTGACATCTCCCACCACCGTCATAGCCTATTGCAGGCGTCAGAACATAGTGAGGGTATGCAGCGAAGCGAAGCACCTTGTGCCCAGGCGGTTAAACCAGACCTGATCAGGAATCCAGAAAACAACCATATCCGTCATAGCCCCCAGTGGGCGACAGAACACAGCGAGGGCGTGCAGCGAAGCGGAACTCCTCGTCCACAGGCGGACATCTCTCATTATTGAACCCCTTGATAGAGCCCACGTGGGCGCCAGAATATAGCGAGGGCGTGCAGCGAAGCGGAACCCCTCGATACCAGGTAGATAGACCAGATCAAGCCCCATGTGGGCGACACAATTCTGATGATGACCTGTTTTGGTGCCGGTGGGTAAAGCCGCCCCGTTTTGTACTAAAGTTACCTTGGGGGATCCATCATTATCTTTGGCAATGGGAACCGGCATATCTTTTGGGATTAGAGCAAAGCACCATCTTGGGGGGGGGGGAATCCCCTTCGCAGGCATTGATCAGATAGTCTGCGACTTGTGTGGTCAGACTGCACACCTAATTCTCATTGCAGAGGCAGAAAAAATCGCTGCCGATCTCTATTCCCGCTTGTTTCCTCAGCTCAATATCGCCTTGATGTAAAGCCGTAATAATCCCATGCTTAGGGCTTTGTTGCGGCTTTATACTGGCTTTACCTTGCCTTGATTGGCTGAGATAGGCTGAAGGGAAGCTCCTTCTCAAAGTTATTGACAAAAAAATAGAGGGATAATAAGGTGTAACAATGAAGAAGAAACTGCAACCCATTAGCCCGGAAGAGATCGCTGAACTTAGCGAACTGCGCGATAATTTGATCAATATGCCACTGGAGCAGGCTGAAAAAGCTGCTCTCAGAATGCAGCATATCATAAAAACGAGAAGCTTTGCTAAGGATATCAAAATCTATACTTCCACCTTGTTTGTTTTGGCAGAATACTCAGCACGTAATGGGAAGTATGAGCAATCCACAGATATATTCAAGCAGCTGCTAAGCCTTGCTGAAAGTCACAAACTACCGGATGACAAGCTTCGGGCCAAGGCAAATCTGGCGATTATCCAAGCTCAGACGGGACATCTGAGGGAAGCCCTGGAGGTGTGGGAGGAGATACTCCAGATGGAAGAAGATCCCGTGCGTAGAATCGATCTGATCAACAACATTTGCATGGCTTATGGTTGCCTGGAGGATTACGAAAGCGCTATAAAGTATGGCTATCAAGTGCTTGATATTGCAGATGAAAACAATCTTGAAAAAATGAAAGTATCTCCTTTGATCAATCTGGGCACGGCATACCATTATATGGAAGACCACAAGAAAGCGCTGATCCATTGGGAACAAAGCTTGCACCTGATCAAAAAGTACGACTTGAAGAATCAACTTTGCAGTGTAATGAACAACATTTCTTTAGCCTACAATTCCCTCCATAAAAAAGACAAATCCCTGGAATATGCTTTTGAGTGTCTGAGATTGCGAGAGGAGAATCACACGACCGATTACGGGAAAGCCAGTCCCCTAAATAATATCGGCTTCATCTATGAAACAGCGGGAGAAAATGATAAGGCTCTGGAATATTATGAACAAGCATTACAGAGTTATGGCCAGACGCCGCCCGAACCGCAGATGGTGAATATTGTCCTCAATCAAGCTTCAATCTTTCTGAAACAGGGCAAACACGATCAATCCCTGGCGAAACTCAAGGAAGCGCAAGATTTTGCCAAAGGGATGGATACACCTGTTTTAAATATCAGACTTACCAAGCTTTACTCTGATGTCTATGCCGCAATGCAGGATTTTGAAAAGGCTTACAAATACCAATCTGAGTTTAGAGAGATACTGGAAAAGAAACTGGATCAACAGAGCAAAAACAGCATCAGCAAAACCGAGGCAGATTACTATCTCAAAAAGATTGAAAAACAAGCGCAGATCTACAAAGTTCAAAATACAGAACTAAAGAAAAAGAACAAAATCATCCGCCAGACTACCAGGGACCTCAAAGAAAGCAATCGCACTCTCTCCGGCACCATTGAAGTGCTCAATTGGATTATCGCCGTGATCACTCATGATGTCCGCGCACCTCTGGGGAATTTTAGCCGGGTGCTCAGCATGATGCTGGCGGGAGATTTTGAGCCCTCTGAACACGAAGAGATATTGGAAAGCCTCAAGCGTAGTAGTGACAATGTGTTCAAGCTGATCAACGAGATGCTGGATGGGATCAGATTGCAACGCAGGAAGCTGGGCTTTTTGGCCGAGCTGGAGATCCGGGATATCATCCCGATTTTGCACTCCATTATCGGTATCTATCTACCGATAGCCCAGCAAAAGTCCATCAACTTGCAGTTCTCTCATGATGCAGAGCAGATCAAGGCAAAAATAGACAGCGATCTTTTGAAAATTGTGGTGCGCAATCTGCTCAACAACGCAGTAAAATTTACTCCGGAACACGGAAAGATATCCCTGGCTGTCACACACTCGGAGACCAGTGTTCAGATCAGCATCACAGATAACGGAATTGGCATGAGCAAGCGGGAAGTACAAACCCTGCGTCGAGGCATTGGTCCCTTGCGAGCCAGCAATCTGCGAAATGGCGATGGGGGCGTCGGTTTGGGCTTTAACTTGAGCAGAGATGCTCTGAAGAAAATGAAAGCAAAACTGATGATCGACAGCATCCCTGATCAAGGAACCACCATCAAGATCCAACTGCCCGCAAAGTAGCCCACAGATTAGCATGCGTACCGGGAAGATTATCGATATTGAGTGCAAATGTGGTTTCCTGCTCTTTCGCTATTTCAAAGCCGGTAAAGGGCGCTTGATCAAAGTATTGATCTCAAGATTGACCGAAGATCGGGTTGGTTTGCAGAATGTGGAAACCCATAGCCGTCCGCTCTGCCCACAATGCCAAAAAGAGATTGGCATCATCATGATGATCCATGGCGAACCTGCGCTCAAGCTGAATCAAGGTTGCATCCGCCCCGTCCGGATATAAGCAAGCCGCAGGATGGTAAACGTCCTCGTTTCCCAAGCGGCAAAGTCAGTCCCAGCCCAGCAGGCAACTCACAGGATGGTAAACGTCCTCGTTTACCAAACGGCAAAGCCGCTTTCACCCTCTGAGATCATAGTAAGACCCAGCATCCTGTATCCCAACTATCCACAAAGAAAGATCTCTCTCCCCAAGCTTGTAGCGAATAACCCCAGCCAGGGGATTTTTGAAGGGAGCAACTAAGCACCAAAGCCATCTCACGTCGACACAGGATGTGTTGAATCCAGAAAAAACCCCGAAACCAAGGTCTCGGGGTTTTGCTATAGTCATTTGATCCTATTTCATCAGGATCATCTTTTTGGTGCTGCTATACTCAGTACTTTTCATTTTGTAGAAATACACACCACTGGCCACAGCGCGTCCCTTATCATCGATTCCCTGCCAGGTTAGATTGTGAAAACCGGATCCCAATTCACCGGAATACAGGGTTCTAACCTTTTGTCCCAGGATATTGTAGATATCGATACTCACCGGAGCTTTCTCTTTCAAAGAAAAGCTGATGGTGGTGGTGGGATTGAAGGGATTGGGATAGTTCCCACGCAGTTCAGTGATCACCGGATTCACGTTGTCCTGATTTGAGACCGGAGTGGCGGATCCCATCAGTGATACATTGGTAGAGGGCGCATCAGGATCATCTGAACTGATGATCAGATAAGCGGGGAACACACCTTCCTCTGAGGGACGGTAGCCGATGTTTAGCTCCATGGATTCTCCCACGTCAAGGATATAGTCCATGTTGCTCACAAATCCATCAGCGTTTGCATCCAGCGTATAGGGTTGAGGCACTTGTATGTAGCCCAGCATTGAGGCATCACCCACATTGGAGATCATGAGCGGCAAAGAGGCTTCCAGGCCAACTTCGACATTACCAAAATCCAAAGCGACCTGATCAATCAGAATGGTAGGAGTACCGGTTGCGACAGCATCTGCGGGGAAGACCACTTCATCGATCCAAACACCGTCCATACCTTCGGAGACCGAGCCATCTTTGGAGTATTCCCAGCGGTAAGTATTGGTTCCGGATTGTACCATATAGCTTACCTGGTTCCAATCATCATCAATCCCGCTCCATTGATTCTTGATCTGGCCATTGATATAAAACTTCAGATAGTCATGATTTTCTTCTGAGGAAACCTTCTTCCAGAATGAGATAATGCCATCGGCGGGATTGTTCATGGTTACGCTCATCGCAGTGTTTTGATTGTGCCCGATAGAGGCGCTGCGAGCGGCAAAGCTGCCACTATAACTCTGGGTATCCACGGTCCAATTACCACCGCTGAAGCTCCAGGGATAGTCAGTAAAGCCATTTTCAAAGCCATCGACCAGGATCCCGATCCTCACGTTGTAGACCTTGTTGTCGTTATAGCTGCCATAGCTTGCCATGCTCATGATCTGGATCGTGGTGCCGGGGGAGATCTGAGATGAAAGAGATACGGAGTACATTGAGGTGTTTTCTGCTCCCACTGAAAGCGGGTCAAAATCTGTAACGATCGGAGTGATGATGCTTTCACCGCCGTTTATGATCAGAGTGGTCTGGATTTCCGGGCTGGCCGCACTTCCTGCATTTTCAAAGGGGATTCCCAATATGAAGGTTTCGCCGGGATCGATGCGGCTATTGCCGTTGCCATCGGGATCATCGACTTGCAGCGCACCCCATTCGATATGAGGAGCGTTGATGGTCATGGCATAATTATAGGAAAATACTTCGCCATTATCCAGGCTTACATCCACCGAGTATTCAGCCACATGTTGATCCGGAACAAAGTCTGTGATCTGGATGGCGATGCCATATACTGTGGAGCCGTTTTCATTGGAAGGAATGTCGTCAATAAGCTCGGCATCAGTGAGTATTGAGATATAGGGATCCGAACTGCTGACAGCGATGCTAACACCTTCAGCCGGGTCATTGCCCACATTCTCCATCTCTACATGCACAGTTACCACTTCGTCAAACTCAGGATTACCGTTGTTATCATCAGTCACCTGTACATCGGTGACAATAATGTAAGGACCATCAGCGGGCAGCACTTGTACTGTGCTCAGATGGGTGACTTTGTTAAAGGCAGTGATGGTAAGGGTGAGATCCATTGGCTGATCCGGCATGATATCCAGATTTATCACAGCAGCACCCGAGGCATCGGCTACAGCTTTGCCATAGATCACGCCATCATTGCTGAGAGTAAGCCTGGCTCCGGGTTCTGTGGTTACCGAAAGACTGGACATACCGATCAAAAGCACGGGATTGAAGTCGGCAAAAAGCTCCACCGGATTCTTGGTGCGCACCATCAAGGAAGCATCGCCAAAGATGTGCCAGTTTTTGTATTCATCGATTCCATCAGCACCATATACTTCCATCATCTTGGAAGAACCATTATAGAATAGTCCCCCGATAGTGTACTTAGCTTCAGCTACCAAAAGATCGGTGATCTCATCCTGAGCCCGCATCGGGGGACTCCAGGATTGGTTCACAGAGGAGGCATACATCGCAATAGCTCCGGTGGGATTACCGTTGTTTGTGGCTCTCAGCCAGGCTTCTGCAAAGCAGGTGTAGTTTACAAAATTACCATTCACACAAGCCACTGAAACGATGAAGGGTAGTTCATAGTCATTTACCAGGCTATTGACATTGGTGTTGTTAAAACCAGTGGTGGACCAGGATGTGTTCGAACCGTGACCTACGTAGTTGATAAAACCACGACCGGAATTTACACTGCTGGCTACTTGAGCCGAGGTAGCACCGTAGGCCTGATATAGCTGATCCACTGTGGTGTATCCATAGTCCAAAAGATCGTCCCGGATAAAGTCCATATGTACTTGATCGCTTTCTCCCATATCACCTTGAGAGCCACCGCCTTCACTTGAGGCGATGCCTATAGCGGTCTCAAGCCAATCTGCTCCACTTTGGATATCGCGCTCATAGTGCACAGTTCTGGTGACCTGAGTCTCCATCTCCGCTACCGTCTGAGCAGAGAAGCGTCCCACATAGATATCAGGATAGCTGTCAGCTCCAGCTAAAAGGGCAAAGGAAGGATCGCTGCCTCCACCATCATTGGTGAGAGATGGCACCTGAGCTGCATCGCCCATAATCTGGACAAACATCAGCCCATCGTCTAGGTCATACTGAGCCTGGATGTAGCTCTTCATCTGGTTTGCAGAGGGTCCGGCAACGCTTAGGTCCACCACGGATACGTCATAGCCTTTCTGCTGTTTCCATTCCACCCAGGGCTCGATAGCGGCATCAAACATGGAGTTCTTGATCACCAGGATGCGGCCTTCTTCGTCCAAAGAAGGATACTTGGCCTGGGCAAAATTCAGGAACATGTTTTGATATATCTCAGCAAATTCGGGAGCATAGCTATCTTTCTGAGAGCTGAGTGCATTGGTCAGATTCACTCCGTTTTCACTTACTTGCACGGTAATCTTGGTGTATACTCGGGTGATCCCTGTTTCGGGATAATATACAAAGGGTTTGAAGCGGATGGTGATGCCCCGGTAGTCTCTGAGGATGAAGGGCTCAGTAAGCTCCGCCTGCAGCTCTGGATAATGGGTATTGCTCTGGTAAAAGTCAGAAAATGTATAGGGCACAGAAGCGGGATCGATGTCACGCGTCAGGTTGCCTTTTGAAGGAGCAATAGGCATTTCGAGCTCTATATACTCACTATCGATAATCTCAAGCTGCATATCTGCTTGAGCAGGGATGATCAGGCTGCCGGCAAAGATCGGCAGTTCCGGAAGGCCAGCTTCCAGAGTCTTTCCAGCCCGTTTGACTGTGGGCAAATACCAGGTATTGCCATCGATGGTTACGGCTTCGCGATTAAAAGCCCCCATGGTAAACTCTACCTGGGATTGACCAGGGCTGCTGCTTAAAAGGCTGATATCATTAGGATAACTGCCAATAACCACCTGTTCTGCGTTTAGTGAAATCGCTAAAACCAGAAGCAGGCTCAATAATATAATGAGTCTCTTCATTATATCCTCCATTTTATCTCTTGTTAAATCTTCGGGGAACTCAGTCCCTCGTTTTCACACACTATATAAATCTAAAAATCAAGTACGGGCACTCCCTGTTTGCGGAAGTGCCCGATAGCGCTCTATTTCATGAGCATCATCTTGCCAGTGGCTTGATAATCTTTGGTTTCCATACGGTAGAGATAGATCCCGCTGCTTACCGAAGAGCCACGCTCATCTTCACCGTTCCACAGGATCTGATGATTGCCTGCGGACATGTCGGACTTGACCAAGCTCTTGATCAACTGTCCTTTGAGGTTGTAGACATTGAGTTTTACCAGACCTGCTTCTTTGAGAGAGAAGCGGATCGCGGTCGTGGGGTTGAAAGGATTGGGGAAATTGCCGTTCAAAGCAGTAACAGCCGGATTCACCAGGTCTGTATTGGAGACTGCTACCAGGGTGATGGGTATGGTGATCACTGGCAGGTCATTATCATTGGTCATGATCATGATCTCGTCGTTGATGTCTTGCACCTGATCTCCAGCGGCGTAAGTAATGGTATAGCTTCTGGTAGATCCGGGGGCTATTACATAAAGGTAATCATTGGGCAGGGGCTGTCCCTGGTGGGATAGCGAGAATGCTGCCGGAACGCTGATAGATCCTTCCAGATCAGCAGTTCCCAGATTGCGCAGGACAAAGTCTGCACTCACTATGGAATTTGGCGCCACATCAGGGAAGGTGATTTCATCGGTAGATGTATATGCCATCGGGATTTCACTACTTCCACTCATGGGGAATTTGATATCATCGATCCAGGCGGCATCGCTGCCTCCGGTGGTATTGATATCTTTCATATAGGTCCATTTGAAGGTATGAGTTCCGGCACTGATGGGATAGCTAAACTCACTCCAATTCTGATTTCCGCTCCAGGCATCCATCTCTTCGCCATCGATATAAAACTTCAGGAAGTCGTAATTGGATTCTGAAGACACCTTGCGCCAGAAGCTGATTTCCCCTTCTGCGCCAATGTCCAGAGTAATTTGCAGAGTAGTGCTGGAATTGTGTCCGATAGCTCCACTACGGGCGGATTGGCTACCACTATGGCTTTCTGCAGATACTACTGTCCAGGGCTGAGTGCTGTTGTTCACCCAGGGGAAGGTATCGAAGGTGCCGCTCTCAAAGCCTTCCATGATGGCTCCGACAGGGATCAGCACATTGTGGTTGATCATCTGTGCGCCCATATCCAGAGCCACTCCCAGAGGAATCACTTCTCCTTCTTCAATCTCGTCTGCCAATACCACATCGAAGCTGAGCGGGATATTGCCTCCAATATTGATGCCGGGCACCATAAAAGCGCTGAGCGGCAGGCTGGCCATATCGCTATTCAGGATCAATTCCAGATTTCCGCTCTCCACGGCCATGTGACCGTCATTGGTGATATTCAGGGTGATGTTGATGGTCTCACCTGCTTCAAAGATGCCGTTGTTATTGGGATCAAAGAAACTCACCGAGCTAATGAGCACATTTGGAGCATTGATTATCAGATTGCGGGTAGTAGACCACTCGTTTTCGCCATCGCTCACTGTAATCAGAAACTCAGCCACATGCTGATCTGGAGTGCCCTGATCAATCTGCGCGGTGAAGATAGAGTTTACTGTGAGCTCTTGTTCCGGATTGATGTCATCGATGGTGGTTTCGGGATCTGCGATATATATCCAGGGGCTTGCGGTTGCGATAGTCACAGTGAGGTCTTCAGCCGCCATCACGCCCACATTGCTAAAGGTGAGATCCATAGGGATGGTTTCACCTGCTTCAGCGATGCCGTCGTCATCTGCCACTGTAATCGGACTGACGGTGACATAAGGACCTTCGTTTGGGATCACCGAAAAATCTGCGATCAGTGGCTTGCGCATAGAGCGCGTAACCACGATCTGGCCAGTGCCGGGTTGGTCGAAGGGAACGATGTCCAGCATCAAATACCCGCTTTCATCCACCAGGCCTGCGCCGTGCAATTCTCCATCCATCGAGACGGCTACATAGCTATAAGGATCAGCGATGATTTCCATGCTATCCAGACCCAGAAAGAAGGTTTCCGGCGGAGTCATGGCATTTTCAGCAGGAATACCCAAGTAAGGCACCAAAGAAGGATCACCCATGATGGAATAGATTTCCCAGTAGTAGTTGATTCGGCTGCTATTGCCTTGTACCACAGCCAGATTTCCCATCAACACCATGCTGCCAGCGCTGCCAGCCCAATCCTCAAAATCTTCGTTGTTGTCATGGAAGAGGGCATCATACACGCCCAGAGCATTAGCGTTGTAAGCCGGAGCGGAGCCGGTGGCATTGCCTTTGGCTCCCACACCCCACCAATAGTCTTCATCCCAATAGGTGCTGTTTGTCCCACCGATGTAAATGATTCCGCCCTTGTTTTCAGCTCTCAGCCAGGCTTCACCAAAGCAGGTGCTGACGTCAAACTTATTGGTAAGACAGCAGTTTCCCACCACAAAGGAGTATTCATTCTGGTTTTGGAGGCTATTGATATTGTTGATCGTAAAATTAGGATCACTCCAATCGGTGGTGCCACCATGGGCAGTGTAATTTACATAGCCACGACCATCAGATACATTGGATACGATGTTGCTGGCATTACTCCCGGATTGGGGATAGAGATAGGTGTTGCTGGTGATGCCATGGGCAGCGTTAAAATAGTTCTCGCTGGCATAGCTAATCTGTCCATTACCGTGAGTACTGGCATAGTAGCTATCCATTCCAGCGATCAATACAGATTTGCTTAGATAAGTATCATCTGGCATGCTATATTGCTGATGCATGAGAGTCTTATTTACCTGATTGGTCACTTGAGTGGTGCTGGTGGCGGAAAAACGCCCAAAATACATCTCAGGCATATAGTCCGTGCCTTCGAGGCGCAGGTAGTGAAGATCAGTAGGATGAGAGCCGGTGGTTTGAGAGCTGTTTGAGACTACCTGGGCTACATCTCCCACGATCAAGAGATAGCTGGGAGCGGGATTCTGAGGAGTGGCGGCGTCCCAGAGACCCTGCATGTAACTCTTGATCTGACTCGTGCTATTTCCGATGCTTTCGATGGTGGCAACCGTGACATCAAAGCCTTCCCTTGTCTTCCAATCGACAAAAGGCTGCATTGCAGCTTGAAAATTTGCCGGCATGATGATCACATAGCCGATGGGGTATTGCAGCAGACTCGTCCTGGTGGGCTGGTGATTCCACACGCTGGCAGCCAGAGCCGGATCAAAAGCCGGAGAATATGTCCTGGCTTTGAGCTCCGCGGTGGCGAGGTGATCTGCACCCACAAAGCTGATATCGACCTGTGTTTGGAGCACCACATCCAGATTTCTGGTTGCGGGATTGTAATTCACAGGCACAAAATCCACGGCAAAAAGTCTTTCTCCGCGCAGCATACCCAGCTCCTGGATCTGGATCACGGCTTCGCTGGTAGCGCGATTGCCATTATAAAAATCTCTATTTACTACGAAGGGTAATTCTTCGGGCTTATCACTTTTGGAAACGCTCTCCTGAGCGGGCATGAGGGGATAGTGTACACCTTGTTTACTGAGGGATACAGTGCTTCTCTGAGTGTCGCTGAGCCGAAACTGTACTTCAGCTTCCAAAGGCACACTAATGATCTTTCTGAGCAGGGGTAGCTTGGGTTCACCAATCTTGTTTGTGCTGCTGAAATTCCTGGTTGATATCTCTGTCCACACACCTTCTTTGCTCTGAACCTCAAAGAAATCCAGCGTATCGATCGCGAAACGTACACTAAGACCATCAGCAGAGCTGCGCAAAATCTCTGCCTGAGCAGAGTCGCTTTGCAATCTGATGGTACCGGTATTGGCAACCAGCATCGCTGCCAGGGCTACCAAAATGAGGGTTATGAGATGTTTCTTCATATAATCTCCTATTTATATTCATTTTATCATCAGTTCAAGGGCAGGATCATCTACCTTTATACCATATATTAAAGCAAGAATGATACCAAGACGAGAAATAATCCCGATTTTGCTGCCAATTCCGCCAAAGAAATGCCATCAATCAGCTGAGATCGCATGTTAATCGTCGCAAATCCTGGCTCTGGAACAACGAATGGCTCCTCCGAGATCCGGACCAATATCAGCTCAATATAAACCCGTGATGATCCCATGATCATGGGTTTATCACGGCTTCATATCAGCTTTGTTCTGAGCTAAGACAAAGGGGAATCAAACTGACTGGCAGCGAGGATGATCTCAGCTTTTCCTGCCAGGCTGAGCATCTGTTCCGCGTGGGGGATGATAATGCTCTGAGAGCGTATCAAATCCAGCTCTTGCCGGGGTCTGCTGAGCTTGGCTGCGCCAGAGAGGCAGAGCAGAATTCGGGGTCCGGGAAGATCTGGTAAGGGCATCTCACCCTCAACCTTGATGCGATACAGGGCAAAATCCTTTGCCACTGCAGGGTATGCGGTTAGCTGGTTTTTGATGACCCTGGGCTGAATAATCTGAGGAGTTTGGGCCTGGATATTCACGGTTTTCATCAGTTCCGGTACATCGATGTGTTTGGGGCTAAGTCCGGCTCTGAGGACGTTGTCGCTGCAGGCCATAATCTCAATTCCGGCTCCTTTGAGATAGGCATGCACCATTCCGGCATCAATGAAGATGGCTTCAAATGGTTTGAGCTGGATCAGATTCATGAATAATGGTGAGATCACGCTGCGATCACTGGGGTAGAGCTTGATCAGCTCTTGCATCCAGGCAATCTCTTGTGCCCATTTGCCTTGGGGATCCAGTTTCGCAATGTGCTTGCTCAGGTTTGGGAGCGGTTCTCGGCACAGAATTTCCTGATACAATCTGGTAAAGCTATCTAAAGAAGGGTGATCACAAAAGCTACGGAAGTGGGCAAAAAAACTACCCACTTTGCAATAATCAAAGCTTTTGGCTATCTGATGAAAATCTCGCAGACCGGTGAGGGCATGAAACTCGGTCAAAGCCATGATCAATTCCGGTTTATGATTGTCATCCCGATAGTTGCGGGTGGGATCATTAAGTGGGATGCCCAGTTCGTTTTCCCGGGCAAAGCCTTCTTCCGCCTGGCTTTTGGAAGGATGCACCTGGATCGATAGTGCTTGCTCTGCGGCCAGGATCTTGAGCAAAAAGGGCAGTGAATGCAGATCCGGCCCCAGCCAAAAACTGGGGTCTGCAGAGATCAGCTCGATCAGGCTCTGGTCTTCTACCGCGGAAGGGGCTTTGGGGTGTGCGCCATACCAGGCTTCGGCCAGAGGACCCTGTGCTTTGAGCTGCAAAAGCTCCTGGATATAGCTGTGTGAGCCCCAAGCGTAGGTTTGTAATGAGGGTTTGAGATATTGCATCATAGCTCCTTAAAACTGAAAGTAGATAAAGGGTTGTAGCTCGGCGCTTTTAGTCTGGTACAAAATCCAGATCACCACAGCTATCACCAGAGATTTGGCGGGCCAGGGCATCCTGCGCAGGGCGCTTTGGTAATACTTTTCCCAGGAATCCGGTTGCCAATGCGCCAGGAATCCGATGAAGATCAGATAGGCGATTACCTGATACTCATTGAACCAATGCACCAGCAGTGAGGCATCAAAGGAGGTCGTGATCCGCTTCAGGATCAGCCAGGCATTGCCAAAGCTGCGGCTTCGGAAAAAGATCCAGGCAAAACAGACAAAATGGAAAGTGACGAAGATACCGATGACCCGCATCAATTTGGTGTGAGCAAGCTTCAGGCTCAACCAGGCTTTGTCAAAGATCAAGGCAATTCCGTGCAGGGCTCCCCAAAACACAAAGTTCCAGCTGGCTCCATGCCACAAGCCACCCAAGAGCATGGTGATAAGCAGATTCAGGTATTGACGGGGCTTTCCCTTGCGATTGCCACCGAGGGGGATATACAGATAATCCCTCAGCCAGGTAGAGAGCGAGATGTGCCACCTGCGCCAGAAGTCCGTGATATTATAAGCCTTATAGGGGCTATCAAAATTGATCGGCAGCCGGAAGCCCATCAAAGCGGCCAGACCAATGGCGATATCGGAATATCCGCTGAAATCACAGTATATTTGCAGAGCGTAAGCATATACTCCGATCAGGTTTTCCACCCCTGAATAGAGTGCGGGGTTTTCGAAGACCCGATCCACAAAATTGATCGAGAGGTAATCCGCAATCACGCCTTTCTTGAGCAGACCGGCAAAGATCAAGACCAAAGCCCGGGCGATGGTATCTTCATCCAGCTTCAGCTTTTTGTGAATCTGCGGGATGAAGTATGATGCTCGAACGATTGGTCCGGCAACCAATTGTGGGAAGAAAGCTACAAAAAAGGCAAAATCCTTGAAACTGCGGATGGGCTTCAGCTTTTTGAAGTAAATATCCAGAGTGTAGCTCCAGGTCTGAAAGGTGAAAAAGCTGATTCCCACCGGCAGGAAAATATCCGTCATCGGCAAAGAACCACCAAAGAGCTGATTGATGGTACCGATGATAAAGTTTGTGTATTTGAAGTAGCCCAGAGTGCCCAGATTCCAGAGCAAGCTGAGCAGCAGCCATCCCCGCCGGGATTTCTTGCTACTGGCACGGTACAATGCTGCCCCCAGGGCAAAATTGACCACCGCAGTAGCCAAGAGCAAGAGCACAAAGATCCCACTGGTCTTGAAATAAAAGTATAGCGAAACTAAAAGCAGATACCAGACCCTGATCCGGCTGCGATGTACCACCAGGGGATAAAGCAGGGTAACCACGATGAAGAAAAACAAAAAGAAGACACTATTGAAAAGCAAGGGATTACCAGGATCGTAATTGAGCGAACTCAGGATCTGTTCCAAAATGTGTGGCATGAAAGACCTCAGATGCTCCACACTGCTTGGTGGCACCTTATATGGCAGAAAAAGGGCTGCAGATAACAATATTTGCTCACATCTCTTCCTTGAGGAAATCCAAAAAGAGGGTGGCGATTCTCTCGGCACCCCGGCGCGTAAAATGAGTGTAGTCTGTTCCAGCCAGAGGAGGATTTTGATTCACAAAGCCCAGCATGGAGTTTTGCCCGCCCATTGCCTCATAGACATTCCAAAAGGCACAATCCGTCTCTTGAGCAATCTCGCTTTGAGTTTGCACCAGCAAAGGGATATCCGGGGATGTGCGAAACCCGGTGCCTGCTTTTACTGCCCGATCGTGCATGCTGGCAATCAAGATTGGCACATCGGGCATTGCCGTCTGGATATGCTCCAGGGTTCTGATCATGGCTGTTTTGTAATAGCTATAGTCTTCATTATCGGGATCAGTGATGTTGCCACCATACTGCAGGACAATGAGGTCATAATCAAGAGCTTGGTCAAATGCTGTCAAGAAGTGCTTGTGGATGCGCTGGAAGCACATTCCAGAGTAGCCGCGGATCGGGAAGTTGTCTACATAGATCCCTTCATGATCATCAAAGGAGACCCCGTATAGCCGGATCGGATCATCTCTGTCAAACTCCAGGCGTAGGCGCTTGCTGGGACTTTGGGGACTGATATCCAGGATTTTCAGATCTTTGCCGGCGCGAAGGCTTAGCTCTTGCTGCGGCTTTGAGTCGTGCGAGACTCGCACCAGGGAGCTATCTGAAGCATGGCTGTAAAAAAGCCGGATCCGGCGAAAGCTATCTGCTCCCCCGGCGATATCTACTGCCCGATACTCCACCCAGGGGTCTTCATCCACATAGTGACGGAAGCTATCATCATCCAAATCCTCATCTTCAGGATCCGGGCTCATAGCTTGTAGCGAATCAGCAAAAAACAGGCTATCTGCACTTAGCATCTCTACCGGCTTTTGATCCAGATAATATGGACGGGGGATGAAGGTATAGCCGGTGATCCCGAGTGAGATAGCAGGCTGGTTTGGAGCCATGAAGGAGATGCTATCCCAGTTTTTGGCAAAGCTGTGTCGAATGGTCTGGCGAAATCCCGCCACGATCGATGTGATCGGCATCATGCCCACGCCGTGTCCGCCATAACGCTGTTGCAGAGCAGATCTTAGCGGCGCTGTGATCAGATCTCCCTCAATGATGGAATCGCTGAAATAGGCGATTCGGAGCTGCCGGGGCAGGGGGCTAAAGGCAGTATCCTGTGAAGCTGGTGAGAGCGGGGTTTGCCCGGGCAGCACAGGCATGGCCTTGAGCTGATCCAGAAAGGGCTTGAGCGCAATCTGCGGTTGCCGCACTACCTGAGGCGCTACAGAAGTGCTATCTGGAGCCGGGGGTTTGGACAAGGCCGAAAACCACGGCATCTTGCGGATGGGGAAGAGATCGTTGCTATAACCGGGAAGTACCCAGGCCAGCAATCCGGTCAAAACCGCTGCCAGTGCAAAGATCAAGGCAGGTTTGCAAAAATCTGTTTTCATCTCGGTTTTATGCTCTCGTCCCCCAGCACAATCGATAGCTTTAGAGCTCTTTCTTGATCCTTTTGATCAGGGAAGCGGGATCCATCCCCAATGAGGCAAAAATCTGGGCAGGATCTCCGGAGCTCGGGTAGGAATCTGCTCCACAGCGGATCAATCTGGCCGCATGTCCACCTTCCACGATGCCATCCGCGATGCTGCTTCCCAAACCGCCGTGGATACTATGATCCTCAATGCTGAAGATGGGACCGCGTTTCACTGCGCTGGCGATTTGCTCAGCGGCAATAGCCAGAGGACTGGAGATGTATATCAACTGCAGAAAGATTCCCTCATCGCGCAGGGTATCGACGGCCTTGAGAGCTTTGCCCACGGGAGTACCGGAGACAAACACCGTGCCCTGATCTCCCAATCTCAGCACATCTGCTTTCCCATATTCATAGCAATAGTCCAGATCAAAGAAGATCTCACCATCCGGATCTTTGATGATAGGCAGCTTGGAGCGTCCCATGGTTACCACGTAATTTCCGGCTTTGTCGATCAACCAGCGGATGATCCGATCAGTTTGATTGGCATCGGCAGGACAGATGATTCTGGTATCAAATAGATTGCGGATCATGGAGATATAGTCCACGCATTGATGGGTCTTGCCATCTGCTCCCACATCCATTCCCACATGGGTTACCACGGTCTTGAGATTGGTGTGATTGATGTCGTTGAGCCGCTGCATATTATAGGCTTCATCGATGCCAAAGACACCAAAATCAGACCAGAAGCATTGCACTCCAGTGGTGGATATAGCTCCGCTCATTACTGCGGCATGATGTTCCATAATGCCACTTTGCAGGAATCTTTCCGGCAAAGCCTGGGCAAACTCAGTGGTCTTGACACTGCCTGCCAGATCGCAATCCACCACCACGATGGGATTGGGCTGGTCCTGATTCAGTTTGCCCAGATCCGCAATAGCTTTTCCCCAGGCACTACGGCAATCGCTTTCTTTGGTATAAAGCACAGGTTTTCCAGGGATAAGATTGAAGGAAGGATGGAAGTCCGGGTGGGATTGCTGTTTGGGAGGCTTAAAATCGGCGCGCATCTTCTGATACTTGGGCAGTTCGGAAGGCATACCCAATTCCTTGAGAGCTTCTTCACACTGTTCTACAGATAGAGTAGAGCCATGATATTTGGCCTTGTTTTCCATGAAGCTCACGCCTTTTCCCATCACGGTGTGAGCGAGGATCATCACCGGCCTGGATGCTTTTTCTACTTCATCCAGAGTGTTTAAGATCTGAGTGATGTCATGACCATTTACTTCCAGCACCTGCCAGCCGTCGGATTCCCAGTTTTGCCTGATGTGCTGAGGCATCACATCGTGAATCGAGCCTGAGATCTGAAGCTGATTGTAATCAACTATGGCGGTGAGATTGTTGAGCTGGTATTTGCTGGCAAAGCGCCGCGCTTCGGAGAGCTGACCCTTTTGCTGCTCACCATCGCCCATCAGCACATAAGTGTGGCTTTCTTTGCCTCGGATCCTGGCGGAGATGGCAAAACCTGCGGCTGCGGAGAGCCCCTGACCCAGATTGCCTGAGCTCCATTCCACCCCCGGCACATCACGCTCGATATGGCCTTCGTAAATACTGCCAAAGAGACGAAATTGTGAGATTGCCTCCGCCAGGGGAAAGTATCCCCAGATCCCCAGAGTGCTGTATACTGCTGGTGAAATATGGCCGATAGAGACTAACATGCGGTCTCGATCCTCCCAGCCGGGATTCTTGGGGTCATGACGCATAGTGTTGTAAATACATAGCATTATGTCGATGCTGGACATAGAGCCACCGGGGTGACCGCTGCCGGATAAGGTGGTCATATGTAAGATCGCCTGACGGGCGATATTTGCCTGCTGAGTAATCCTGGAGATAAGATCTGTCTTTGTCACTTTATTTACCTCTTATATATAATCAATAGTTGTCTCGCTTGGCCAGTATAAGCATCCTGCCAGACACATAGAGTCAGACTATGTAAAGGCTATAAAGGTCAAGGAAAAAATGCGGCAAGAGCTGAGCTGATCGCTCCGATGACAGAGCAGGTCCGGTTGGCTTCAGCGAATCCATATCTGCTCTGATGGCTTGTAAGCATCAAATGAATCTGCCGGGATGTTTGTCCGATGAGCCGAAGCATAGCCTGAGCAAGATCCGGTTGCCATTCAGCAGCGATCTACTGGGTTCTGAGGCTATCGTCACACTCCTTTACATTGGGCTATCATTGCGGTACCATTACTTGTCACAGGCGCAATGATCCAGTAATGCTATGGGGGAAGAGGGGTAGACTGGCGAGATTGTGATCTGCAGTTTCAGATAGATCTCTGCAGCGTAAAATGCTCTTGGCATTAGTAGAGAAAACAAAAAAAAGCCGGATATTCCGGCTTTTGAATTTATCGGGGGTTGAATATCAGATCAAGGACTTGCTATTCTTCCTCGTCCTCATCGTTCTCTTCATCCTCATCCTCATCATCATAGGCTTCATCTGCCAATTTGTTGAAGTGTTGGGTGAAAAGTTCTGCGATTTTCTCATATTCATCATCTTCTTCGATGATGCTCAGTTCCAGGCTGTCATCTACTTCCACGAAACGCAGGACATCATAGTCCATGGAGCCGACTTCGGAGAGGGCGATGTAGTTCTCGCCTTCATGGCTGATTATATCAAGGGCAATGAAGTCTTTTTGGCTGCCATCTTCCATATCGAGAGTGATGATTCTGGAGTTTTCATCTTCCATATTATCGTCGTCATGGATGTGTTCATCCGGGTTTGGCATATTATTCTTCGTTGTCATATCTATCTCCCTTAGTTTTGGGTCATTATTTATTTAGCAGTGAATCTGGCAAGTTAAATAATTCTTGCTGCCAAAGAAGCACTTGTAATATGCAGATTATGCATTTCGGAAAATGATTGACAAGATTGCAGAATCTTTTTGCTTTGAGAAAATCAAAAAACTAAGACCTCTGGAGGTAATATGAGCTACCGCGTTCTCGCGATCAACCCTGGCTCCACATCAACCAAAATCGCTGTATACGAAGACGACAAACCCCTCTTTGAAAAGACTCTGCGTCATGATCCTGCAGAGCTGGATTCCTTTGGCGGCATCATCGAGCAATACGACTTTCGGAAAAACCTGGTGATGGAAGCCATGGGCGAAAACGCCGTGGATCCCAGGACCCTGAGCGCAGCAGTGGGCAGAGGCGGACTGATCCGCTCCGTGAGTGGCGGCACCATGAAGATATGCCCTGCCATGCTCAAAGACCTCAAGGATTCTTCATTGTGGGGCAGGATTCATGCTTCCAATCTGGGAGCTTTTATCGCCAACGCAATCTCAGAAGAGCTGCAAATTCCAGCATTCATCGTGGATCCTGTGGTGGTGGATGAGTTTGATGATATCGCCCGCATCTCCGGGATTCCCGAGATCGAACGCAAAAGCCTCTTTCATGCCCTGAATATCCGCTACATAGCCTGGCTGATGGCCAAAGAGCTGGGTAAAGACCTGCTTCAGGTCAATCTCATCGGAGTGCACATGGGTGGCGGCATCTCTGTGGCTGCCATCAAAGAGGGCCGGGTGGTGGATGTAAACAATGCACTTCTGGGCATGGGACCTTTTTCTCCTCAAAGAGCCGGCGCTCTGCCCATCGGAGATTTGATCGATATGGCATATAGCGGCAAATACACCAAGAAAGAACTGAATACATATCTCACCAAGACTGCCGGGTTGATGGCGTATCTGGGGACGGATAGTGGGATTGAAGTAAACAAGCGCATCAACGAAGGCGACGAAAAAGCCAGATTGATCATGGAAGCCATGTGCTATCAAGTATCCAAAGAGATCGGAGCTTCGGCAGCAGTATTGAGCGGCAAAGTGGATGGCATCTTCCTCTCTGGGGGTTTGGTGTACAACGACTTCATTGTGGAGCATATCCGGGATCGCTGCGAGTTTATCGCTGAAGTGCATCTGTATCCGGGTGAAAAAGAAATGGAAGCTCTCTGCCAGGGTGGACTGAGAGTCTTGCGTGGCTTGGAAGAAGCCCTGGAATATCCCTATCAATAAATCACTAAGGTTCAGCCTGGAGATCCGGATGTTTGCACACAATGTCCGGATCTCTTTTGATCTCTGATGCCATGAACAAACTTCACTATATTCCCCTCACCATCCTGATCTTTGTGGCAGGATTCCTCTATGCAGAGGATTGGACAGTGCTGGTCTATATGGCAGCGGACAATGATCTTGCGAGCTTTGCGCGGCAAAACCTCGAGCAGATGGAAGAGCCTGAGCAACCGCAGGGACTCAAACTGGTGGTTCAAGTGGATTTGCCGGAAGTGGGAGCCAAACGCTATCTGATCCAGCAGAATCCTGAGCCAGGGATTAGTTCCCCTGAGATCCAGACTCTGGGCAGCATCGACAGCGGAGATCCGGATAGCCTGAAAGACTTTATCCTCTGGGGATTTGACCGCTATCCTGCTGCTCGCAAGATGCTCATCATCTGGTCTCATGCCAATAGCTGGTACAAGAGCCCAAAATACATCGCTCCGGATCAGGAAACAGGGAATATGATCGGAGTGGCAAACAAAGAGTTATCTCAGGCTTTGATGGGCACTCCGCATCTGGATATCTTGCTCTTTGATGCCTGTAGCATGCAGAGCATCGAGATCATGTATGAGCTGAAAGATAAGGCGGATATCATCGTAGGATCGGCAGATCTGGTGCCTGTAAACGGCTTCCCCTATATTGAGATGATCCCGCTGTTTGAAGGAGATCCGGAGATCCTGGCGAGTCAGATCCCGCAGCTTTTTACCGATTCTTACCTGCCCGGTACAGCCAATAATCCCTCAATGGGGTATCTGATCACCACTTGTTCGGCAGTGAAGACATCCACCCTGAGCGATTTATATGATGCCTTTACAGAGTTTTCCAGAGTGCTGAGGCCCCAGGCAGCTCATCTGGCTCCCCTGCGCGAGCAGCTCTTTGAGATGAATTCCGGCTATGCTGATGTGGATCTAAGGCAGTTTCTGCAGCGGCTCAAGCAGGAGCAGATCATTGATACATCCCAGCTTTTGGGCATGCTGGATGATATGATCCTGGCTTCATCTTATACTCTTCCCTGGATTGAGAGTGATCTGAGTAGCATCGCCCTCTGGTATCCCGATGTGCGGATCAATCTCAATAATGCCTGGCGGATCTATATGAAGCTGGATTTTGCCAAAACGGGATGGCTCAGCCTGGTCAATCTCGCTTTGGGTGCAGATAACACTCCACCCCAAGCGGTTGAGTTGCTATCTCAGGACATCCGCTTTGGCAGGGTGTATCTCAGGCTGAAAGCACCCCTGGATGTGGATTCGCTCTACTATCGCCTGCAAAGTGATCATGCCGGCTTTGAGCTTTATCCTGCTGCCTATGCCACAGAGTTTGAGCTGGATTTTGGCATTGATAAAGATGGCAGCTACCAGATCTTTGCGATTGATCGCGCTGGAAATGAATCTGAGGCTTTGTCTGGCACATATCTGTATCAAGTTCCCCAAGCTGCCATCCTGATCCGCCCCAATCCTGTTCGAGGTCCCCGGACGGCCTATCTGGAATGGTATCACGAAGCAGCCAAAGACCAGGCTCTGACTCTTACTCTATACAATCTCAGGGGACAATGCGTTCTCAGGCATAGTTTTGATGTGCCAAATCAAACCCCGGGTATGTTGAAACTGGATCAAGTCTCCGGCTTTGCCAGCCTTCAGCGCGGAATCTACTTTCTCGAGCTGAGAAGTGCTGAGCTCAAACTGCGGCGAAAGCTGACTATCTTGTACTAAAACAAGGGCTTGTAGCAGATGTGGATAAGTGGTGGATAAGTATTGTGGAAAAAAGTGAACACAGGGTGAACAGCTTGTCTTTGAATGAGATAGAGATTGAGAATTATCCACCAAGGCATGTGGATAAGTATGTAGATAACTGAAAAATAAGGAGCTATAGGATGAGCGGTATATTCACTCTTTCCCGGCAAAGAATCAGCGATCTTGCCAAGCTAAAGCAAAAAAAGTACAGATTGGAACAAAAGCTGGTAGTGGTGGAGGGCGCACGCCTGATCAAACAATTAGCCATCTACGGGATCCTGCCCCGGGAGCTGTATTATGCCAATAAACTGGAACCCGCTTTGGCGGGTATTCCGCTGTATGAACTGACTTCCGCCCAGATGTCCCGGATCTGCTCCAGTGATCACCCTGCTGATATTGCTGGTCTCTACCGCTTGCCTGAGCCGAAACCATTCGAGTACCGGCGAGCTCTATATCTGGATGGGATATCTGATCCTGGAAATCTGGGTACGATCTTCAGGACTGCGGCTGCGTTTGGGATTGATAGCATTCTGCTGGCGGAGGATTCTTGTGAGATCTCCAATCCCAAGGTAATCCGGGCTTCTTTGGGTGCAGTATATAAGGTGGCACATCGCTATATTGGTGCTCGGGATTTGGCTGCAGAAAATGTTAGAGTGCTGGCTCTGGATATGAGTGGAACAAAGAGCCTGGCGGAGTATAAATCCAGCTCAGGGCGTGAGATTTACATCCTGGGTAGTGAAGCTCATGGCATCGACAAAGCACTCCTGGCCAGTGCAGATGAGACCATCCGCATTGCCATGGTGGGCGAGATGGAGTCTCTCAACCTCGCCGTCAGTGCAGCCATCCTGTGCTATCAGCTATCCCGGCAGAATCTTTGAGAGTCGATGGATATCGCCTCTCAGCCCGGCTTTGCTTAGTGGCTCAATCTTTGCAGTGTTTCCCGGCAGATACGCTCGCTTTTGGCAGGTGAATCGCTCTCGACATACACTCGGATGATGGGCTCGGTACCGGATTTGCGGATGTGAATCCAGTGATCTGCTTTGCTGCCCTTGATGCCATCCTGGGTGTCAATCTCGTATCCGGCGAGGATATCCGGCACTTTGTCCATTGCGGCTTCCATTTGATCCGCTTTCAGGCTGAGTTTATCTTTGGCAAAATAGTACTTGGGTAACTCTCTGACCAGCTGCGAGATGCTCTTGCCAGTTTCGGCGATGAGCCCCAGGATCAATGCCATTCCAGCCGGGGCATCCCGGGTATAGTGTACTTCCGGGCAGATGATACCGCCATTGCCTTCACCACCGATGGGGGAGGAGATGGCCTGCATCTTCTTGCCCACATTGATCTCTCCGACCTTGGTGCGATGCACTTTTACGCCAAATCTATGGGCAATATCATCGCTCAGCATGGAGGTGGAGAGATTCACCACGATGTCTCCCGGCTTTTTGGGCAGGACAAAGATCTCACTCAGCACCAGGCTGAGCTCTTCGCCGATGCATTTGCCTTGATCAGACACTATGGAAAGCCGATCCACGTCGGGATCGGTGGCAAAGCCCAGATCTGCTTTATGCTCTTGCACAGCCACTTCGAGTTGTCCCAAATTTTGATTCAAGGGTTCAGCCGCATGGGCGAAGATACCGGTAGGTTCGCTATTGATGCTGATCACTTCACAGCCCAATTTTCGAAGCAGTTTCTCGGAGGTATAGCCGCCGGCGCCATTTACACTATCCAGCACAACCTTGAGTTTGAGGCTTTTGATCTTGGGTATATCCAGATACTCGATGCTCAAGATCTTGTCTATATGCCTGTCTATGGCTTGCTTATCCTCAGCAAACCTGCCAATCTCCTGCCACGAGGTCCAGGGGATTTCCTGATCTACTGATGCCAAAAAGCTGGCAGCTTTGTCTGGAGCCAGAAACATGCCATCGGCATCCACAAATTTCATCGCATTCCACTGCGGCGGATTGTGGGAAGCAGTGATGGCGATGCCTCCGATGGCATCACTATCTTCCACTGCCAGAAGGATCGTGGGGGTGGAGGCAATCCCCAGATAGCTTACATCCAGGCCAATACTCATCAGGGTGCTGGCTACTATGTGCATCATCGCTTCACCGGTGGTTCGGCTATCCCGGCCAATGATGATAGTGCCCTTACCATGTGTGCTGCGCTGCAGCAGACCGAAGCGGGCGACATATTTTTGAACGATAGGCGGAGTGAGGCTTTCGCCAAATATTCCTCTCACACCGCTCACGCTGGCCATTAGTTTGCTCATAAGTTGTTTCTCTCCTCTTTATGAAAAGGGATGCGAAAACCGCAGTCTCCGCATCCATCTAATGCACAGGATATCCTGTATTTATAGTGATTTACATGCCATATTCGGCACGACGGTCGATAATCTCGGCGTTTTCTCTCATGTTTTGATACCAGCGGTTCCATGCTTGCATTTCGAGGCGTTCACGAATCTCTTCCTGAGCGGCTTCATCTTGTTCAAAAGCTTCCATATCCGGTTTTTGGCGGCTGGTAGCCATGATGATGTAGCTGCCTTTGGGATCGTGGATCAAATCCGTCATCTCGCCTTCTTCCAGAGCGAGGGCGTGATCTGCAAAGATCTCTGAGACCCCGATGCCCGGAGCGCTGTTGCCACGTTTGTACTTAGTAAAATCTGAAACCTTCCAACCTTCGGCTTCTGCTTTGGCAAAGTATTCCTCTTTGGGGTATTTGGCCACGAATTCATCGGCTTTAAGCTTGGCTTTGGCGATCTTCTCTTCGCGCTCCAGCTCATATTTGATGCGCAGCTTTACCTCTTCAAAGTCTTCGTAATACTCTTTTACATTGTCTTGAATTTTGGCTATGATCATGCCCTGTTGCTGATCACGAATGATTTCAGAGACCTGCCCGGCTTTGGCTTTGGTCATCCAAGCCAAAAGCTGCGGGTTCTGACCAATGCCAGGGATGAATTGCGCATCATGAGCCACCCAATCACTTTCTTGGGGTTCCATTTCCAGAGCTTTTGCCACTTCTTCGACGCTTTGCTTTTTGAGCATGTCCTGAGCTTCCAGGACTTTCTCTTCGAGTTCTGCACGCGTGGTTTCGCTTGCTTCCACTTTGAAGAGAATGTGACTGGCGGCAATCTTGGGATCTGCAGGATCTGTGCTGACAATGCCATCCAGGCGGATCACGTGCCAGCCAAAGTCGGTCTTGACCGGTTCGGAGATCTCTCCGGGTTGCAGAGCAAAGGCTGCTTGTTCAAATTCCGGCACCATCTGGCCTCTGCCAAATTCACCAAGGGAGCCGCCATTTTCGGCTGAACCGGGGTCATCGGAATATTCCATCGCCAGTGTGGCAAAATCTTCTCCAGCCAGGATGCGATCACGAATCTGGATAGCGGAGCGCTTCATCTCTTCAAAATCTTCTGGGGAAGGTCCTTCTTCAAAAGCCAGATACTTGATTTTGGTGGCAGGACCTTTCTTGTATTTCTCTTCCTTATGCTCATCGTAGTATGCTTGGATCTCTTCATCAGTGATCTCGACATCAGTGATCTTGTTGTAATCAAAGAACAGCATCTTTCCGGTTACCAGATTCTTATCCTTTTTGTATTCGGCTCTGAGGCTGTCGATCGTGATGCCGGCCTCGGCCTGGATCTTGTCCTGCAGACCTTTGCGAGGAAGATAGCTGCTTACATAGTCTTCCATCACCAGGAAAAACTCAGGATTGTTCTTCAGCGCTGAGAGGTATTTGCTGTTGTCAAATCTACCGTCAGTTTGCAGAGATTCATTTTGCATGAGTTCTTGCGGGGGGTTATTCTGCATCTCAGTGAGAATGTCACTATCAGTTACTTTAATCTTGTGTTTTTTGATCTGTTTGTCCCACAATATGCCATCCACCAGTTCCTGCCAGGCCGAACCTTCCAGAGAGCGGCGCACATTGTCGTCGATGGGTTGGTCAGGGTTGTTTTCGCTGTGACGGGCATACACTTCTTGCAATTTTGCCTGGTACATTTCCAGAGTAATCTTCTTGCCTTCCACTTTGCCCAAATAGGGTTTCGGAGTCAAAAACTCCACGATTCCCATGGCTCCCATCCCCAGGATGAAAATTATCGCCACGAAATAAATGATGATCTTTTGTTTCTTTCTCAGGTCATCGAGCATTATATCCTCCACTTTGGATCGTAATTTATTTTAGAGAGTCACTTTTCAGGGATTAGGATTTTATACAAGGATTTTTTTTGCTTTTCATAGATTCTCAGCTTCACAAATCCAGCTTGAGTGCGCTAATTAGCTAATACGATATGTATTTAGACAGATCCAAGAAATAACTCGTCTTTTTTCTGCTTGACAAAAACTACCAGTTTCTAATTTTGGGCAAACAAAGTGACTCAGATTTGGGGCATTAGCTCAGCTGGGAGAGCGCATGACTGGCAGTCATGAGGTCAGCGGTTCGATCCCGCTATGCTCCACCAAAGATTCAGCGCTCTGTGAGGATAACTCACGGAGCGCTTTTCTTTTAGCAAGACATCCGCTTGAGAGGTGGACTCTGAGCAATGCTCAAGGTAGCGGCTGGCGAACCGCATTCTCTGAAGTTGATCTCATCTCGACTTTGAGTCCTGATTCTCTCATGATCAGGACTTGATCTGGACTCAAAGTGGTGTCCAAACAGACTTGGAAACAAGGCAAAGAGGCAGGCAAAGAAAATCCCGACCCTGCCGCAGCAAGATCGGGATGATAGGTATTGAATGCTGTTATGCCATTTAAACCATAGGATTAATAGCCGTTTAACAGACCTCCCATTACACCAGCCATGGTGCTGAACAAGATGATCCAGAGCACGATGCCAATCGCCATGAAGATCAATTGCGCGATAGCCCAGTTTTTGCGGTTGGGATTGTCATTGGTACCAGCAGCCCAGACAATGAGCATGATGATGTTTACGATCGGGATCACCATAATGATCATGGTCACTACCCAGTTGCCGATAGTCATTACGGGAGCCATACTCTGTTGAGGAGGCATATTGGCGTGAGTCGTAAAACTACGTGTGTCCTGTTCCATGCGGAACCCCCTTAGAAATAATTTGAACAAGATATTACACTCCTTTAGAATATGTCAAGCAAAACAAAAGCATTGACACCTATAAGGGAGTGAAAAGTATGGTCCATCAGGATAAAAATTTCTTAGAAAATGATATAAATAGACGAGGAAGAACATGAAAGAATACTCTATGAAGAAGTTACGCAATCTGTTGTTGGTCGGAGCAAGCGGTGCTGGAAAGACCACTTTGGCCGAACAAATCTTTTTTCAAACCAAAACTTCAAACCGACTCGGTAAGATCGACGAAGGCAATACCGTGCTGGATTTTGATCCTGAAGAGACTGCAAAAAAGATGTCTCTGGGTCTCTCTATCGGCTACGTAAACTATAAGGATCACAGGGTCAATATCCTGGATGCTCCCGGTTATCCTGATTTTGTGGGTGATACCGTGGTTGCCCTTCCTGCCGTGGAAAACGTGGTGGTGGTGGCAAATGCTGCCGGCGGTTTTGAAGTAGGTTTGGAGCTTGCCCTGGAACAGCTGGAAGGCAAAAACAAGGGTAAGATCATCCTGGTCAACCGGATGGATAACGAACATGCAGATTTTGACAAGACTCTGGAAGCCATCCACGAAAACGCTGATATCAGACCGGTGAAAATCCACATCCCGATCGGCAAAGAAGGATCTTTTGAAGGCGTGGTGGATGTGATCAGCCAAAAAGCTATCACTGCTGCTGGCGTGGGAGATGTCCCGGCCAATATGCAAGACGCCATGGAAGAAGCCAGAATGCAGCTCATGGAAGCTGTGGCTGAGACCGATGAGGAATATCTAAACGAGTTTTTGGAAAATATGGAACTGCCCCAAGATCACTTGATTGCAGGTCTCAAAAAAGCCATTGCCACTGGTGAGATCGTTCCTGCTTTTGTCTGTTCAGCGGGCACCGGCGTGGGCGTGATGGCATTTTTGCAAGGCGTGATCGATTATCTTCCTTCTCCGGCAGACAGCCCCAAGATCGAGCTGGTGGAAGGCGAAGACAGCAAAGATTTTATCGCTTCTGAAGATGGTGAATTGCTGGGATATATCTTCAAGCTCTATGCCGATCCCAGCATGGGTGACTTTGCCTACGTGAGGCTTTATTCCGGCTCGCTCAAGACCGGAAACGAATTTTACACTCCGGAAAGAGAAGCCAAAGACAAAGCCGGCAACATGTATTTTATGCTGGGAAAAAACCGGCATGATTGCTCGGAACTGCGAGCGGGAGAGATCGGTGCGCTGGTGAAGCTAAAGAACTCCCGGGTGATGAGCAGCATCGTGGCGCTGAATGCCCGGCATGCTATCAAACCGGTGGAGCTGCCTTGTGCTACCACCTGGCAGGCGATCAAAGCGGTCAACCAGTCTGATGAAGACAAGATCGGCACCAGCCTGCAAAGAGTGATCGCAGAAGATCCTACCATCCGCTATGATCTCAATGTGGAGACCCATGAGAATGTGCTATCCGGCATGGGTGATCAGCAATTGCAATTAGTTTTGAAAAAGCTGAAAAATCGTTACAAAGTGGAAGCTGAGCTCAAAGCCCCTCGCATTCCTTACAAGGAGACTATCACCGCCAGTGCGGAAAGCCAGTATCGTCATAAAAAACAATCCGGCGGACGTGGCCAGTATGGAGAAGTGTACTTCAGGATCAAGCCAACCGAGCGTGGCGAGGGATTCCAATTCATCAATGCCATCGTGGGCGGAGTGATTCCCTCAAACTTCATCCCGGCTATCGAAAAAGGATTGGTCGAGACCATGAGCAAGGGCATCATCGCAGGATATCAGGTAGTGGATGTAGCGGTGGAAGTATATTATGGTAGCTATCACGATGTGGATAGCTCTGAGATGGCTTTCAAGATCGCTTCTTCCATGGCCTTAAAAGAAGGCTTCAAAAAATGCAAACCCATTCTGCTGGAGCCGATCCATAACATCGTGATCATTGTTCCCAGTGAATATATGGGAGATGTGATGGGTGACATTTCTACCCGCAGAGGTCGTATCATGGGTATGGAACAGCGGGGCAAGAAGCAATATCTGAACGCCCAAATGCCTTTGGCAGAAATGTTTAACTATTACCCTGCTCTGAAGTCTTTTACTCAGGGCAGAGGACGCTTTACCCAGGAATTCTCGCATTACGAGAGAGTTCCGGAAGATATTACTCAAAAAGTGGTGGCCGCCTGGCAGGATAACGATGTTCAATAAAAAATAGAGGTATGTATGTCCGGACACAATAAGTGGAGCTCGATCAAACACAAGAAAGGTGCGACTGATGCTAAACGGGGGAAGATCTTTACCCGTATAGTCAAGGAGATAATCCTCGCAGCAAAAAGCGGAGGTGGGGATGCTGAAACCAATCCCCGGCTCAGAACTGCGATTCTTACTGCCAAAGCAGCCAATATGCCCCGCGAAAACATCGAACGTGCCATCAAACGGGGCACCGGTGAGATCGAAGGTGTAGCTTATGAAGAGATCACATACGAAGGCTATGGACACAATGGAGTCGGCATCGTCGTAGATGTGATGACCGATAACAAGAACCGCACAGTGGCAGATCTGCGCCACACTTTTTCCAAGTATGGCGGTAACCTGGCAGAATCTGGCGCCGTAAGCTGGAATTTCGACATGAAGGGCTTTTTCAACGTTCCTGTGGCAGGTATGGATGAGGAAGAATTCTTGATGCAGGCGCTGGAAGCCGGAGCAGACGACGTGGAAATGGGGGAGGAGTATTTTGATGTGTATACCTCACCCACAGAGTTTCATGCCGTCCTGGTCAATATGGAAGCAGCCGGATTCCCGGTGGAAAACGCAGAGCTTACCCGGGTGCCAAAAACCACCGTCAATGCCGACAATGTGGCTCCGAAGCTGTTAAAGCTGATTGATATGCTGGAAGATCTGGATGACGTCCAAAAGGTCTATGCCAATTATGAAATCTCCGATGAGGTAATGGCAGAACTCTCTCAGGATTAAGCTCCCGTGATGATTGTGGGAATCGATCCGGGTAGCCGCTATTGCGGTTATGGGCTCATTCAGCTGGAACATAGAAAAGTAATTGCCGCGGGTTGCGACGTGATCGATGTAACCCGCGAAGCTACTCTGGGCGATCGACTCAGCCTGCTTTACAGCTCCATAATGAAGGTTCTGGCAGAGCATAAACCAGATTGGGCAGCAGTGGAATCGATGTTCTTTCAAAAACACATCAAGAGTGTATTTACCTTGGGTCATGCCAGAGGAGTAATACTTTTGGCTTTGGCGCAAAACGGCATCCCAATCGTAGAATACAGCCCCCGTGAAGTCAAAAAAGCGGTGGTGGGTACCGGAACTGCCAGCAAGAGCCAGGTGCGCTATATGATCCATCAATTGTACAATCTCAATGCCGGTGCACATCGTGATGATGCCTATGATGCACTGGCAATAGCTACCACACATTACAACCGCATCAAATGGAATAAACAGCTATGATCCATTATATCAAAGGTATTCTTACCCAAAAAAGCCCCGTCAATGCCGTGATCGAAACCATGGGCATAGGCTGGGAACTGAAGATACCGGTCTCTACCTTCGAAACCCTCCCCAAAATCGGTGAAGAATGCTCTCTATACAGCTTTCTGAGTATCTCGCAAGACGATGTGCGGCTCTATGGCTTTGCCACCCCCGCAGAGCGAGAGCTCTTTCATCTGCTTACCAGGATCAGTGGCATCGGCCCCAAGATCGCAATCTCCATCCTCTCTACTTTGAGCATATCCGCTTTTGTGCGCAGCATTCACAGCGGAGAAGAAGGTCTTTTGATCAAAGTTCCCGGCATTGGCAAAAAAAGTGCCCAACGCCTGATAGTCGAGCTGAAAGACAGTATACACAAGCTGATGGACTTTGTGGATGATGCTCAAGCTCAAGTGGCAGATGGTCCCTTGCAAGAAGTGGAGACTGCGCTCATGGCACTGGGGTTTAATGTAGCTTCGATCCAGCGTGAACTCAAGCTGCTGGGAGAGCCGGAGATCAATCTTCCCACCGAGCAATTGATCAAAGAAGTGATCAAACGACTTTATCAGAGGGCAAAATGAACTTTCGCTCCGAAGCATATAGCACCATTCTCAAGGTCTTCAAAAACGGAGATTTCTCGGATACCCTATTGCAGCAAAGAGCTAAGAAGCTGAAAAACAGCGGGGAAGAGGTGAGTCTTTTTTATACCACAGTAAAGGGCGTGATCAAGATGCGCCAAAAGCTGGATTTTATTCTTTCCCATTATACAGATGCCCAGAAGTTTGAGAACACCGATCTCAAGATCAAGATCATGCTCTATCTGGGCTTGTATCAGATCATGTATCTGGACAAAATCCCCTCTCACGCTGCGGTCAATGAGACGGTAGAGCTGGCCAAAGCTGTGCTTTCAGAGCAAGTGGCGGATTTCATAAACGCGGTGCTCAGGGCATATCTGAGAGAGGATAAGACCCAATATCCGGCAGATCCTGTGCTGAGGATCGCCTATGAACACTCCTATCCACCCCAATTGATCAAGACCTGGATCGAGCTTTTTGGAGAAGAAGATACCGAATACCTGGCCTTGTATTTCAACGAAAACCCCGCTTTGCACATCCGGGTAAACTCCACTGCTACCAGCGGAGAGAAGCTGAAAAAATACTTCCGGCGCAGAGATATTGAGATTAGCCCGTGCCCCGCCAGCAAGATGATGTATGTGACGCATCAGGCTGCTGCAGTCTTGGAGGAAGTAGCCTTTTCTGAGGGTTACTTTTCGGTGCAGGATACATCCGCTGCATTGGTGATCGAACTGCTGGATCCCCAGCCGGAGCAATCCGTGCTGGATCTATTTGCCGCTCCTGGAGGTAAATGCACTTATATCGCCGAATTGATGCAGAATACCGGAGAAGTGATCGCAGTGGACAAGATTCCCAAAAAGATGAAACGGTTGAAGCAGGCAGCAGATCGTTTGCAGCTGACCAACATCATCCAGATCACTACTGATGCGCTCAAATATGGTCCGGTAGCTCCCGCTTATGACCGGGTGCTGGTGGATGCTCCGTGCTCAGGCTGGGGTGTGTTTTCCCGCAAGGCTGACCTCAGATGGCAAGCGCACAACGATATCCCGGAGCTGATCAAGCTTCAGGAAAAAGCTCTGGATCATGCTGCGAACTTTGTGAAAGTAGAGGGCTATCTGGTCTATTCCACCTGCACCATGAATCCCCAAGAGAATGAAGAGCAGGTGCAGCGCTTTTTGGCAAAGTATCCCAAGTTCCAGCTGGTTAGCGCAGAGCAGTATATTCCCAAAACCTACACCGAGCAGGGATTTCTGAAAACTATCCCGTTCAAACATCACATGGACGGCGCTTTTGCCGCCAAGCTACAAAAAGTGAAGTGAGGAAAGATATGAGTAAAACCGGCGCAAAACGTTGGGGCTATATGCTTGGCATAGCAGTAGGCATCATTTTTGTAACAGCCTTTCTCATCGGGCAGGTAATCCTTCCTCTTGTCATCGGCAGACCCAAAAAGGTGGAGACTCCCCAGTTGATCGGGGTTAGTTTAGCGCAAGCCAAGCGCATGCTGAATGATCTCAATCTGCACGCTGTGGTGGAAGATTCTTTGTACAGCGAGACGGCAAAGTTGGATGAGATCCTGGATCAATCACCTTCATTCGGAATTGAGATCAAAGAAGAAGGCACAGTGCATCTGGTGATCAGCAAGGGCAGCAAGATGGTCAGGGTACCGGATGTTCGGGGCTCCAGTTTCCAGGAAGCCATGGTCATGCTGCGAAACTATGATCTCAGAAGTACTATCGTGGATTCCTTATACGACGACAGTGTGGAGCGTAATGCTGTCTTGCGGTCGAATCCTGCTGCGGGGATAATGGTAGAGAAGAAATCTCTGATCCGCTTGATCCTGAGTAGGGGTCAGGAAGCTTTGCCGGATAGCTTGGAGACTGAGGATTACTTTTATCCGGAATACTGAGTAATGAGATGTGCTTGCAGCAAGCAAGCTCAGGATTTCTTTCGCTACAAAAACCCCGCTCAGCTTGGACCAAACGGGGTGATGTTTTTTGCTATGGAATACTTTAGAATGCTTTTTTCAAAGCGTCAAAGTCCACCTTTTCGGCCAATGATTTCAGCACATCTGCATCTTCGATATTTTCGCCTTCCACGATCACGGAGATCTTTTCGCCCACTTTGATGGTAAGAGTGCCGCTTTCATCGTCTTCTTCATATTCCAAAGTAGCGTTATAACCCTTCACACGGATGGTCTTGGATGTCATATCGGCCATACCGCCAAACATTGCTGCCAGCCCCATCAGCCCCGCTGTTTGACCGGGCAATCCACCCACGGCAATGGTGAGATCCAGATCAATATCATCCTTGCTATAGTTACCATTGGCAGCGATAGCATTAGCACTTCCGATGATGGCACCGGCTTGCCCCAGAGATTGTGAACTTTTGTCGTTCAGAGTAAATCCGGCAGGTGCATCCGGGATATACTTCAGCAGATCCTCGGAGAGCATTTCACTGATCTTGGCCTGGGCATAATTTAGCTCATCCTGAGCTTTGAGGTATTGACCACTATTGATCATAGATTTTGCGGTATCGAGGCTTTCGATAGCCTCAGTTTTTCCACTTTGGGCAATGAGCATGGTGCTCAAAGCGATTAGTAAGAGAATAATGCTGACCTTCTTCATTTTAGAACTCCTTTTGTTTTTTTTATTGCTGTTCAGCCATATTATTTGTCAAGTCTATTTATCGAATTTTCTGTATTTTCTTGTTTCTGAAGCTGGTTTTGCATTTGAGATGCCTGACCTGAAGCGAAGTTTAGTTTTTTATCATCAACCCAATCTGAATCGTCAATGCCTTCTGTGAGCTCTTCATCTCCAGGCTCAGCATCGATCAGTATCTTTTGCCCAGCCCGCACAAAGAGCATATCCTGAGCACAGGAGAAGCTCATCAAGAATTTTCCACCATCTTTCTTCATCTTTTTGAGCGAGAGTCCCAATACGACCAGATCTGCATCACAAGATATAGAAGTGATCTTGTCGGCAATGGTTTCGCTGTTCTTTTTGGGCACTTTCTGAATATTTGTCGGGGCAATGGGCAAGCGTCCAGAAGCGATCAATTCATCGAGTTTATCGCTATTATCGGCAGAGCCTTCCTCGATCACATCAAAGACTCTGATCTGACACCCGTGCCACTCCGGATGTCCGATGATGATATAGGATAGCAGGATCATGAGATTGGCATTGCGATAGTCGCCGGGTGTGAGCCAGATATCGATCAAGCTGCGGAAACCAAAATGTCTGGTGCCGGAGCGTAAGATCAGCGCATTGAAGCTCGTGATCGCAGCAAAATAGCAACCTTCGATAATGGGCGCAATCTCTTCTGAGTGATCTTTGCAAAAGGAGAAGAGGAGGCTGTTATTTTCCATGCCGTTGATACCTGGGATCTGGACGATCTGTGCCACAGCGGTCTTAAAAGTGGGCGCCACAATGGTATCCACATAAAAACCCGCAGCTGAGATCTGAGATTGATTGATCATCTTCTGCAGGATCTTTTTGGATTCAGTGTTGGTAGCCAGCGTTAGCGGCCCTTTGATAAAGTGGATGTAAGAGCCAAAACCGTAATGATGGCTGAGCCAGCGCAAGAGATTAAAGGTAGCCACGCGATCTTCGGAATACTCTGTGATAGCGACGATCGAGGGACGCCAATTGGACATATCCGGAGCTGCACTTCGTCGTTGAATGGCGATTTGCAGCTTCCGCGTGCTTTGGAATAGTACCCCGCGAAAGACCATAGCCAGGTTCCGTTCTCCTTTTTTGGTCTTATCCAGCCAGATGTATACTCCGGCGATCACCAGGATCGAGAACAGAGCATAGCCCGGCTGCATCAAAAACATCATCAAAAAGCAAGAGAGTGCTCCCAAAAGTGAAGCATACCACTTGGTTCTGAAGGTGGGACGATATGAGGGATTTCCCGCAAAATGTTCCAAAAAACTAATGCTACATAGAGCACCGTAGGTAATCATAAAGAACATTGAGATGATCTGCGCTACAAAATCCACATCACCCAGAGCCACAAAGAAGATCACGATTACAGCCGTAATCCAGGTGGCATGTACGGGTTCGTTTGAATCCCCCACTCCATGATTGAGGAATCTATTCCAGCTGGCAGAAGGGAAAAACCTATCCCCACTCAAGGCTTGCAGTGTGCGCGGCGCTACCAGGATCGAGCCCAGCGCCGAAGACAGCGTTGCTGCTCCCAGACCGATGAATACCGATGGTCCCCACATCGAGATCCTGCTCATGATAAACTGATCTGAGGCCAGATCTGCCGGGGTGGCACTACGGCTGAGCTTGATCACCAAAGCGATATACACACACAGCCCGGTGAGGGTGGCAGCCAGTGTGCCCAGAGGTATGGATTTGCGGGGGTTCTTCAGATCTCCGGAGAGTCCCACTCCGGCGGTCATGCCCGTGAAGGCAGGAAACACGATGGCAAAGACTCTGAAAAAGCTGTGGGGATTGCTGGTGGTATCAAACAATCCCACGCTATGACTGGGAGGCAATATGCTCTTGCCGGCAAAGACGAGTACCAGGGACAGCCCCAAGGTGATCACGATACCCCAAAGCGCATTTACTCCGATTGAGGCCCCTTTGCGGGAGATCAACACCACCATGGCTACCGCGACAGGCAAGGATATCATCCTGGCATCGGGCATAAAACCAAGATTTGCCTGTACCCAGGGAAACAGAGGCCGGAAGGCTTCGGCAAAAGCGATCAGATAAAAGGCTACCGATATGGCTTGAGAAAGATAAAGCGAAATCCCAATCGTGCCCCCGAGAGTGGATCCGAAGGATCGGCTGATAATGTAATACTCACCGCCTCCCCGCACCTTGAGGTTGGTAGCAATCTCCGCTATTGCCAGACCCGTGGGGATGGTGATCAAATGCCCGATCAGCACTATCATCAAAGCCCCGGCCAGCCCCACATTGCCCACGGCGTAGCCAAAGCGCAAAAACAACACAGCACCCAAGATGGTGCTGATTGCAGCTAAATAGACCGGAGCAGTTCCAAAACCATGACCGGCCGCAGATTTTTCGACAGGCATCAAGATCTCCTCAAAGCAAAATTAAGAAACAATGATACAATCCCAGCAGTAAAAGTAAGTTACACCATAACAATATCAAGATTAGCTGCATTGCTACCTGAACTTTATGCGCTTTACTATCTCCCATCAACAGCGATTAAGAGCTGTAAAGTGCATCATCCCCACATCAAAGCTTATCTTGGCAATAAACTATTTGAAATAATAATAAAAACCACCAGAGGGGATATACATGGTGATATCGTCCTTGTGGTTGTATTTCATGGGGATCTCGATACAGACGTGAAAGCGGTCCGAAACCTCAAACTCAAATCCCGGTCCGGCTCCCACAGCCCAGCGATCATCACGTACCCACTTGCTGTCAGAGGGTGCGTAATAGCGTTTTACACTCCGAAAAGTGTAGGACATACCGGAGATCAGATAAAAATTGTACCTCTCGGCATTTAACAATCCCCAAAGGTAGTTTACGCCCAGGGAAATAGAATTTTTACGAGCATTGCGATAGTCTGTGCCAGTAAAATCATAGTGATCATATTCCGGATTACGGTCTCCGGTGGCATAGGCCGCAAAAGTGATCTGATAGGCATTGGTATCGCCCCAATTTCTGATGCTGTAGCCATTGCCTGTGGTTTCACCAAAATGAAGACCCATTGCCGTATTGTACTTTTCAATGGCCGACAAAGCTGCGAGGCCACAGAGGAAGAGGACTATCATCAGCATTCTACGCATTTGAGACTCCTTTAATTTTTTCCCACAAATGCAAGGCGGGGAATAATTGTCAAGCTGATTTTGCAAAGAAGGGTGAGCTGGATCCCAAGCCTTGTGCAGGTATCACTGTCCTGATTGCTGCTTTCGCTGGGCAATGCTTCATCTCAAACCTGGTCGACCCCAAGTTCCAAAGCCCACTATTGCTCCTGAATAAACCCGTAATATTCCCCTGCGTATGGGTATATTACGGGTTTATATTAGCTTGAGTGCGAGCCAGTCAAATCTGGAATCCAGCTGGGTTTGCTCTACTCTCTTGCCCGGATGGGAAAGTACTAAACATACTCAATCCATAAAATTTGAACGAAAAGTAAAAAAGATATATCCAAAAAGCATTTGAGCTTGACAAGAAAAGCCCCATTCAAAAGCTATCAAAAAACAGGATTGTTCCCTGAAACCAATTATGCATAAGAACCACGATGAAAGGAGTTTCTTTTTGCGCAAAGCCGATATCATCATCTTGACCATCTGCGCTGTAACAGTTTTTGTAAGTGCGCTTACAGTTTTTTCCTGGTTAAATCAGGCTGAGGGCTTTCCCGCGGCATCGGGGGACATCCTTGCCATCGATCAAGATCCGCTACAGGATTCCAGCATTCGTGAGGCAATGCCAGTGCTGCATTTTGGCAAGAAGATGATCGTACTCAGTGCCAAGGCAAAGTATCAGATAGATGGAGTGTTAGTAAGCAAAAAGCGCTACTATCGCGGGTTTATGAGTGATCTGGCGCCCTATGATTTTGCGCTAATCTGGGCGGATGTGCCCAATCTGCAGGATCAATTGAAGTTCAAACAAGTGGTGCGGTACTGTCTATTTTACCTGAAAAAAGATGCCACGGTAGATCCCCTCTATGTGCAAAATCACATGTCAAACAATCATCTCATCCCGGCAAACAAAAACATTCGTAAAGCTATGCGAAAAGCGAAAAAGGGGGATTTGATCCGCCTCCAGGGGCACCTGGTGGATGTGGAAGCTTCACATGGGGGGAGATTGCTGTCCACCTGGCGCAGTAGTGAGACCCGTGAAGATACCGGCAGTGGAGCTTGTGAGATCATCTATGTGACGAGTCTCAGAATCAACGATATGGTGTATAGGTAAACTCATGAAGGTATTGATGATATCGCCCAAAGCCAGGACTTCTGGTCTGGAAAGCCTGCGCAAGGGAAATCAGATTTTGCAAGGGATTTTGTATGTGGCAGCAGCTGCCCGGGATGCCTCACACCAGGTAAAGGTAGTGATCGCCGATGCCGATGATGTGGATAGCTACATCCACAAATATGCTCCCGCAGTGGTAGGACTATCCTGCGTGACTGCCACCTATCCCATTGCCAGGGATGTGATCCTGCACATCAAAGCTCACCATCCGCAGATCAAAACCATCATTGGCGGACACCATGTCACCTTTATGTATCGTGAAGTATTGGCCGAAAGCCAGGTGGATTATGTCTGTCGCGGCGAAGGCGAAGAAGTCTTTCCCGCTCTTTTGGCAGCTATCGATAAAGGAGACAGCTATCCCCAGATTCCCGGGATCGTGTATCTGAAAGATGGCGAGTATCAAAATGACCAGAGCATAGCACTTTTGGATGATATCGAAAACCTGCCCATAATAGACCAGGATCTGGTGGATCCACAGTTTAGCTTTTCGCCCAAGATAGTCTCTTCCAGGGGCTGCCCCTTCAAATGCAGCTTTTGCAGCATCTCAGCTTTTTATAATGGCAGATACAGGCAGCGCAGTGTGGATGCCGTGATTGCCGATATCAAGCGCTATGTGAAATGGGGCTTTGATTCCTTTTGGTTTCATGACGACAATCTCACCGTGGATGTGGCTTGGGTAAATTCCTTTTGTGACCGCTTACGGGCCGAAGGGCTCAAGATCAATTACAACTGTATGAGCCGGGTGGATAGCATCGTAAACCACCCTGAAATGATCGCGAATATGGCAGACACAGGCTGCAGATTGCTCTCAATCGGCATCGAGAGCGGCATCGAAGAAGTGCTCAAACGCATGCACAAAAAGATCAATATAGCCCAGATCAGAAAGGCAATCAGCATCTTGAACAAATTGAAGATCAATCACAATTGGTACATGATCTTAGGCTCTGCAGATGAGTTTGATACGCCCAGATACATCAAAGAAAACATCCGCTTTTTTCACTCCCTTCCTTTTGGTTATATATTGATATCGATATTGACTCCCTTTCCGGGAACCGAGCTCTTTGACCGGCTGCAAAGAGAAAAGCGGATCCGGCACTACCATTGGGAAGATTATGATATGACGCACTGTGTGTATGCACCTTATGAGATGACTCACACTGAGATCGAGGCGTATCTGCCCAAAGCTTATCTTGAAATCTATCTCAGCAAGGGGTGGCGGTTGATCCCGCTCTTTATCCGCAGCTTCCGCCAAAAAGCCATCCGGCCGGCGATGATCTACTATGCTGCCAAAGCTCTGTTTGTCAACAGAGTGCTAAGGCGGGATTTTCAAAAGGCTCTCAAAAAGGGTTGATCTACTTGATCAGATAGTCGTACAGCAGCTGATACAATAGCGTATCTCCGATCTCTTGCACGGCATCTCGTTCGGTATTGCGTTCTGCTTGTTCCCGGCTGTTGCCCCCGCTTTTCAAACCCCCCAGTTCGAGGTAATTCACAGTAGCACCGCTGCGGGGATCCATCAGACTGAGGTGGATATCGGCAAAAGCAGTGTAGTAACCATATTCCCGCAGGTAATCTCCCTTTTTTGCGAAGATTCTTACTTGCAGAATATATTGGGCATCCTCAGTTTTTTGCGCCAGAGCGAGATTGAGATTGGCCAGATATCCTGCTACCGATTCCCGATATCCGCTTTGATATCCGGAGATATAGGCATAATCCAGATATATCTTGGGCTTGGATACCCTCAGCAGAAGCCTTTGCGGGCTGAAATGCACCCCATGCCAGATGCTCAGAGCTGCGCTACTCTGAAACTGCGGATCATAGTACTCCTGATCCAGATTCAGCTCGATAAATTGCAGCGCTTCAAAGCTATCCACCCGGTTTAGATTTAG
This sequence comes from uncultured Candidatus Cloacimonadota bacterium, assembly GCA_964501025.1. GTDB lineage: Bacteria > Cloacimonadota > Cloacimonadia > Cloacimonadales > Cloacimonadaceae > UBA5456. Next base: position 7,062 of record CAZCRD010000083.1, on the reverse strand, counting down.
GGAAAAATCGCCATTGGCATCGCTGAAGGTGGACTGCTGGATATCGATGCTCGGGGAGTAAAAGCACAGCGGGATTCTGGCCACGGGGATCTGCGGCTGGGATAATCTCACCTTCCCTGAGAGCGGAATAGGATTGCTATCCTTGGCTACTACCTGAATCTCAGCTGCATCCCAACGATAATCAATCAGAGCGGGAAGCTGGTGTATCCGGCTGAGGATGGCTGCGCCCAGATCCCGATCTTGAAAGGTCAAATCCATATCGAGAAATTCAGCGATTTGATCCAGGGCTGAGATCAAGAGCGGAATGCTAAGGGCGGGATCGGCAATGCCTGCGTCATATTTCTGCAGCAGTTCATCAGCTTTGCTTTTGGCCAGGTCTCGTTCCAGTCTGCGTTCGGCATAATACTCAGCCTTACTCAGTCGATACAATACATAATACTTCTGCCCATCATCAAAGCTCTGCACCGGGCTGAGGTTTTTCAAGCGGGCAGTGGTCGTGCTGCGAATCAGGGAAAGATACTGGTTGTTTGAGATGCCATAGGCCTCGCTTTCGGTGAGCTTGATTTCAGATTCGATGCTGGTGCTGATCTGCATCGAGATCTCTCGGGCTGCATAGTCCCTGGCGAGTTCCTGATAATCTGCCTGCCGGCTATCGACCACACTCAAGGCACTAAAATAGCGGGGATCGTGCTCAAAATTTGTAAGCCAATCTGGGATGCTGCGGTTTGTGCTGCAAGAACTTAGCAAGATCAGGATGACTAAGAGCTGAAAATGCTTCATTTCAGATAGCTGAAGAAATGCGCCACTACATCCCGGCTCAATTGATCCAAAGCGTCATTTACCATCGTTTTGGCTGTAGGGGCTTGAGGTTCACTCTTGTTTGTCAGAGCTTTCTGAGCAGGTTTGAGGGCTCGGGAATCGCCGCTGATGATCTTGCCCCAGCTTTGTTCAAAAGTCTGTGTAGCTTTGAAGCTCTCCTGAGTGTTTATCCTGCCGGTGGAGACATCTACCACGGTGTAAGAAGCCAGGATCTGCAAAGATGCCGTCTTGGTGTATTTGTGCATCAGGCAGCTTACTTCCTTTTCTTCGGAGCGCACATCGATTTGGTCTTCAACCTCGATATTTGTGGTCTCCGAGAGCTCCATAGTGCTAATGCGAGGCGGCACATAGTTTACCTGCAAGATCTTCCCGCTGAGGATTTCCTGTGCCCCCAGCAGCACTCCGATGCGGGCGGCACTGCTTTCGTCCACCAATCCGGAAGCGCTGAGTTGTTGCTCTTGCATGAGCTGGTCCATCTGAGCCCGGGTGATGATCTCGAGGAATTCAGTATTGTCCTGATCCTGCAAAATGCGGCTAATGATCTGATCTGCCAGGATATCTGCCATGGCGCCATAGCGATCGTGAGAGCCGGATTTATCTTCAAAAGGCAAGATCGCAATGCGGGTGATGGCTTTTTGCCGGACGGTCTCATAACGGGTTCGGCAATCTTTGTAATCTGCCACAAAGCTCAGCGCTGTCTTAAAATATCCGGCAGCTTCTTTTTGAGAGGCTCTGCTATTATCCATCCTGCTTTGATGGATTGCCTTTTGATAGTAATATTCAGCGGCGTTGGATCTCGCCTGGCTCAGCTCAGCACTATAGTCTCTGAGATCAAAGCTAATCCGCTGTCCGCTATCGGGATTTCGCAGAGGGGGCAGAGTGCGAACTGCGCTGTGCAGGGATTTTAAAGCCTCATACTCATGGACGATATCCACCCAATTGCTATCGTCATCGCTGAGCTTGAGCTGCGAGATTCTATCCAGATGAGCTTGAGTGGCACGGGGATAGGCCTGCCCTAAGATCCCCTGGGCTTTGGCATAATCCGGTTTCAAGCTCAAAGATTCAGCCGCCAGATATGTGGCAGCATCGTAATCACCTTGTTCAAATCTGGCATTTGCCTTTTTGTAAAGCTGTTTGTTTTTTGAGCAAGCTGCCAGGCCAGTCAAGGCCACAATCACAATGATGACGAGACTAAGATGTTTCATTAAATTCCTCAAACACTATCCTTGATAGATTTATTTTCACTTAGAACACTGTTTTAGCAACGCTCTCTGTTTGTCAAGCCTGATTTTCGGCATAGCTGACTGTGATCTCTTCTGGATGCTGCGGATATCAGCTCTTGCAAGTCAAAAAGAAGAGTGCTCTCGCCTAATAGCTGTGGCTGGGGAAACGCTGCTATTTTGCCAGAATCAGCTTGTGGCTAAAGCTCTTTTTCCCGGCTCTGAGTACGGCAAAATAGACCCCGCTGCTGCAAGCATGGCCATCGTCATCGCGTCCATCCCAGAGCAGAGTGTGATAACCTTGGTCCAGAGGCTGATCGAGCAAAGTGCGGATCAACTGACCACGAAGGTTGTAAATACTGAGTCTGGCTTCTGCCGGATTGCTGATGCCCACCTTGATGGAGGCGGAGGGATTGAAGGGATTGGGATAGATGCTGGCTATGCCGCTGAGCACAGGGACAGAGGGATTTTCGCCGTTGTCAGCATCAAAGAATACATGCACCGGGCCATGGGTCTCGAGACTGCCATCCAGATCAATGTGTTCCAGCCAGTAATAATAGGTGCCGATGCCAAATACTTCTTTGTCTACATAGAGATAGCTTTGCATCTGCGAGGTATTTGTAGCCGGGATAAAGCTTCCGATGGCTCGGGCGGCAGACATATCCGCGGTCCCGGAACGGTATAGCTGAAATCCGCTCACATTGGTCTCGGTCTGAGTAACCCAGGTGATCTTGACCTGATGGGCACTGACAACTGCTCCAAAATGCGAAAGCTCCACCGGCAGGGTGCCATCACTGTTTTTGGGGAACACAATGTCAAAATCTCCATCAGCTTTGCCGGTCTCGGGTATCGTAAAGATCACCGTTGTTGTGTTCCAGACACTTACTTCGGGGCTGGCAGCGCTAATCACACTCCAGGCATTGGGCTGAATGCGCCAATAGGCGTGAATCGGCGCAAAACCAAGACCGTGGGTGATCTCCATGGTGCTATTGGCAAAGGGAGTTCCGCTCAAGCCCAGATGCAAGCCGGCATTACTTAGCCCTAATCCGGGATGATCGTAACACACGTGAGCGGTAATCAATGCTGCATCCGCGAGATCGCTGCCATGATAGTTCACATTCAGCGGGATACTCTGGCTAAGATCCTGGATCGGATCCATATCAATATTCACTTCACCACTTTCCACGATGCCATAGAATACATCGGTGTTGTATGGGAAGATCTTGATGGCATCCAGCTTGATCATATATTGATCAGTAGTATCCCAATGGCGAAAGGCGATATATACGATATCCCCTTCATAGGCAGAGAGATCCAGATCTCTGTATTGCCAATCTCCAGTGCTCAGGGTTTCGGTAAACAGAGCAGTAAATTCGGTCTCATCCGGAGTGGTGTTTGAGATCAATACAGAATAGGTCTCTGCCGGCCAATCCGGATGAAAAGCTGCCACTCTCCAGCTCAAACGATAGTCCTCCCCGATCTGAAAACGCGGAGTAATGAGCCAGTTATCCGGGGTCAGAGCGCCTTTTGGCTCTGATTTTGTGCAGCATAAGCGCGGGGTATGGCCAGCACCTGGTTCATTTTCGGCAAGCATAGAAGCAGAACCCTGTGGTGCAGGCACTGTATCTTTGCCGGTGGTATCTGCAATCCTCGATCTGGAGATCAGGCACGCATTTCCCGTGTAGGCAAATTGACCTTCGACTGTCTCCGTGTTATTTAGCAGCTCCCAGTTGTAGCCATCAAGATCTGCATCGCGGATAACCCAGCCAAACACGTTTTCTTCAAAGCCCTCTACATAGGGATATTCAGTAATCAGATCATCCAAAGTGGTAGCCGTAATGGGAACCGTAAGCTCGTTGCTCAGTACATCAGTGAGGGTGAGAGTGCAGCTATAGTTCCCAGGCAAAGTGGGATGAAAGCGCAGCGACACTTCACTGCTTTGTCCGGCATTGAGCTCAATGGGAAATTCGGGCAAGCTAACCAGGCTGAATTCCGCATCACCAAAGAGAGTGAGTCCGCTTTCAGGGATCTGCAAGAGTCCAGTGCCGGTATTGGTGATGGTGAAGACCTGGTAACGACTGTAGTTTGGGAAAAAGTCTGCAAAGCTATGAGGATTCGGGTTCACGCCGATGGCGGGGGTGGGGGAGCTGGTACTCCAGGCTCTGAAATCATCCAGCATAAACACAAAAGCATCATTGGATACGCATTGGATCGCGATATAGACGTTGCTATTTGCCAATCCCGCCGGAAGATCATAAATATATTGAGTCCAGTCTGTGGGTGCTTCCAGGTATTCTGTGGGGCTTCCGGCCAGATAGTGGGTAAAATCACTGTAGCTATTCCCGGTGGTAGAATACAGCACCTTAAAGCGTTCCAAGCCATATTCAGCAGTAATGGATTTTGCCCAAAAAGAGATGGCGGGATCATCGCCAAAACTGAGCTGAGGGGAGATCAGCCAATCGTTGTTGGGAGCTGTGGTGGCAGCAAAGGCGGCAGCGTATCTTGCTCCAGAGAATGCATCCCAAGCTCCGCTTAATGCCGGAACCGTAGCCGAAGGATTGAAAGCTATGTAAGATCCCGTATAACCTTGATTCAAGAAAGACACATCTGTGATGGTGTAAGTACTGCTTTCATCCCCGTCATATTGCGTCCAGGGGCTGAGCTCCAAAGCAAAATCAGTGTTGTTTTCAAACCCGTCGCCAAAGATGCGGTAGCCTGCTCTTCCTGCCAGATTCACCACATGCTCCACATCATAAGAGATGCTCACTTGAGCGCTGTGGGTGCCGGCTGCATCCGGGCTGTATCTTACCGTATAGCTCGCCGGAGAACCAAATGTGATGGATAGGGGATAGCTGTGCGGATCTATCAATTCGTATTGAGCTGAATCCAATCCCGTGAGGCTGGGTTGCCGGTTCAGGACCAAACTCCCGACACCGACATTGGCGATGCTAAAACTTTGTTCAGTGTTCGTGCCAATCTCAAGCATAGAAAAATCCAGCTGGGCAGGAGTCAACCCCAAAACCGGTTCTTCGGCTGTTTCCCTGATCTGTACATCATCAATCACATTTGCTCGTCCCCAGTTATCTATACCCTCAAAAGCTATCTGATAGCTATTGCTGAGATTAGGCAGGTTGATCCAGACATGAGTCCATTCGCTGACGTTATCAGGGTAATGAGCGAGCTGAACCCAATTTGTCAGCGGACTGCTGCGATAATATACCTTTAGTTCGTTTTGATCGGGACTCCAAAGCTCCTGCGCATACCAGAACTCAAGATTAGCTTCAGAGATGCCGGTAAAATCAAAAGTAGGGCTCACTAATTTGCTGATGAATGGACCGCCAGATGTAGAAGTGAAGCGTGCATTGAAACTCCCGGAATGGGCTGCAGTCACGGTTCCTTCGCCTGCGCCTGTAGCGAAAATCTAGAGATTGGATCCTGTTTCAGCGATCTGTGTCCACTTGCTGCGATGCTCGGAGTCTGCTTCAAAATTTTCTGTGAAGGGAAACTCGGTGATAGGAGGAGGGGGAGATTGAGTTACCAGAGATATATTGTCCAAAGCTCCTAAAGCTCTGGGAGCTCGATTGTTGTTTTTCCAGGTAAACACCAAATAGCTGCTTGTCCCCGCATAGCTGCCATCAAGGCTGATACTTACTTCCTGCCACGAAGTGGAACTGCCATACCAGGTGTTGCCGATTTGTGTGCCGCTGGGTAGAGAATTGTTACTGGGTATTGTCGGAGACAGATAGACCTTGAACCCATCCAGATTGATATCGGTGGTGTTCATTTTGTACATAAACGATAGAGATATATCGGTCTCGTTAGCAGGAAATGATATTGTGCGATAAAGGTGGATTGTGGCAGCTTGATTTGCGCTTGACCACGAGGCACTCGAATTTGAGATAAAAGCACTGCGGTCACCTTGATACTGGCCGGCTACATTGCCAATTTGATAGTTGTTCTTATTACCCTGTGCCACGCTCCAGGCGTTATCGGCAAAGGTAGTTCCACTTTCAAAACCACCATCCCCCATCGGGTCGATCAGGACTGTCTGTGCTCCCAGTGTGCTCATCAAAAGTACTACAAAGCTCGATACCATCAGTAGCTTTTTCATCTCTTTCCTCTGTGCAATTTTCATCTTTGAAGATCGCTGAACATGTCCTTAGACCTTCATTCTTCAGTCATCAATTATTTCATACCATGCATCTGGAACGATTATCTGACGGTCTGAAAAGCTGTCAAGTTGTAAATTTGCAAGTTGTTAATTATCTGAAGATAATCATGGAACGAACTACTGTGCCAAGGAGATAACTACCTGGCTGATTGTTTTGTTAGCTGAGCTAAAACCAAGCTATTAGCGAAGATCTGACTTTTTGAGAGAAATCTGAGATTTCCACTTTGAGCTATTTCAATATTGCAATATGGCTAAACTCACGAAATAGGATATGTGGATCAAAAAGTACCTGAAGAAGACCACCTTCTACCACCGTCATAGCACCCGGTTCAGCTGTGAATTGTAATAATAGACCAGGCCGTCACACTGGCCGCTATAGGCTTTGAGCAGGTTTTTGAAGAGTACTTTCATTGGGATCTCCTTGGTTTGGGTTATGCGTTATGGGTTATGCGTTATGGGCTGCCTCTCACAGCTCTACCTTATACTGGCTACGCTACTGACGAAGCTCTGGTGCAGTTCTTGAGCTGGGCTCAGGAATTGTTCAAGTGCCTGTTCAGAGGCGCTGAAGCTGAGCAGATCGAAGCTTGACACAGGCCATAACTGGGTATAATGATAAAACTTGCTGGTATATGAAACATTTAAACTTGGCAGATAAACGTATCTGATGTTTCCATCCGAAGGTAGTTTAGCTCATCAATCGAGTGGTGCAATCCATAGTTGCGTTTCTGGTGCACATTTAAATTCCGGGGACAGTCTGGCAGATGGATAGGGCATATTGTGTCGCCCGCATTTTTATTGAATCTTATAGCTTGCACTCCTCAGGATACAAGCTCTAATTGGTGGAAAAGGGAT
>CAZCRD010000082.1:0-19537 GCA_964501025.1 uncultured Candidatus Cloacimonadota bacterium | reverse complement strand
TGCAAGCTTCTCAGGCTTGAGTCAAAGCTCAGGTGGAGATTTGTGCCATCAAGCTCTGCTTCCATCAGCATCTCAGGCAGGGTGTATGCTTCCGAGCTTTGGGCAGGGAATCTGAAATCGGGATTGCGCATATAGTGCAGTATCTGCTGAGCATCAAGGGTCTTGACCCCATCTGTGAGATCTACATCAGCATTGACGAGCTGTTCTGCGCCAAGCTCTTCTCCCACGGTATATTCCAGGAGCGCTTTGATATCGGCACTATCAATGATGCCGTCTCGATTTACATCTCCAAAGAGTGGGCTGCTCGTCTCCCTGCCAGAGATACAAACATCATCGATATAGATGCCATCAGCGGTCTGAGACCAATCTGTGCGAATCCTGAATCTCAGGTAAAAAACATCGCCAGAAAAGCTGTCCAAGGCAAAAAGCTGGTCTGCCCAATCATCCTGATTGCCCGTGAAGCTGCCCAATTGAGTCCAATTGCTGCCATTATCCGAACCTTCCACATACACAAAGTCATAGCCGGATTCCAGATCCCAATGGGCTTTGAAACTAAGCATCGGATCCTCAATCCCGACCAGAGACAGGGGCTCATTGAAGCGGATGCTGCGGTTGATGTTGTTACTGTAGTTCGTTCCGGGAGAATCGGTCAAGACTCCGTTACCATCTTCCTGCACAGTAGCCCAGGGTGCGGTAACAGCCCAGGCTGTGAGGCCGTCCTCATAGTCTTCATAAAAGAGAGGATCATCGAGGATAAACACGACATGATTATTGAATCTGTGTGTCCGCAACTCGACAACCTGCTGAACCGTGCCCTGACCGTCTCGGGAAAACTGAGCCTGATAGTCTCCTTCAAGCATCCCGTCCACATAGAAGCTGCCATCTGCTACTGTTGTGATATTGTATTCGTCATCTCCGGTGAGCAGGATATGCACATCTGGCAGAGCAAAGCCATCCCTGTCTTTAACTGTTCCATAAAGTCGCATGGGCGCGGCAGAATCCAGGGATACATCGTGAACAAAGTGTCCTGCTGTGGGCACAGTGATACTCGCAGTCTGGGGTAAATATTCGGGGGAAGAGATCTTGATCTCATGCTCTCCCGGTAAGAGCAGTCTGTGATAGTCACCCACTGCAGGGTCGTTGCGGGTAATCTTACTATTGCCTGTGATCTCGATCGTGGCAGGAATCGGGATTCCACTTGTATCTTGTACTATGCCTTTGACACCATTTTGCGCATATTCGATGAAGCTGAGGATGGATTCCTGATTGTCTGCCCAATAACTATCCAGAGTGGATGCAGGCGGCCATTTGATGTTACTGATCTCGGCGGTGACCTCGATGTTGCTGGTGAAGCCGTAGTTCCAATCCTGCATGGAGCCGGTGATCACATACCATTGCGCACCGTTGGTAATGCCCTGATCAAATTCATCGCTGTTATACATAGGCAGGTTGTGCTCGGAATAGGTCAGGGACATATCAATGAGCAGTTGATCATCCGGAGCCAGAGTATAAGTGTAATCCCAAGGGTAGTTGATGACCAGTGCCCCTCCGTGGAAATTGATTCCTAACAGGAAGTTGTGCTCTTCACTGAAATCCATCAGCCCAATGTTTTCGGGCGCATGAGGATTGCCGTCGGGATTGGTAACCCCACTTGGCATGGGGAAATTGCGGTTCAGATCTACTCCCGCTCCGTTGTAGCGTTGTCCGTTTACATAACCATCAGGATTCATCAGCGGGGAGATCCAGAGCTCGGTGTTATTTACGATATTGGTGATTCTGGGATCGTTGCCATAATCTGACGTGAGCTGTTCCAGCAAGCGAATCATCATGTCATATCCCACTGTTTCATCTCCATGGATGGAGGCAATAAGCTTCACTTCCGGTTCGGCTTCATTCACGTTGACATTATCTGAGATCTTCATGGCATAGAGGGGGCGATTTTGCACCGATGTAGCATATTGCACCAGTTGACAGAGATTGGGGTATTGACTTACCAGATTCTGCATAAAGGCGTGATACTGATCTATACTGTAGTATTCGTTCATGGGGTTGTCGCTATCAAGGGTGGTGTTTATCAGATGTTCGTAATACTCTCTGGCCTGATCCGGAATTCGGATAGCATCAAAGCCGGTGGCCAAAAGCAGATTGTGTTCTGCATCATCACGGACGTAAGCTATGATCGTGCCAGTGTGGTGATTGACTCGGTCAATGCTGATCTTCAGGCTGTTGATCGTCTTTACATCCTCAGCCAGATTCCAGCTTTGGATTTTTACCGGATATGCGGTAGCCATAGTGGCACACAAAGCTAAAATCAGACTTAAAACAAGCTGTTTCATCAAGTTTCCTTCATTCCGGTCTGGATGGATCCAGACCAATTGTATTCTCCTATCAAGTATGCAATTTTTCAGCCGAAAGCACAAAAAAAGCCAGGTAGTAGCACACATGTCTGAGATTGCTTAATGCTGCTTCGTTCCCGACCTGACATGGTTCACATTCAGACATTGGCTGTACCTGGCGAATCCCAGCCTTTTGGACAGCTCAATTTTGTCAATCAAAACCTAAGGCTGAGGTTCATCGATGTCCGCCAGTCGATAGCTTGCAGATCTTCAGAGACCGGTGCCAGAGAGATTTCCAGATAGGAGCCCTGATTGAAACTCCAGTTTGCCCCAGCTACCAGGCTGTATTCTTTCCATGTCCCCCAAGTGTATTGAGGGCTGAGGCTATAATAGAAGCTTCCAATATCATGTTTGATGATGAGGCTTGCCAGATGCTTGCGGTTTTTGGTATTGATATCATAGTAGTCTTCGCTCTGATCGGCATATTGATTCTCTTCATAGGCATAGCCCATGTCAATCATAATCGCAGAGCCATGATTTCGGCGATAGGGTAGGTGCAGCCATTTCTCATCACCTGACCGGGCAATGTAGGGATAACTGTCAAAGATAATATTATAGCGATATCCGACTTGCCGATAGAGTCTGTTGATGCGTTCGGTATCATAATGAAAATCCGTATAATCTGCCCGCAGTTGATAGCTTTGACGAAAGGCAATCCGATCTCCCAAGAGGATGTCGATTTCGGGCAAAAAACTGAAGCTTTCCAAGCTATGATTGTTCGCCGATAGCAGGGAATCCAGATAGACATCTTCCCGAATCGAGTAGATGAACCAATTTCCCAGCCGGATCCTATCGTGATGATAGTGTTTCCAGCCCAGCCTTAAGGTGCGGGTTCTAAGGTCGTTGTCCCAGCGGTTTTCATTGCGGGGGAAGTATGTCCTTTGTAGATTGATGCTCAGTGCTGCGAGCAAGGAATCCTGCCTGCCATATTCCCAGGCTGCAGTTCCGGTGAGGCTGCGATTTTCCACGTGCCGCGTATTCTGAGCATAGCTAAAGTCTTTGATAGCTATATTATGACTGGCGATGGTACCGAGGTCTATCTGGGGATGGATCTCATAATCTACGCTCAGATCCAGCTTGTTGAAAAACTCTCCACTGTTGCGGACAATGTTGTTGTTCAGCTTGGTACGTCGTTCCCAATAGCTTTCACTAAGGCTCACGTTCAGAAGTGGATGCGGATAGTAATCCACACGGCTAAAGAGGTTCAGGCTGTTTCGTCTTTGCCTATCCTGTTTAAGGTAGTTGCTGTTTTGCTTAGCTGAATCAGTGAACAAATTATAGATATCATCGGTACGATGACTGATGCTGAAGCTGTTGTCCCAGAATATCTGATCCAGATTCCAGCTCATGCTGGCAGTGGCAGAGGCATCCTGATAGGCTTCCCAATCCATCTTCTTGTGATCCAGATTTGCACTGAAGCCGGCTGAGGCAAGCTCGCTCTCAAAGTGGTATGAGGCATAGGATATCAGCTGCAGGCCTTTGCTCTTCAGATAATTTCCCACCAGATAGCGATCCTGTTCATTGCGGATCAAGCCATGAGCTTCCAAGCCCAGATTTAGGGAGTCCAGCGGCATCCACTGCAACTGATAGCCGAGATTGCCATTCTTGTTTACATAGGAATTAGGATCCAGATCGCTGGCATCGTAATAAGATTCATAATCCAAAATCAGGCTGTGATTGAGGCTGTATTTGTGATAGTAATAACGTGTCCCCAGCATGGATCTCCGGGTTTGTTGATTGAAATTCAAACGTTCTTCCCAAGAGCTCTGGCCGATGATATCCATCGTGCTGTGCTGGGTTGGCGTCATCTGATAGCCCAGCCTGGATTCGAGCAAGCGGATGGAATCGCTATTGTAGAGATAAAATTCAATGCCCCGAGCCTGAGCAAAGAGGCTGAGGCTACAGCTCAGCAATATGATCGCTAAGGCAAATGAAGTCTTTTTCACTCAAAGTCTCCGCTCTGCGTCCAAAATCAAGATCGGATTGAGCCGCCAGCTTCTGCATCCGATCTTTACCAATCCAGGGCAAAAGGTTGTTTTTCAGTGTCTTACGTCGATGGGCAAAGGCTGTGATCACCAGTTTGTGAAATGCCTTCGGGTTTTTGATCTGGGGAGCGTTTGGCCGCGGTGTCATCACGATCACGGCAGAATCGACCTTGGGCACGGGTTCAAAATACTCTTTACCCACCATGAAAGCGGTCTTGATATCATATTTCAAGCCCAATCTCAAGGTAAGGGGACCGTAGATTTTCTTGCCCGGATCAGCACAGAGGCGTTCGGCTACCTCTTTTTGGATCATCATCACGATGACCGAAAAGTTGCTGTGGTGCTCTTCCAGCTTATACAAGAGGGGAGAGGTGATCTGATAGGGTATGTTTGCGAGCAGCTTCAAGGGTCTTGGTCCCCGAAAGAGCTGCTGTTCCCAATCCAGTTTCAGGATGTCGATGATCTGCAGATCAATCTGTTGGGGAAATCTCTCATTAAGAACCTTCGCCATGCGCGAATCCAGCTCAAAGGCTTCCAGCACTGCATCTCGCTTGAGAATCTCAGCGGTGAGAATGCCCAGCCCGGGACCGATTTCCCAGACTCTATCTTTGGGGCTGAGTTGTCCCAGATCTGCAATGTCGGCAGCGACGCTTGCGTCGATCAGAAAGTGTTGTCCCAGTTCTTTGATGGCTTTCACGATAGTCCCTTGTTCAAAATAGCTTCCCAAGAAAAAGAAAGGGAGAGCCAAGCTCTCCCAAATCACTGTAACTTGTTTAGGCTAATATCTTTTCGGCCGGAATGCCTTTGCAATATTTGCAGACCTTGATGCTCTGATCCCCGGCTTTGACTTCGTACAATACTTTTACGCCGGTACGATGACATTGGGGACATTCCCCCCGTCCGTGATTTGGCAACTTGCGGATTTCTTTACCACGGTTATTCTTTGCCATTTGGAACTCCTTTATATTTACTCAATTAACTATCTAAATAGTCAGAATACCAAGTTTGGCGAGAGGCTGTCTTAGTCAATGAATATTTTTTACTGCTCTTATGCATGCTCCATGGTGATCCCAGAAGCAAGACCAGTTTTTTTATGCTAATCTCACCACTCTCCCCATAGCAATACGGTACCAATACGGGTCAGATCCGTATTGATAGCGTGCTGGTACTGCAGTGCTATGGGGCAAGCAGTATGGGATTTTGCTCACTGGGTTTTGCTGGCAGCTTATTTTTTGGGAAAGAGCTCAGCGACCACTTCGTGCGGTTCCAAGCGAAAATAGGAATCTTTCCCTTCAAAGAAATGATGCACCCGGATCAGGTGGATATTCAGCGCAGAAAAGGTAAAGCTCTTACCGCTTTTGGTATTGGTTACAGTGGTATAGCTTTTACGATATACACCTTGATGCATAAAGGGGCAAGGCAGATATCCTCGCACCACTTCAGTTTCCACCTCGTAGATATCATCCACCACGGTGGAACTCTCAAAAGCATCAAAGCTCTTTTGCTGAAAATATTCCAAGCGGTCGGCGATCTCTTCAGCGTTCTTTCCCAGCTTTTCCAGAGCTATGTCATCATCAGCAATGATCTGACGAATATCCCGCGTATCACTACCCAAAAATCCGCTGTATGTGAGCACTCCCGGTTGCATTCTGGACATAATTCTCGTGTCCATAGGAGTTTTTTTCATAATAATTACCCAAAACTGTCGTAATAGATTTTCTCCTCAGCGATACCATAGTCATTGATAAGAGATTTTGTGACAGCCGCGATCATCCCGGGACTGCCACACAAATAAGCTTCCGTCTTTTGTGGATCACGGATTGCTTCTTTGAAGAATGGCATCACAAATCCTGTCTTGCCCTGCCAGTTTTCTTCTTCGCTGGCATGGGATAGCACAGGAACATACCAAAAATCTGTGAAATGTTCTTCCAATGCCTGCATCTCTTCATTCAGATAGAGATCTTTGGTAGTTCGGGCACCGAAAAAATAGGTCATTTTTCTGGTCGTTCCCACATCCTTGAGATGTTCTAAGATAGATTTGATTGGGGCTTTTCCTGAACCACCGGCCACAAAGAGGATATCGGCAGCGGTATCACGCAGATAAAAATCTCCATAGGGTCCGGTGAAATTGACTTTGTCGCCTACCTTGAGGTGCTTGTGTACCCACGTAGTGCAGATCCCCTCCGGCACCAGGCGAATGATGAGCTGGATGCGGTCATTGAGCTCGGGTTTGGATGAGATAGAGTAAGCCCGCATCACCTTTTCCTTTACTCTTTCATAAGGCTGAGTTTCGATCTGAACATATTGGCCAGCCTTAAAATCTATGGTTTCACCATCCAGGAGCGAGAAAGTAACTCCCTTGATATCATAGGTATAGTCGATGACTTCCACCACTTTTGAATGGAAGCGGCGGATATTGAAGATCTCTTCGGGAATCTGGATCTTGATATCGCTCTTGACTTTTACCTGGCAGGCTAGGCGGATGTTGTCTGCCATTTCTTCCTTGGATAGCAGTGGTTTTTCGGTGGGCAGCAGCGGGCCGCCCCCGTCGAGGATCTTGCATTTGCAAGCCCCGCATGAGCCTCTGCCTCCGCATGCGGATGGGATAAATATCTGTTTGTCCCCAAGGCTGGCCAGCAAGCTGTTTCCTCCGGTCACTGTCAGGTCTTTTTTGCCGTTGATATTGATCGTTACTTCGCCGTAGTTGCTCAACCATCTTTGGGCAATCACCATGATCAGCGCCAGTAGCACCCCAATTCCGCTTATCAAGGCAACATCTTGCAATATCCTTAGCAGCATTATCTCCCCTTACTGTATCTGGACAATGCCGGAAAATCCGACAAAGCCCAAGGCCATGATTCCTGTGATGATAAGACTGATGCCTGCTCCCCTGAGGCCAATGGGAACCAGCTTTTCTTTTAGTTTTCGCCGCAGTCCAGCCAGCATCAGGATGGCCAGCAGCCACCCGATCCCACTGCCTGCACCAAAGGCTAAGGATTGGATAAATCCGTAATCCCGGATAATCATAAACAGGCTTACACCCAGTATGGCACAATTCACGGTGATCAGCGGCAAAAAGATGCCCAGAGAGTAATACAGTGCCGGAGCATAACGCTCAATCACCAGCTCCAGAAACTGCACAAAAGCTGCAATCACGATGATAAAGACGATGTATTGCAGATACACGATGCCAAAGGGAACCAAAAGATAATGGTATACAACCCAATTCAGAGCCGAAGTAACCGTGAGCACGAAGATCACGGCCACACCCAATCCAAAAGCGGACTCGATTTCCCGGGAGACCGAGAGATAAGAACACATGCCCAGAAAATTCGTGAGCAGGATGTTGCTGGTGAAGATAGCTGCCCAAAAGAGCACAAATGCACTGATATCCATTATACTTTTGCCTTATAGTAATATGTATTGATAATCCAGATCAGCATGGCGAGGATGAAGAAAGCACTGGGTGCCATTACCATGATGCTCCAATTGATCCACCAGTCACCCAAAACGGTGAAACCAAAGATGCTGCCAAAGCCAAAGAGCTCCCGCACAAAGGAGATCAACATCAGCACCAGCGCATATCCGATGCCGGTGCCGATCCCATCAATAAAGGAATCCACCGGTGGATTTTGCGAGGCAAAAGCTTCTGCCCGGCCCATGAGAATGCAATTGGTGATGATCAAACCCACGTATGGTCCCAGCTGTTTGCTGATCTCGGGCAGATTGGCTTTGAGAAAGATATCCACGATGATCACATAGGATGCGATAATCAAGGTCTGTACCATCATGCGAATGCTGCGGGGAGTCCAGTTTCGGATCAGGGAGATGGTCAGATTTGCCATGGCCAGAGTAAAGATCACGCCCAAGCCCATGATCAGGCTATTGAGCATCAGATTGGTCACCGCCAAAGCAGAACAGATGCCCAGAATCTGTCTCCAGACGGAGTTTTCCTTGAAGGCGGAGTTTACAAAGATTTCTTTTCGTGTCATAATTCAGAAGTCCGTAAGTAATTGTAAATATAGTTCATCTCTGCTCGCAGCATCTTGATCACGGAATCCGAGGTGATCGTAGCGCCAGTCACGCGCCTGAGCTGGCCTTCGTGTTCCGGTGTCTGGGTTTCTGCGATGAATTCATAGCCTTGGGTAACGTCCTCGCTGGATTCCGGATTTACCACAAAGAGGCGATTGCGAAATTGCTCCAAAAACCAATCTTCCTCGATGCGCGCACCCAAGCCAGGTGTCTCTTGTTGATCCACAATCTCAAAATCGAGGATAATCCGAAAGTCTGTACTGGTAGAGATCAAAGCCTGCATCGTGCCCCAAAGACCTTTACCGCCGATCTCAAAGCAGTATGCCACCACTTTGTCTGCCACTGTAGCCTGATACATCTTGCGCTCAAAGCCTGGCACCTCCAGCTTTTGCACATAGCGATCAAAGCTCTTCGGATAGTTTTGCAGGATATCTTCCCGGCTTTGCTCTGTAATATCTGCGATCTTACCAGCCAGGGTCCCCAAGATCGCTTTTTGGTATGTATCTATTTGGTAATCCTTGATCTTTGCTTCGCTGACACGGTACATCACCGCCAGGATTCCGCCAAAGATGATCACCATGATTAGCATGAAGATGATCGGATAGCCAAAACTGTCTTTCATTTAATCCCCGCTTTCTCAAGCCCGTATTCGATCAAGGGCATAAAGGCGTTGGTGAGTAACAGGGCAAACATAAAGCCCTCGGCAAAGAGCGAATAGCGCCGGATAAACACGGTGAGAAATCCGATCAAGAGGCCATAGATCCAGATCGCCCACTTTCCCTTGGGACAGGAAATGGGGTCTGTGACCATATAGACGATACCAAACATGGCTCCTCCACTCACCAGGAAATACAGCGGATTCACCTGCGGATAAAAGATGAAGCTAAAGAGGGTTACGGAGATCAAAGTTGCCAGCATGGGCTGCCATTTTGCGGTCCTGGTAAAGATCAGATATGCACCAGCCAGGATGATCAGCAGGGCAGAAGTCTCTCCAATCGAGCCGGGAACAAAGCCTGAGAAAGCCTCTGAAAAGCTATGTAAGGAAATTGATGTGGCACGATAGTGGTTCAGGATCGTAGCCCCGGTCTGCATGGAGGGATTGGCTTGCCAGCGCAGCAAACCACCGGGGAAGTCACTCCAGAGATATGGCTTGACCCAGGATATAGTCATTTGATTGGGAAAGGATATGTACACGAAAGTGCGCCCTAAGATCGCAGGATTGAAGATATTGGCACCAAAGCCCCCAAAGACCATCTTACCAAAGGCGATAGAGATCACTGCCGCCAAAGCTGAAATCCACAAGGGAATCGTGGGAGGTAGGGTCAAAGCTACCAAAGTGCCGGTCACAAATGCCGCCATGGAAACCTTGCCTGGCTTCTTGTTGCGGACAAAGAGCAATTCGGTGTAATAGGCTGCAAGGTTTGCAATCGCTACCACTGCCAAAACTCTGAGACCAAATAAATATACAGAAAAGATCACAATCGGAATCAGTGCGTAAAGTACCCGAATCATAATCTGCTGCTTCAGGATTCTTTCAAACATACAAAGACTTTCCTTAAGATATCGTTTATAACAGTATAATTCAACTATCTATAATCTGGCAAAGAGAATTATTGCAATCCGAGAAAAGATCAGCTTTCTATGCTATGCAAGTTCCATAATATAGTAATACTTACAGCAGATAACCTATAGCGGAACTTATCCTTGCTAAAAACATCACATGCTCCACACGATAGCTTTAGTGCGGAGCAAAGATGACTCTGATCTCCCGTTTGGCACTCTCAATACAATCCGAGGCATGGGCACCGTTATCGGTAATACCCTTGCCATAAAGCGCCCTGATCGTCCCCGGTTTGCGCTTTTCGGGCATCACATCTCCCATCAGTTCCCGCAGTTCATGAATGGCATTTTCCTTTTCCAGGAGCAGGGCGATGGTATCTCCAGAACACATGAAACTCTCCAGCCGGGGATAAAACTCCTGGTTTAGGTGATCTTTGTAAAAGCAGCGGGACAGCTCAGGATCGAAGCGAAATAGCTTCATCTGCAAAATGGCAAAGCCGTGATCTTCAAGCATGGAGATGATGTGCCCCACATGCCCTTCAGCCACGGCGTTTGGTTTGATCAAAAACAGGCTTTGTTCGATCATCTATGAGTATAAATAGTCTCAATATAATCCAGTGCAGCTACTTTGATCGCCATATCGCGGTTGAGCGCCTTGCTCATTTTGATCTTATGCAAGAGGATCTCGGTCCAGATATCAAAAATCTCACCAGGTTTGAATTCCATGCCGGTATAGACTTTTAACATATCCTGATAAAACTCATCCCGATCCGAATCCACACGGCCGATCACCAGTTTTTGATTCTCAGTACAAAAATCATAGTCCTTGAAACGGACGTCGATCACGGCGTATCCCAGCTTCAATAGGTTCTCATAATTGATCTGCAATTCTTCATTATTTAGCATCTAAAAGACTCCCGAATTTATTTTCTCGACAGAAATGGATCTGCCTCATTCTTGGTATCCAAGCTGAAATTCATCTGTAAAAAGTCAAGAAGAATTTCGAAAATCTCATATTCAGCGGGAGAATGATGTCCAGATTTGAACTAATTACCGAATATGCTCCCAGTGGAGACCAGCCCCAGGCGATATCCGAACTGGTTCAAGGAGTAGAAGAAGGCAAGAACTTTCAAGTGCTCTTGGGTGTGACCGGCAGCGGCAAGACCTTTACCATTGCCAATGTGATCGCCAGGCTGAATCGTCCCACCCTGGTGCTTTCCCACAACAAAACCCTGGCTGCCCAGCTCTATGGTGAGCTGAAGCAGCTTTTCCCCGAGAATGCGGTGGAGTATTTTATCTCATATTATGATTACTATCAACCTGAGGCCTATATCCCCGGCAAAGATATCTATATAGAGAAGGATTCGGATATCAATCAACAGATTGAGAAGCTGCGGCTCAGAGCTACCATGAGCTTGATGGAACGCCGGGATGTGATCATCGTGGCCTCGGTTTCCTGCATCTATGGCTTGGGAGTCCCCGAAGAGTATCGCGAAGCTCTGATCCCTCTGCAGGTAGGCATGAAGCTTGATCGGGATGAATTGATCCAGAAACTGGTGGCAGCGCATTATTCGCGCAACGACATCGCCTTTGAGCGAGGTGCCTTTAGAGTACGCGGGGACACTGTCGACATCTATCCTGCATATCTGGAACACTGTCTCAGGGTGGAGTTTTTTGGTGATGAGATCGTGAATCTGGAAAAGCTGCATCCCATCTCATATCATAGCTTGGGTGCGGTAGATGAATATCCTGTCTATCCCGCCATTCATTTTATCATGAGTGAAGACAAACTGCATGCAGCGTTGCACAGCATTGAAGCCGAGATGAACGAACAGGTGCAATACTATCTGGATCACCAACGCTATGTAGAGGCAGACCGGCTCAAGCAACGCACGATGTTTGATCTGGAAATGTTGCGAGAATTGGGCTATTGCAGTGGCATAGAAAACTATACCCGGCATCTCACCGGAGCCAGGCCCGGCGAGCCCCCAAGCTGCTTGCTGGATTACTTCCCAGAGGATTTCCTGTTTATCATAGATGAATCTCACGTGTCTATCCCACAAGTACACGGTATGTATGGCGGAGACTATACGCGCAAAAAGAACCTCGTGGAATATGGATTTCGTCTGCCTTCTGCCTTTGACAACCGCCCCTTGCGCTTTGAGGAATTTGAGCAGTATCTTCGCCAGGTGATCTTTGTTTCTGCCACTCCGGCCAGCTATGAACTGGATAAGACCGGAGGAGAGATTGTGGAACAAGTGATCCGTCCCACCGGTCTGGTGGATCCGCAGATTGAGATCAAGCCGATCAAACATCAAGTGGACGATCTCATCGCTCAGGCCAAAGAACGCGTAGCCAAAGGGCACAAGGTATTGGTGATGACACTCACAAAGCGAATGGCTGAAGATCTCACCACCTATCTGGTCAAAGCCGGAATCCGCAGCAGATATCTGCACAGCGATATTGATAGCATTGAACGGGCTAAGATCATCAGGGAATTGCGTTTGGGTGAGTATGATGTATTGGTGGGGGTAAACCTGCTGCGGGAAGGGCTGGATCTGCCGGAAGTATCTTTGGTGGCGATCCTGGATGCGGATAAGACTGGATTCTTGCGCTCAGCCCGTTCCCTGATTCAGATCTCAGGACGTGCAGCCAGAAACGTGGAGGGCAAGGTGATCTTTTATGCTGATGTAAACACAGATGCTATCCAGCACACCATCAATGAGACCAATCGCCGCAGAGCCAAACAATTGGCCTACAATGCAGAACACGGCATTACCCCGCAGACCATCATGAAGACCGTGGCGCAGATCATGCAATCCACGGCAATTGCAGAAGGCTATGAATCCCAAGCCGGGAGCAGAGACACGCAACAAAAGAAGGCAGACTTTAGCGAGTATCTGGAACTGGATTCGATGAACAAGATTGTTGAGCTTCTGCAAAAGGAAATGCAAAAAGCTGCTGCCAATCTCGAGTTTGAGCGGGCAGCCGAGCTCAGAGACCGAATCTGGGAATTGCAAAATCCCGGACAAACATCTGCCGATTGATGCCTAAAACACGTTTGGATGACGTGCAAATCTGTTCAGATCACGTTGTCTCTAAAACACGTCAGGATGACGTGTCCACTCTATCAGCATTAGGGCAGCACTGCGCCACCAATACGCCTCGCAGGCGTAATGCTCCCGCAATGTTGTTGGCGGAGAAGCAGTTGTGATATATTTGGGAAGTTATTGATCTTGGAGGAGAAGAGAGGCGGGAGGTTTCATCCAGTGTGTGGCAATGCGGTTCTTGTTCTGGATCCATTCACAATCAATTGATCTTATTGAGCAATAAAGCTTGAAATCAAGAGGAAAAAAAGCCCCGGATGATATTATCCGGGGCTTGATTTATGCTATGGGATTATTCCATCAGTAGCATTTTGCGGGTTGAGACGTATTTACCAGCTGTGAAGCGGTAGAAATACACGCCGCTGCTGAGTGCGTTTCCGCGATCATCACGAGCTTCAAAGACGATGCTATGACGACCACTGCCTTTGTTTTCATCCAGCAATGTACGCACTTTCTGTCCTTTGAGGTTATAGACATCCATACGCACCTTGCAAGGCTCGAGGATGTCGTAATAGATGGTAGTTTCCGGATTGAAGGGGTTGGGGCTGTTGCCCTTGAGCGCAGTAGCGGTCACGGGGCTAAGCTCGTCTTCTCCGGAAGACGGTTCAAGTACGATATTCAGGGTTGTATTTTGATTTGGTGAGATCACCACATTCTCGAAGGTGGCGGTGGCATAACCGGCTGCTGAAGCAGTCACGGTATAGCTTCCCACCGAGAGAACCATGGAATAAGCACCTGCCGAATTTGTGGTAGTCTCCATGCTTCCGGCAGTAACTGTAGCACCGGCAATGCCCTGACCGTTTCCACGACGGACAAAGCCGACGATGTTTCCAGTTACGTCATCTTTGGCCAGAGGGTTGGAAAGAGCTGCAGGAGAGCTGACACCGGCAGTATAGATAGCCTTTACGCCCCAACGGTAAGTACCATTGGGCAGGGCTTCCCAGCCATCATCTTCGAAGTTTAGAGTGCTGACGGTCTCATCATTCAATTGAGTCCAGTTTGCTTCATTGCCTTCCTGTCCGGATACAAAGCGATAGATATCGTATCCCACCAGGACTCGGCTATTGCGATCGGTAGATTTTACATTTGGCAGTGCTGAGTGATCTCTTGAGATGATGCCATCGCGTCTGTAGGTATCAGCAGCGGCTTGGTATGTGCCGTTTGCCTGACGCTGATTCATCAGTGCCGGACCATCAAAGCTGACCATGGTAATGGCATTACCGATATAGATGTTATCGATAAACCAGGTAAACCACAAGCCATCATTGCTGGGAGGATCTTCAGCCTGGAACGCCAGCGTAATCTGCTGTCCACCATAAGGTGCGAGATCGACCACAAAGGGAGCATCGTAGGTTGTCTGTCCACCCACTTCATCGCTGGCATCCCAAAGAATCTGCCAGGAATTACCACCATCAGTAGAGGCTTTCACATAATAGTGATCACCATTATCCGATCCGAGGAAGACATAGCTGTCAAATCTCAGATAGGCATCAGGCGGGCAATTGAAGGATGGAGTAATCAGCCATTCATCCTGGTGCTCGTAAGACCACCATAATCCGGTTTGATAGTTACCATGAGTAGGTGTGGCATTGTTGCCACCGGCAATCTCTATGGAGCCCAGTCTGGTGAAGGTGGGATACACGCCCACGGTATTGGCCGGGCCAGAGTTTGTGATGACTTGAGACCAATCATTCGGAGGGAATGTGGCGTCTTCAAAGCTCTCGAGAATCTCGATAGCATTTGGATCCGGAGCTTCCCACTCCAGTTCGACCGCAGTATACGTGGTATTCAGCTCTGCAAGGACACTATGCGGAGCATAAGCGATCTCTTCGAGAATGATGGTGCCCATCTCGTGAGCAGTAGCACCCACATCTATGACCCCGGTTGTGGAAGTGTATCCCGGGCAGCTAATGATGTATTCATAGCTCTCATTGGCGTACACCGCATCAAAGAGGAAATCACCATTGCCATCGGTGCTTTCTGTGTAATCTGCATAACCGGTGAGCTGGATTATGGCTCCTGCCAGTCCTGAACCGGTGTCAGAAGCTGTAATTGTTCCGCTGACAGCTACTTCTGGCATGGATTGCATTACCACGTTGATCACAGCTTCTTCATCTTCTTCCAGCTCCAGTTCTTGGGTCTGGGTGATGTATCCGTATCTGCTGAATACTACATCATAGGTATCCGGCAAGATGTATGGGATTTCATAATCACCGTTGACGTCCGTAACATCCTGATATCCTGCTCCTTGCAGCTCTACCAGTACTCCTTCCAGCGGATCATCGTCGGAATTGGTGACATTTCCGCTGAGGTGGCCAACACCGCCGGGGATTCCGAGGATAGTAGTCATCGGGAACTGCCCGGACAGGGTGCCGGTTGTGGGAGGATTGGCAGGATCGTAATCTTCTGAATCACTTTGGGCGCGACGGGCGCGATTGGTGCCGATGGTCTGGGCTTTGAATTTATCACTTGAGCTATAATACTGTGCATCCAAAGGTCTGCGGACAGTGATTAGCAGATTTTCGCCATTGAGATATATGTAAGGTTCAGCGAAAGGAATAACAATGTCATTTTCACCACTGGGGTAGTTTACAGTCCCGTCAAATACGAGAGTGGCATTATCCTCAGTAATGGGTACCCATCCATCTTCAAGGTCTTCCAGAGTAGTAGTACCTATATATATCTCTGTAGCCATATTAGGCAGATCAGTTGCGAAGTTGTTGTAGAATTGGAGGCCGTTTATGAAGCCAAAGAAATTGCCCAATTCTGCAGGATAGATAATCATCTGGAACAGGCTGGCTTTGTAATACATGTTTACCGGTACATTGGCAAGTTCATTTCCTTCGCCAACGGTATAGGCAAATTGACCAGCAGGCATTACATTGATGTTGATAGGATCGGAAGAATCATTTTCATGATCCGAATCATCCGGTAAGAATACCTTTCCGTAGATACTCATTGGTCCCTGTTCTGTAGGTACCCAGGGAATGGCGATATCGAGTTCTTGATCCACAGCTATGGCAGGACCATCTACAGCGGCCAGCTCGGTGGTATCGCTCATCAACTTCACGGTATAGGCAGCAGCTTCCTGTGCGGAAGTACCGGTGTTTTTGATTCTTACGGTGTATTCTGATGCTGCTCCAACCGTGGGTGTGCTGTTACCACTCACAGTGAGGGCAGACATATCGTCAGGTTGTTTGCGGATTGTATTGGAGAAGCCGGGATTGGAGAGTACATCGTTGGTGTATACAGTCTTTACCGCCCATTTGTATAGTCCATCCGGGAAGCTTTCCCAAGCCGGATCAACAAAAGTGGTATCGGTAATGGTGGCAGGAGTGAGAGAAATCCAGGTTCCGGGTGTGTTTTCCTGACCTGCTTCTAAACGCCAGACCTGATATCCTACTGGGATTCTGGAAGTATGGCTCACGGGTTGTCTAAGGTTATTTGCCATCCGCCTGGGAGGTCTTGATGCGGCTCTGGTTTCTGCCAGTTCGGCGGCTTCAAGTTCGCTCAGACCACGGAAATCTCCGGGTATTATGGAAGGCGGAGAGGTGACAACAGCTTGATCGGCAGGACCGATATAGATGTCATCCACATACCAGCCAGCATAATCCACCACGGTGGTGGCATACATTTCCAGGCTGATCTCCACATCACTCATGCCATCATAAGCAGAAAGATCGATGATGCGCTCCTGCCATGTGGTATTTGAGTAATCCCAAGAGGGACCCCAGACCAGAGTTCCATTAACAAGTATCTGACAATAGTCGAAATTACCAAATACATTCTCCCAGCTCCAGAAACTCATCTGGGTATTGTCAAATCCAGAGAAATCGAAGGTCTGGGTCAGGAAGTTTGAGCCTCCGGAGTTTGTGTAGTTACTGGTTATCACAGTTCCCCACAAACCGGTTCCGGAATAGGCATTGTTCGGAGGAATCACGTTTGTACCGGGGTTTACCGGATTCCAATCAGCAATGTCATATTCATCGGTATATTCCCAGTCACCTACGGGATCATCCCAGTCGGCAGTTGGCTGCCAATCCCCGTCGTCGTTTTCGAAATCGAAGAAATAGAAGTTTCCGGGTGTGCCAGGAGAACCCCAGATCAGATTCACTGCGGTTTCGGTGTCGTTCAGAGTGGCGGTGACTCCGGATGGAGGCAGCGTAAGCTCTTCCAGGGTGATAGTTTCCATATCGTAGTTTGTGGCACCCACCACGATGGTCCCGGTGGCAGTCTGGTATCCAGCTCTGCTGATGGCATAGTTATAGGTATTGCCGGAGAGCACGCCGGTGATGGTGAATTCACCCAGGTCATTGGTTAAACCGGTATATTCCATTACTCCACTAAGGGTGATCACGCCATCACTGAGACCAACTGCAGGATTGTCGCTGCCAACCACTGTCCCGCTTACGCTGACAGAGGCGGATTCGTTCATGACTATGTCGACAGTAGTGGTTTGATCTTCCACAATGCTGAAGTTTATACTCTGATCCTCATAGCCAACCTTATGGGCAGTGAGGGTATAATCACCTTCGAGAATGTATGGGAAGGAGTATTCACCAGAAGCAGAGCTTGTGGTCTCGAAAGTGGTATCATCAATGCTGATCTGTACATCAGCCAGAGGGCTGCCGGATGCTGTAACAGTCCCGGTAAGAGCGCCCATGCCATCCACAGTCATAAAGAAAGTGGTTTTTGGGAACACTCCGGATAGCGTACCAGCTGCTGAAGGAGCCAAAGGATCATAAGTGGTGCTATCACTCACGAGTTTACGGGCACGATTGGTTCCCACAGTCTGTGCCAGGAAGTCGTCACTGGAGCTGTAGTACTGAGTATCCATGGGACGATTGGCATAGAGCACGAGATTGCCGCTGAAGTATTCAAAGGGTGTTTGCAGCGGTATCGTAATAGTATTGGCCCCACTGGGGAAATCTACATTGCCATCATAGACCAGGGTCAGAGTAGTGGGATCTATCCAACCATCAGTAAGGTCTTCCTCGGTGGTTGTGCCCAGCCACAATTTAACTGGCATTCCCGGCAGATCAGTGGAAAAGTCGTTGTAAAAACTCACTGCATTGATCAGACCAAAGAGGCCAAATTCATCAGGATAATACAAGGTCTGGAACAGGCTGTTCTTATAATAGAACTCCCAGGGGATACCTTGCATTTCGTCGCCTTCACCGATGGTGACGGCTACGATGTCCTCAGGCTGTACAAACAAGTTCAAGGGATCAGTCAGGTCGTTGGCGGGGTTGATATCACCGGCCAGGACTACTTTACCCTGGATGCTTGCAGCTCCTTCTGTGCTAAAAGTAACGGAAAGAGAGGTGGATACAGTCTCGTCCGGGGCTACAGGATCACCTGCAGCAGTGGCCATGACCACTCCTTCATCATCCACGATCTGCACCTGGTAGTCACTTTGAGTGGCAGTACCGTTGTTAAATACATGCACAGTGTAGTTTGTGGCTGTGTTCATACTCGGGGTAGTATTTCCCACAATACCGGTTGCCGCCAGATCATCTGCCGCGATCAATTCCATGGTCACGTCATCCAGATAGGTAGTGTCATAGGTGCTGCCATTGCCATGTTTGAAAGCAATGTACTGTCCGGCGGGAGTGTGTCCGGTGAGATTTACCACATACTCGTTCCAATTGCTCACTATGTCCAATTCCTGCGCCATGCTGAATGTGGTGCCGTCGGAGATGTCAGACATGGTTCCCACTTGCAGCAGGTGTCCGGTGGCTCCTTTTGCCATAAATTTCACCCGAACTTCACTAAGATCGATGTCTGCATCAAACATCGGTGAGATTAGGATCAATTCAGCAGCGGCATCGGTGGAATTCGCCATCTGCACGCAGTTTGGTGCGCTAAATGGAGATGTGGTGCTGGTTCTCAGATAAGCTGAAGTGCCTGTAGTATTGAAGATTGTGCTCCAGCCCAGAGGGAAATCTGGCACTGAGGCTTCATCCCATGCTTCGATCAGAGGCATGGTATATACGGTGGCATCAAAGCCATTACCACTGAGATCAATGACATGCACTTCCCGGGTTTGATTGTCTGTGATGCTAATCTGTGCAGTGTGATCACCTTCAGTAGTGGGGCTGTAATCAACGCCAAAGATGAGCGTCTGACCAGTTTCAAGGCTCTGCGGTAAATCCGGTAGATCAGTAAGACTAAAGGCCGCATCACCACTGATGGTGATGGAATTGATACCAAGTTCTCCACCACCGGCATTGGCGATAAAGAAGTTTTGCTGCGCTGTGGAACCAAGCAATACTGTGCCAAAATCATTTTCCGAAGGGTTGACCACAAACATGGGGTCATCACTCAGCGGAGACATGATGAATGTGGCTTTGGGGAAGGTCCCGGAGAGTGTCCCGGCAGCAGAGGGAGCCATGGGATCATAATCGGTGCTATCGCTTTGCAATTTACGGGCACGGTTTGTTCCGATAGTCTGAGC
>CAZCRD010000081.1:0-4691 GCA_964501025.1 uncultured Candidatus Cloacimonadota bacterium | reverse complement strand
AGCATATGCTGAGAACCAATGAAATAAGTAAAACACGAAATGATGTTTTCATGATAATCTCCATTTTACCAGGGTTATTATGTTGAGTCCCCAAAGTTGCAGTAAATACCAACACATTGTTTCTCAGGTTGTTTGAGGGCATCTGATATCACTCGTTACTCACAATCTATGTAAGATCTATCGATCACATGCATTATTTTCATTATGTTGATCCATGTCAATCTATCATTTTTGTTGGATCCTTAACAAGTTCTCAAGCTTGGAGTGGCTATCGGCGTGGCAATTGGGGTGGCAAATTGAATTTGCCACAAAGGCCTCAGGCCTTTTCTTCGGAGCAGCTTCGCCGTTTCTGCCAAATCGGAGTTTGGCAGCCCAGAATTTGGCAGCCCAATCGGCTGGGGCAGATTAAGTCCCTGCAATCCCAGAGGATGTAAATATGTCCAGGAGGAGTCCAGCACATAGTATATAGGAGCCATAATTGAACACCACTCTTTTTACCAGCTTTAGCTATATAGCGAAAAAGGCAGCGATCGCAGTGTGTTGCATAAGCGATGGGGCGAAGCTGTATCTGCTGCTGGCTTAGAGCAGTCGGCGGATCTGCTCTTTCAGCTCGGTTTTTTCTTTTTCAATCATGGTATCGAGGATCTGGATCAGGCTGGTGAAGCTACCTGCTTTCATCACTGCTACGCGGTCAGACAAGCGGATCGCTTCATCGATATCATGTGTAACCAGCAGTACTGTAAGCTCCAATCTCTCTACCACTTCTGCCATCCAATCCTGCAGGGAAGTGCGGGTAATAGCATCCAGATTAGCCAGAGGTTCATCAAGCAACCAGACCCGAGAGCCTGTCATATAAGTGCGGGCTAAAGCCACTCTTTGTCTTAGCCCCCCGGAGAGCTGCCAGGGCAGATATTCGGGATATTCCTCCAGGCCAAATACGGGTAAGAGCATTTTCACTCTCTGTCTTGCCTGGGGGATATTGATGCCCTGAATGCGGCAGGGAAGCAAGATATTGTCGATCACCTTGAGCCAGGGAAAGAGCAGATCCTGTTGCGGCATATAGCCCAGAAAGCCGGTGCGCCCGGTGATCTGCTCTCCCTGATAGTGGATGGCACCGCCATCAGGGAGAGTGATTCCGGCCAAGAGTTCCAGCAAGGTAGTCTTGCCACAGCCACTGGCGCCGACGATGCTGACAAATTCCCCTGGTTCCAGCTTTAGATTGATATCTTGGAGCACCGTTGATATGGTGCCCTTGAACAGAAATGATTTTTTCAGGGCTGAGGCGGAGAGGATAGACATCAGGGAATCAGATATTCATTGCTGAAAGCTTGATCCACGCTAATGGGCTTTGGAATTAGCTCTTCGTCGCTCATCCAATTTGCAAAACCATACCAGACCTCATTGCTCTGCAAGCCCCAATACTGGGCATCCGCCTGATATTCATCTGCCAGATAGTCCATGCTGAGCTTTACCTGATCTGCATTTAGCTCAGGCACGTGTTTGATCAGGATATCTGCGGCTTTTTCGGGGTTCTGGATACAGTAGTCATAGCCCATCTTCACTGCAGTGAGGAAGCTTCTGGCGATATCCGGATGCTCTGATAAAAAGTCTTCGCTGCTGATAAGCACCGGGGTGTAATAATCAAAGACCGGATTGAGATCTTTGAGTGGGATGTAATTGATCTTAACTCCCTTCTGCTCGGCTATCACGCCATCCCAACCATAGTATATCCATTCAAAATCAGCATCTTTACCGATGGTGGAAAAGAAATCATAGACACCGGAAACAATCTGCACTTGGTCGATATCAGCATCAGCTTTTTGCATGACGTTTTTGAGGATTGCAAGCTCGGAAGGGCTATCCCAGCTACCATAGCGCTTGCCCTCAAAATCTTTGGGAGAAGTGATTCCGGCTTCTTGCAAAGAGGCAAAACCGGAAGTATTATGTTGGATCACGGCGGCGATCGAGACCAGAGGAATCCCCTCACTGCGTGCGCGGATCACATTTTCCTGATAGCTTACGCCAAATGGGCTTTTTCCGGTGGCCACTATCTGGTCCGTGATTCCCTGCCCGGGTTGCAAAATCTCTACATCCAGGCCTTGATCAGAAAAATAGCCCATTTCCTGCGCCACATAGAGTCCGGTGTGATTGGTATTGGGGGTCCAATCCAGGGTCACGCTGATCTGCTCCAAAGAGCTATCGGCCTTGCCACATGCGCTCAAAGTGAGCAGGATTATCAGGGTGAGAATCGTTAGGATCTGTTTCATTTTTACTCCTTAAGTACAATATAAAATTCGGATTTATCAGCTAAGCACGAGGATGGTATTGACGATGGGTTTCCACCAGCCAGCGGATATCCACATGCGTATAGATCTGGGTAGTATTGATGCTGGAATGCCCCAGCAGGCTCTGCACCACTCTCAGGTTTACTCCGGCTTCCAGTAAGTGAGTGGCAAAAGAATGCCGAAAGGTATGGGGGCTGACATCATGCTTGATCCCGGCCTTGAGGCAAGCTTGCTTGAGAATCTTCCAAAATCCCATGCGAGAGAGCCTGGCCCCAAAGCGATTCAGAAAGAGAAAATCGCCTTGTTTCAGCTGCAGCAAACTGGGACGATGCACACTCAAATAGGTATTCAAAAGGGGATTTAGAGAATTTAGATACGGCACATAACGCTGCTTGCTGCCTTTCCCGTGGACAAGGATCATGTTTTGATCTCGATACAGATCATGAATGGTGAGCCCCAGCAGCTCGGAAATGCGCATGCCCGTGGCATAGAGCAATTCCATCATCACCTTGTTGCGAAAGCTGAGACTATCTGCCATCGGCAGTGAATCCAAAAGCTGCTTCATCTCTTCCACCGAGATCGTATCCGGCAGATAGCTGCCGATCTTGATCTTGGGCACCAGATCAAAATCCAGCTGAATGGCATGATCACACACCAGGAGGTAATCAAAAAACTGCTTGATGGCTACCCGTTTGCGCGCAATTGAGCTATCCTGCATGCCCAGATCCTGCAAGACTTTTAGATAGCGGATCATATCATCGGGCAGATAGTCCTCCACCTTTTGGGGGACAAAGCCAAGAAAATCACTAATGTCCCGCTCATAAGCTTCGATGCTATTTGCTGCCATGCCCCGTTCCACTTTGAGGTGATACAGAAAAGACCTTAACAGGGCAGTTGTAGCAGGCTCAATCTCCGCTTTGATAGTTTGGTGTTTCTTTGGTAATGCGCACATCGTGAGGGTGAGATTCCTTGAGTCCAGCCGGGCTGATTTCCACAAATTCGGCATTTTGGCGCAGGGCATTGAGGTCATGGGCACCGATGTAGCCCATACCACTGCGCAAACCACCGATCAATTGGTAGATAAAGTCTTTGAGCGGACCTTTGTAGGGCACCATACCTTCGATGCCCTCGGCCACGAGTTTGTTAGCTTCGGATTCACTTTGGAAATAGCGGTCCTTGCTTCCGCTCTGCATCGCACCGATGGAGCCCATGCCACGATAGCTTTTGAATCTTCTGCCATTGTAGATGATGGCTTCGCCGGGGCTTTCGTCACATCCGGCAAAGAGGGAGCCAATCATCACCGCTGCTGCCCCACCGGCCAAGGCTTTGACGATGTCACCGGAGTATTTGACTCCACCATCGGCGATGATACCGATCCCCGCCTTATCTGCTTCCAGAGCGCAATTCATCACCGCAGAGAGCTGAGGGACTCCAATTCCCGCCACGACTCGGGTGGTGCAGATCGAGCCGGGGCCAATACCGACCTTGATGGCATCGGCGCCATTGTCGATGAGGTATTTGCAGGCTTCTGCAGTGGCAACATTGCCAGCCATAATCTCAGTATCAAGCCGGGCTTTTACCTTTTGTAAAGCGGTCTTGATATTGATGTGATGTCCATGAGCTGTATCGATCACGATGAGATCCACTCCGGCATTGGCCAGCTCCTGTGCACGTTCCAGATAGTCTCCCGTCACTCCGATGCCGGCAGCTACGAGCAAACGGTTTTTCCTGTCCTGCACTGCCTGAGGGTAGTTTTGCCGCTTCATGATGTCACGCACAGTGATCATGCCTTTGAGCAAGCCCTGAGCATCGGTAAGCAACAGCTTCTCAATCCGGTTTTTCTGCAAGAGCGCCACGGCATCATCCCAAGAGATGGTCTCTGGGGCCGTGATAAGTTTTTCCCGGGGAGTCATAAGCTCTTTGACCGGACGACTGAGGTCGGTCTCAAAGCGGATATCGCGATTGGTGAGAATGCCCACCAAAAGATCTCCCTCCACCACCGGGAAGCCTCCAACCCGAAACTTATTCTTCAGCTCGATCACTTTGGCCAGATTGTCCTGAGGTGAGATCGTATAAGGATGAGAAACGATGCCGCTTTCAGCGCGTTTCACCAGATGTACCTGGCGGGCTTGATCCGCAATGCTCATATTCTTGTGGATCACACCCAGGCCGCCTTCACGGGCAATGGCGATCGCCGTTTCGGCTTCTGTAACGGTATCCATCGCTGCCGAAAGTAAGGGTATTTTCAGGGACAATTTTGGGGTAAGCCGGGTGGATAACTCGACAGTGGCAGGTAACACGGTGGAATGTCTGGGTAACAACAGGACATCGTCAAAGGTATAGGACTTGTGGATTTTCATGGTTGCTCCATATCATCTATATGCTGATCTGAGATGCCGCCTGGCG
>CAZCRD010000080.1:0-40601 GCA_964501025.1 uncultured Candidatus Cloacimonadota bacterium | reverse complement strand
TGAAAGTACATATCGCCTATCTCCAGTGGGATTGATCGCAAATTCAAAGCTTGAGTTGTTGTAGTTATGTTGCAACCAAAACACACCATTCGTTCCATTGCTTGAGATGGTCTGTGAAGCAATGTTTGCCCAACTATCATTACTCGAATCGGCTGGATCAACTGTCCAGCGTACCCAGGCTTGCACTGTAAACTTGTCTGTAAGAGCAGTATTCAGATCAAAAACATCTTCATCAGCGGAAGCGAGGTGAGGTGCATCACCTGTAGTTCTGCCATACTTCAAGCGAGGGTTTATCTCACGCTGAATGTTCAGAACATAATCCTTGTGTCCCTGTGCGTTTTCCACCCTGATTTCATAGGTGATATTGGCAGGTCCATCCACAGGATCAGTAGGGCCGATTCTAAGTATGCTCTTCCCGTTGGAAGATACTCTTGCTCCATCGATATAAATCTGGCTGTCGTATGGCGCCATCAAGCTTAGCTCGAGAGTGGAAAAATCATCCACAATGCTGCAGGAATATTCTCCTGTGGTAGAGGGGTCAGAGCTAAATAGAGGGTTGAGGTTGATCAGGGATCCGGTTTTGCCTCTGAGTTCCAGTTTTCCCAAATGCGGATCCCAATTCGATTCTCCGCTCAAGGTGTAGGTTCCGGAAGTGGCAGAAATACTGCTGTCATCCACCAAAGTTGCCGTCACGGTTACATCACCATTACTCAAAGGCTTCAGTTGATTATCATCAAAATACCCCGTGCCAGTGTCGCTATTTACACTCCAGCGTAGATCCTGCAAGGAGGAAAGATTGTCACCATTGACCGTTTGCGGTGTACCTTCAGATCCATTTACCACACAAGTGAAGGCGTATGATGTACGAGTAATATTCGAGATATTGGCAGGAGGATTATTCGCCCGACGTCTGAATCGTAGAGTGTAGGTCTTTTCGAAATCAGTGTTACCAGGATTTACCACGATGGTCAAAACATTACTCTGGGTATCGGCATTGGGGTTACCATTGCCATCCATTCCATCAGCACTTGTTGCAGGATTTAGTGGCACATAAACCGTTTCGCTTACTAAGGCTTGCGAAAAAGTAGTCTCGGTGCTGCTACCATGAAACTCTGCAGTCAATTGATATTGCCCGGCAGCAGGAAAGCTGATTTTCAAGGAATCTGCAGCATAATAAGTACTGTAGTTGTATGCAGTAGTAGCTGAACTATAAGTAAAAGCATCCATAGTGAAGCTGCTGCCGCTGCTCTGGTTGAAGATGAAGTTTACCGGATCAGATCCGTATTCAATCTCAGCAGTGATTCCAAGCGAGGCCATGCCTTTGATGTTGGCTTCGGATAGAGCTGATTGCGTGCTGCTGCCTTCAGAGTCAAAAGCTACCACTTTTGCGGTGTAGCTGGCATCTGTACCCAGAGCGTATAGCACTGCGTTCAAATCTTGCGACCTTGTAGTACCGGCGATATTATGCACGGTATCTTCCAGAACTCCGTCTTGATAGATCCAGACTTGGAAACTATCGGGATCGCTGGTAGATTCCCAGCTCAAGAAGTCAGTCGTGAAATCCCAGGAAAGATCCGTTGGTTCAGGGGGATTTCCATAAAGAAAAGAAACAGTCAAAGCCAGGATCAGTGACATCACTGCTAAAAGCTTGTTGTGTGTAATCATAATCACCTCTATTAGAAAAATTTATTACTCACGTTACACTAATAATGCTGCCAATCTATTGTCAAGAGAATCCTGCAAAATTCTTCGCGTTCTCAAGAAGAAAGAGCCTTGCGCATAGCTGAAACGCAAGGCTTTCAGATGGAAGTATTAGCACCATCCCCCTTCGTCATTCCTGACCTGATCAGGAATCCAGAACACTGTCCCCCAATGAAACAAATGCTCCTGCATATCTCCCTTCAAGGCTATGAAAAGCCACCGGTAGAGTCTCAGTGCGATTGCATTTCAGATAGCATGCTGCCGTCCTTTCAGGATTCAGAAGCGTTTATTGGGTGCGGGGCATCAGCCAATATGATGACCATCAGAATGGCCGGATCAGAATATGGTGCTTATCCTGCAGTCTCTGAGCTGATCTCCACAAAAAAAAGCCGGCACCCGAAAGTACCGGCTTGATCAAGATTGGGAAAAGGAGAAATTACATCTCGATCATTTTGGCATTTACATACTCGATGGCATTGAGCTTTTCGAGCATTTGATCGATGATAGCTTTTTCGCCTTCTACTTCCAGGACTACCAGGCCATCGTTGGCACAGAATTCTTTGGAGACCTCATGCAGACCCAGGCGCACTTTGATATTGCAGCCAAAGTCGGTCAGGATCCCTTGTACTCTGGTGGCTTCAGTGGCACGGTGGTCGATCTTGATAAGTACTACTTTATAGATCATATTTTTCCTCCTCTGGGTGTGTCGGGCACAACCCCTACTTTTTTTGTTTTTTCGCCCAGCTATCCCTGAGGGTGCTGATGCGGTTAAATATTGGTTTATCTGGGCTGCTATCGTAATCCACACTATAGTAGCCCAATCTCAGAAACTGGTATTTCTCACCGGATTTTGCGGTGGCCAGAGCGCTTTCTCCAATGGCCTTGTTATTCACGATCAAACTATCAGGATTCAGATAGTCCAGGTAGCTTTTACCTTCTTCCACAGCACTCAGATCCGGGATCGTGAAGAGATGGTCATAGAGCCTTACTTCCAGTGGGATTGCGCTATTTGCCTCCACCCAATGGATGGTGCCTTTTACTTTGCGACCGTCATCGCTCCAGCCACCCCGGCTCTTGGGGTCATGCGTGCAGATCAGCTCGGTGACATTGCCGGAATCATCTTTGATCGCTTCTTCGCAGGTGATATAGTATGCATGTTTGAGCCGCACTTCACGCCCTGGAGCCAGGCGAAACCAGCCTTTGGGGGGCTCTTCCAAAAAGTCTGAACGTTCCACATACAGATGCTTTGAGAAACTAATCATGCGCTTGCCAGCGGCCTCATCTTCGGGATTGTTATCTGCTTCGATCTCCTCGCTCTTGCCATCTTCATAGTTTCGGATGGTAAGCTTGATGGGATCAATCACCGCCATCCGGCGGAGAACTTTTTTGTTCAGATCTTCCCGCACGCAGAAGTTTAAGAGGTCAAAATCTACCATCGAGCTGGCTTTTGCCACACCGATGCGATCAGCAAAATCACGAATCGCTTCGGGGGTAAATCCTCGGCGTCTCATGCCGGCGATGGTGGGCATGCGGGGATCGTCCCATCCCTTTACATAGCCCTTTTTGACCAGATCGAGCAGCAGACGTTTGCTCATCACGGTATAGCTGAGATTCAGCCGGGCAAATTCGATCTGCCGGGGATGGCAGGGCACCGGCAATTGATCCAAAAACCAATCGTATAAAGGGCGATGGTCTTCAAACTCCAGGGTGCAGATGGAGTGGGTAATCCCTTCCAGAGCATCCGAGATGCAATGCGTGTAATCATACATGGGATAGATCTGCCAGCTATCGCCTGTGCGGTGGTGGTCGGTCTTTTTGATGCGATAGATCACGGGATCCCGCATATTGAGGTTGGGGCTCGCCATATCGATCTTTGCCCGCAGGGATTTGCTGCCATCGGGAAATTCACCGTCCCGCATCTTGCGAAAGAGCTCGAGGTTTTCTTCCACACTGCGATCGCGATGGGGGCTGTTTTTGCCCGGCACAGTGAGGGTTCCCCGATGGGCGCGGAGCTCATCAAAACTGAGGTCGCAGACAAAGGCTTTTCCCGCCTTGATCAGGATCTCGGCATAGTCGTAGAGTTGGTCAAAATAATCTGAGGCATAATAGAGGTGTTTGCCCCAATCTCCACCCAGCCAGCGCACATCTGCCATGATGCTGTCCACATATTCAGTGTCTTCTTTCACCGGGTTGGTGTCGTCGAATCTAAGGTGGCATCTACCACCAAAATCCCGTGCCAATCCAAAGTTCAGACAGATGGATTTGGCATGACCAATATGCAGATATCCATTCGGTTCTGGCGGGAAACGAGTGATGATATAGTCGTGTTTTCCGCTTTTCAGGTCTTCTTCTATAATATTACGGATAAAGTTTGGGACTACCGTTTTTGTTTCGTTTTCCATTGTAATTCCTTAGTTAGTTCATCATCAGCCAATTCTGCATGGCTTTCATTTGAGTCAAGCTAAATCTATCGCCGAGTATCACCAGCCTTTGCGAAAGCAGATTTGAACTGCTGCTCTCCAAAACATCAGGCTGTGCATCGGTCATCATTGCTTTCCTGATTTGTCAGCTTATGTTTGACCTGATATCAAGCCGTGATAAACCCGTGCACGCGGCTTTATTACGGGTTTATATAGCGCTGAGCTTGGGCTGAAACATCGGGGCCAAAGCAGCGGCGAGTCAGCTCAGACCCGGCTCAGCTTGCGATAGCTAATCCGTTTGGGAATGAGGGCTTTTTCACCCAGCCGCATCAATTTGTTCTCTTCATAATCGCTGAAATTGCCTTCGAACCATTTGCTGGTGCTTTCTCCTTCAAAGGCCAGGATATGAGTGCAGACTCGGTCCAGAAAATAGCGATCGTGACTGATCACCACAGCACATCCGGCAAAATCCAGCAAAGCTTCTTCCAGGGCATGGATGGTATAGACGTCGAGATCGTTGGTGGGTTCGTCCAAGAGCAGGACATTGCCTCCGGCTTGTAGCGACAGGGCGAGATAGGCGCGGTTTTTCTCCCCGCCACTGAGGATGTTTATGGGTTTGACATGCTCTTTGCTGGAGAAATTGAATTTGCTGATGTATTCGCGCACATTGATCTCATGGCCTCCGATCTTGAGCAGATCCCGTCCCTGACCGATGAGTTCCAGCAGGGTCTTTTCCGAATCCAGCATTCGTACCTGATCCACATAGGAGAGCTTGACCGTTTCGCCCAGCTTGATCTCACCGCTATCTGGGGTGATCTTTCCTACGATCATTTCAAAGAGTGTGGTCTTGCCAGCGCCATTGGGGCCTATCACGCCTACGATTCCTCCGGCAGGAAGATCAAATTCCAGATCCGCATAGAGCAGCTTGTCCTGATATCCTTTGGATACGCCACGAGCCGAGATCACATTGCTGCCCAGTTTGGGTCCGGGGAAGATCACGATCTGATCGGTGGTGATCTCTTTGTTATATCTTTGTTCCGCCAGCTTTTCATAGTTTTGGATCCGGGCTTTGCTCTTGGCTTGGCGGGCTTTGGGGCTGCTGCGGATCCACTCAAGTTCATCCGCCAGAGTTTTCTGGCGCTTTTTTTCACCCTTCTGCTCGGTGGCGAGACGTTGGGCTTTTTGCTCCAGCCAGGATGAGTAATTTCCTTGATAGGGGATGCCTTCGCCGCGGTCGAGCTCCAGGATCCAGCCTGCCACATTATCCAGAAAATAGCGATCATGAGTGATGGCGATCACGGTGCCCTTGTATTGCTTGAGATGATGCTCCAGCCAGAGGATGGTTTCGGCATCCAGGTGGTTGGTAGGCTCGTCCAGCAGCAGGATATCGGGCTCCTGGAGCAACAATCTGCACAAAGCTACGCGGCGGCGCTCTCCACCGGAGATCACCTTGATCTGCAGCTCAGAAGGTGGGCAACGCAGCGCATCCATCGCCTGCTCCAGCCTGCTATCCAAATCCCAGGCGCTGGCAGCATCCAGTTGGTCTTGCACCTTACCCTGCTCCTGCAAGAGCTTGTCCATCTCGGCCTCGGACATCGGCTCCATAAACTGCTGATTGATCTCATCATAACGTTGCATCAGGGCGAGAGTATCGGCCACTGCTTCCTGCACCACGTCGAGCACCGTGGCTTCCGGATCCAGCTGCGGATCTTGCTCCAGATAACCAATGCTGTAGCCCTTGGACATCGCGATCTCGCCGATGAAATCTGTATCCAGGCCTGCCATAATCTTTAGCAGGGTGCTCTTGCCGGAACCGTTGAGTCCCACCACTCCGATCTTGGCTCCATAATAATAGCCCAGATAGATGTCTTTGAGGATGTGCTTGTTGCCATCCACTACCTTGCCCACTCCAGACATCGAATAGATTACTTTATTCTCTTCCATGTGTTGTTTAAATCCTTAATAATGTAGAATATCGCATGCTTTCCTGGTGGCAGGTCTGTGTCAATCCCTTTTTTCCCGTGTAAAAGCCGGATGGGGGCAAAGTGTGGAAAATAAGTTGACAGATTTTAGCCGCTCTTGCTACTATCACTTCAGTGAAAAAATATGTCTAAAGGAGTACAACCATGCCAAGAATGACGGTTGACCCAAATTACTGCAAAGGCTGTGGCTTATGCATTGCTGCCTGTCCGAAAAAGATCATTCGCTTTTCGGAAAACATCAATGCCAAAGGCTACCATTATGCAGAATGTTTCGAGCAAGATAAGTGCATCGCCTGTAAGATGTGCTATGTAACCTGCCCCGATGTGGCAATAACGGTGGAGAAGTGAGGTAGAAATGGCAAAGATATTGATGAAAGGAAATGAAGCTGTAGCAGAAGCTGCCATTCGCAGCGGTTGCAGATTGTATTTCGCCTATCCCATCACTCCTCAAAGCGAATTGATTGAATATATGGCACGGATGATGCCAAAAGTGGATGGCACCTTCGTGCAGGCCGAAAGCGAAGTAGCTGCCATCAACATGGTCTATGGCGCAGCTGGCTGCGGCAAAAGAGTGATGACCTCATCCTCCTCTCCTGGCATCTCTCTGAAGATGGAAGGGATCTCCTATATCGCCGGGGCGCAATTGCCCTGCGTGATCGTCAATGTGCAACGCGGTGGTCCTGGTCTGGGCGATATTCAACCCGCCCAGGGAGATTATTTCCAGGCTACCAAAGGTGGTGGACATGGGGATTATCGCTTGATCGTGATGGCTCCAAGTTCGGTGCAGGAATTTGCCGATATGGCATCCGATGCCTTTGATCTGGCAGATAAGTATCGCACTCCGGTGATGATCCTGGCTGATGGCATGCTGGGTCAGATGATGGAACCAGTAGAATTTCGTCCTGCCAAGACTGATGAAGAAGTGGCTGAGATGTGGCACCAGCACGAATCCTGGTGCATCTGCCCCAATGAAGATGGCGACAAAAAGCACCATCATGAGATCAATTCTCTGGAAATCGATCCCCTGATGCTGGAAAAGCACGTGAACAACCTTTACAAGAAATATGCTGAGATCGAGAAAAACGAGATTAGCCTTGAGAAATACGACTTATCAGACGACAACGAAATCCTCTGCGTGGCGTGGGGAACTGCTTCCCGTGTGGTAAAATCCGCCATCAACGAGCTGAAGAAAGAGGGTAAAAGCATCGGCATGATCCGTCCCATCAACGTCTGGCCTTTCCCTTATGCCGATATCGCCAAAGCCCTCGGTCCCAAGGTCAAAAAAGTCTATGTGTTTGAACTGAATACCGGGCAGATGGTAGAAGACGTCAAGATCGCCGTAAATGGCAAGGTCCCGGTAGATTTCTGGGGCAAAGTGGGTGGAGTAGTATTCACTCCTGCTGAAATCAAAGAAAAGCTCGAAGCGGCTTTGAAGGAGTAGAACGTGGAAAAAATAGCATACAGACCTGAAGCACTTACCAAAGTTCCCTTTACCTATTGTCCCGGCTGCCTGCACGGTGTAGCCCATCGCCTTGTCGCTGAGGCCATTGATGAACATGGTCTGATCAACCAGATGACCGGTGTGGCTCCCGTGGGATGCTCTGTCTTTGCCTACAAGTTCTTCAATATGGATATGGCAGAAGCTGCTCATGGCCGGGCTCCGGCTGTGGCTACAGGCATCAAACGGGCTCGTCCGGATATGCACGTCTTCACCTATCAGGGTGATGGTGATCTGGCTGCGATCGGCACTGCAGAAATCGTGCACGCAGCTAATCGGGGTGAACACATCTCGGTCTTCTTTGTAAATAACGCCATTTACGGAATGACCGGTGGCCAGATGGCTCCTACCACACTGCCGGAAATGAAGACCACTACCAGTCCCTATGGCAGAAAGACAGATGATATTGGCTTTCCCATCCGAGTGTGTGAATTGCTCTCCACCCTGGTCGCGCCATACTATATCGAAAGAGTATCTCTGCTGAGCCCGGCAGACATTATAAAGGCCAAGAAAGCGGTATCCAAAGCTATCCAATACAATAAGGAAGGCAGAGGCTTCACCTTTGTGGAGCTGATATCCACCTGCCCCACAAACTGGGGAATGGATCCCATCAAATCCCGCGATTGGGCCAAAGAGAATATGCTGCCCTTCTTCAAGACGGGCTGCTACAGAGATAAAGGCGAAGGAGTGGAATAATGACTACAGAGTTAATTTGCGCAGGCTTCGGCGGACAAGGTGTTCTTACCATCGGGAAATTCATTGCCAAAGCTGGGATGAAAGAGGGGAAAAACGTATCCTGGCTGCCTTCTTACGGACCCGAAATGCGGGGTGGCACAGCGAATGTCTCCACCGTGGTATCTGATGAAGCGATCGCCTCGCCCATCGTCAGTTTCCCCGATGTGTTAGTAGCCCTCAATCAACCATCCATCGATAAGTTTGCCCCCATGATCCGCCCTGGTGGCATCCTGATCCTGAACACCTCCATGTGCCCCAATGGCTGCAAACGTGATGACATCACCCAAATAGCCGCTCCCATGAGCGATATTGCCAAAGAGATCGGCAATGCCATGGTGCTGAATATGCTGGCTATTGGCGTTGTGATCGGCAAAACCGCTTTGATCAAATACGAGACCATCGCCGATGATCTCACCAGCTACATGAAAGCCAAGAATCCGGATCTTCTGGAGCTGAATCTAAAAGCTATCAAGCGCGGCATTGAGATCGGCAAAGGCTGATCTGCTTGGATCCCGCAAGGTAGATAAATATGGGGGTGGTTTTTACTGCCCCCTTTTGTGAATAAAGGAGCAAAACATGCAAGACAATCTGGTTACCATCGCAAGTTACACCGATCTCTTTGAAGCTGAAATGGCAAAAGGCTTTCTGGAGGATTCCGGCTTTGAAGTATTTTTACAAAATGAACGCATCCTGAGCATGTATCCCTCAATGGCTGGAGATATGTATATGATAGAATTGCAAGTCTTTGCCGATGTAGAATCTGAGGCCACCACATTGCTGGAAGATCTCAATGATGCCTATCTGTGTTCCGAAATCCTCAAGAATGAGCATGCCCTTTTGGAAGGTCATTTCAAACTCACCAGCGGCAATCACAGCAATCAATACATTGAGAAGATCCGCGTCCTGCAAAATCCTGAAGCCACCCACACACTCTGTAAAAGGCTAGCCGGCAGATTGGCTGAATACAATTTTGATCTGGTAATAGGCCCTGCCTTTGGCGCCATTGTGCTGGCTTTTGATGTGGCCAGGATCTTGGGCAAGGACTTTGCTTTTACCCAGAGAAAGGTTGGACAGATGATATTCAGGGATGGCTTTGATCTTTCGCAGAGTCATAGAGCTGTGGTGATCGAGGACATTGTTTCCACTGGCGGCAGTGTGCAGGAAGTGATCAAATGTGCCACAGATAGAGGCATTCAGGTGGTGGCGATCGGGCTTTTGGTGGATCGCAGTGCGCCTCCGGTAGATTTTGGCATTCCAGTGGAAAGCCTGCTGAATCTGCAGATACCCTTATGGGCTCCGGAGGATTGTGAGCTTTGCAAGCTGGGCACTCCCATCACCAAACCCGGGAGTAGCGATAAATAAACATGAAGTTAAGGCTGTTGCTATCTGAGTCTTCCGATGCGGAAAAACTGAGGTTTTACCCGCTGCAGGAGTATAGCTCCTGGCACTTGACATCAGACCCGGTAGCAGCAGAGCATCTGCACTCGGAGCTTGAGGTGTGTCCGGATTTTGCCCTGGCCCGGGCACTATGGGGAGATCTCCCGCGTTTGCACGTCTGCAAAAACTTCGGAATCCTGTATTTAATCGGAGAACTGCAAACTGATGTCAGAAAGCTCTTGCAAAACCATGTCTTATACATTTTGGCTTCGGATCATCAAGCTGCAGCTGATCTGGCCGAGTATGGCTTTCACAGCATCGAATATTTGGGGGAGTTTTATGCCAATCGTTCAGCCTTGAAGCTGCTGGTCTGCACTCACGAAGATCTGCTGCGGGCGATCCTGGCCTCCGCCCCCCAGGCCTTTATGCATTTTATTCTGGATAGGAAAGGCTTTCATCTCTGCCTGGGAGCCGAACTCTGGCAAAACCACGCTGCAGCTTTTCGCACTGCTTTGCATTTTGCCGAAAAACTTTGTAAGCAGATCAGCAATCAAGATATGATACCCTTTATGACCGCACAGCTTTGTCTCAAAGAAGGCTCCGGCGCCTATGGCTTTTTTGCCGATCGCTATGACAGCTATATGGCTCACGTGGATTATGATCTCTGGTTCAGCAGCCTGACTCAATGGCACAAGATCTATTCCAGGAGAGCTTGTCGCAAAGTGCTGGAACTCGCCTGTGGCACAGCCAATGTGGCAGCCAGATTTGTCCAGGCAGGGTGCGAAGTGCAGGCCTGTGACATCTCTGCACAGATGCTGGAAAATGCCTATGCAAAGCAGCTCAGACCCCGGCTCTATCAGGCTGCGCTCACAGATCCGATCCCGGAGAGTGAATTTGATCTCATCCTTTGCCTGTTTGACAGTATCAACTACCTTACCTCAAGATCCCAGGTCCTGATTTGCTTGAAAGAAGTATGGGCTGCACTGGCAGAAGGCGGCTTGTTCATCTTTGATATCTCTACTATGCTCAATAGCATGCAAAATTTCAGCGATTCCTGTGACTACATCATCGAGCCCGAATCCCGCTTGGTACACGAAGCCTATTACAAGGTGGGGCAGAGGCAGCAGGTCTCGCACCTGAGTCTGTTCAAAGAGACCGGTGCAGCTTTTAGCCTGCAAGAAGAAGAGCATCAGCAAAAAGTCTATCGCAGCCAGGAACTGATCGATCTGATCAAAGAAACGGGCTTTACCCTCAAGGCCATTCATAGCACAGATAACAAGGCAAACTACTATCCCAAAAAGATCTCCGGAATCGACCATCGTCATTATCGGCTGTTCTTCATTCTGGCCAAAAATGAATCTGCTATATCAAAATGACCTGCAATTGCTATCCAAGCGTGGCTTAAACTGCATCATGGGCATAGATGAAGCTGGTCGCGGTGCTTTGGCGGGACCGGTTGTCATCGCAGCTGTGATCCTGGATTACACGGTTTGCCTTGATGGTTTGAACGATTCCAAATTGCTCTCGGTTAGGAAGCGGGAGATCTTGTATCAGATGATCATCCAGCAGGCCACTGCGTATCAGATAGTGGAGATTGAGGCTGGTATCATCGATCAGATCAATATCCGCCAGGCCAGCCTGCTGGGCTTTTGCAAGGGGTTTGAGGCACTACGTTCGGTGGCAGATTATGCCCTGGTGGATGGCAATGATCTCCCCCAAAGCATCAAAGGTGAATCTGTGGTAAAGGGTGACCGCAATCATGCCTGCATCGCAGCAGCATCGATCCTGGCCAAGGTCCATCGGGATCAGCTCATGCGCGAGCTTGATCCCCAATATCCTGAATATGGCTTTGCCGCTCACAAAGGATATGGAACCCTGAGACACTACGCTGCCTTGCAGAGTTTTGGGGCTTGCCAGCAGCATCGGCAGAGCTTCCGGCTGCATTAAAGGCGATAGTGTCTGCTCAAGCCTGGGCAGGCTATCGCTTCCCCCATACCATTACGGTACCATTACGGGTCAGATCTGTATTGGTAGTGCATTGATAGTGTATTAGCAAGCGGGGAGCAGAGCCGGAGATCCTGTTCAGAGCCGCTAAGCTGGCGATCAGATCAGGAGAATAGGGTAGTATGAGCTCAATAGCAAAGAGCTTTGCAGTTTGTTGATGCAGTTTTCAGCTTTTTGCTTTGGCGAGGCATTCGGCACAGTAATGCCAATTGCAAAAGCGGTGATAGATATCCATCAGACCCTGTTGGTAGATGGCTTTGCTATTTGCCAGTTTGATCTGAGAATCGCTGAGATAGCGCTGCATAAAGCGGGTGACATAGTTTGCTTGCAAAGGAGAAAACTCCCGATATGCCTGATAGATGGATTCGGCGTCAGCAGACATTTTCTGATGCCAGAGTGCCATTACCGGCAGGAAGATATTGAGGTAGATGTTTTTCTGCACACTTTTACCCAGAGTCTGAGGTGGCAGATCCGGATATGGCGAACGTGGTATCCATAGGCGGGAAAATGCTTTGAACATATCATCCTCAGTTTCCATGCTGCTGATGAAGGTCTTGATCAGACCCCGATCGAGATTTTCCCAGATCAGATCACTGATATA
This sequence comes from uncultured Candidatus Cloacimonadota bacterium, assembly GCA_964501025.1. Lineage (GTDB taxonomy): Bacteria > Cloacimonadota > Cloacimonadia > Cloacimonadales > Cloacimonadaceae > UBA5456. The sequence continues at coordinate 28,283 of CAZCRD010000080.1, read as the reverse complement.
GATCAATCTTTTGAGGGGATGGTTTTGGGGACGGATGCGAAACAGCTGCCAGTCTATGGCGATCTTTTGTCCCTGCCAGGCTTGTAATTCATAATCGCGCCACAAGCGTTCGGATAGGGCGGCATCAATGATTCGGCTATTGTGTTTCAGCAGTCCAGAGGCGCAAAGATAGATGGCGCAGAGCTGGGCTTTGCTGAGTCCTTGGGCTTTGTATTCCTGAAGCTGTTTCAGGGGAAGAAATTGGGCCAGGTGCAGAGTATTGAGTTTGTTTTTGTCGTAGCCCAAGGCTTCAAAGATGCCTTCATACAAAATCTGGTCGAAGCTGCTGAGGGATAATGCGGTATTGAAGCGTTTCAGTTTTGCGGCAAATCTCCGCATTCCGGCTTGATGCAAGATAGACAGAAGGCGATCATTGTCGATGGCTGAGAGTAAATCACAATAGACGGCGGGCTTCTGGGTCTCATCATGCTCTTGCAGCAGCTTTTGGATGTCTTCACTGAGTTGATCTTGCATGCTCAGGATCTCGACTGCAGAGCCATCTTCCAGGATGGTGCTGGGATAGCTGGAATTATGCTGCAACACCACATGCAAGACCACGTCGTTGTAAAAAACATCTTCCTGATGATTGTGTGCCTGCCAGTCCGTGGTTCTGAGATGAATCTCGATGTCTCCGCGCTGCTGTAGGCCCTCAAGCTCAATGATGGCGTTCTTGAAGTCAGGACCGCGGCCGGTGTTGAATTGTCCCTGATAGATTATCTTGAGCTTGTGTCCGCTGACGGTCTCAAGCTCTGGCTTTAGATGCCCTTCATCCCAGATGTGATAGAGGAATTTCTCTTGCATTAGAAATACCTTTGCAAAAAAAGCATGCGTTCTCTGGCAGAAGCTGATTTTGAATATGTATGCGGCGTGTATTTGATGGGATTTGTCAGGATGCTGAGCATGCGCATGGATTGGATTTGGGTGAGCTTGGCTGTGCTGGTATTGTAATATGCTTTTGCCGCAGTTTCGATGCCGTATATGCCCTTGCCCCATTCCACATAGTTGAAATATAGTTCCAGGATTCTGGCTTTGCTCATGATCAGCTCCATGATCAGAGTCACCTGCACTTCCATATACTTGCGCAAATAGTTTCGATCTGTGCTCAGAAACAGGCTGCGGGCAAGCTGATTGCTCAAAGTGGAGCCACCAAAGCGAATCTTCCCAGCCGTTTTGTTTTTGCGGTATGCTTCTTTCACCATCGTCCATTCAAAGCCCAAATGCGAATAGAAATTTGCATCTTCGAGTGCGATCAGCTTGCTTTGAGTGCGCTGAGGGATCTTCTCCAGCTTGATGTATCTTCGTTTGTAGATGGGATGTCCTTTCAGCAAATAGCGTTGAATCATGAGCGGTGTAACAGGGGGATTGACGAAGCTGTAGATGATACACAGCGTTGCCACAATCCCCCAAAACCATAAATGTGCAAACAGAATAACTCGTATTATCCTGCTGAGGATACTACGGCGCTTCTTTTTCTTTTTGGCCACAGCCCCTCCGGCTCTCTTTGTTTAGCTCTCCTGTTTGTTTACAAAAGCTGCCAAACGGGCTTTTCTGCGGCTGGCAGTACGTTTGTGGATCACGCCTTTTTTGGCCGCTTTATCCAGCTGAGAGTACAGTTCGTTGAGTTTGGCTTCCCGGTTTTCAGGCTTCTGTTGCAACTCTTTGGTCAGAGTCCGGATCGTATGTTTTACGTAGTTATTACGGGCGTTTCTTTTCTTGTCTGTGCCCATGCGTTTAAGGGGAGATTTGTGTTGTGGCATTGTTTCCTCTTTATTAGCTTAGTATTTAAGTCACAATGTATAAGGGTGCATATTTGTCAATCACTATTTTGCTTCAATAGAGCATTTTCCAGGATATCTATCTGATGGTCAATACTATAGGATAAAATATCGCCGTCTGTGCGCTGAGATGACTTCAGACTTTCAGCCCACTTCACCGCTTCCGGGATTTGCCCATAAGCAAAGCTATTACCAGCCTTGCATTCCCGGATTACCTGTGCTGCTGCAGAATCTGCCGGACAGAAGCACAAGATCGGGGTCCGGGCTGCCAGATACTCAAAGAGCTTGGTGGTGAGCACCCCGCTATTGCCTTCATAATCATTGATAATCAAGAGTAGAAGATCGCTGTTCACCATTTCCTCCAGCGCTCCTTTGTGGGGTTTGAAGGCTGCAATCCGGAGCCTTTCAGCACAGGCGGATTCCAGCTCTGCCCTTTGCTTTTCGCCCAGCTGGGTGCCGATCAAGCTGAGGGTGTAATCCCTGGTCATTAGGGAGCAGAAAGCTGAAATGAGACCGACATTCTGCCCCGCGGTTAATTGCCCCACATACTTTATGCGAAAGTATCCAGCTGGCCGGTGCTTCAGAGCCACAAAATCCTGGGGGTTATAGCCATTATGAATTACTATCTTGCTGCCTTCGGGCAGAGCATCGGCGATAGCTGCTGAAACGACGGTGCAAAGATCAGACTGAGCTAATATCTTCCTTTCCATATATCTATGGATAGCCAAAGTGGTTTTGGACGGTGGAGAAAGCTGCAGATAGTGAATCTGGCTGAAGGGATCCCGAAAATCTGCACACCACTTGATCCTCAGTGTGCGGGAGAGTTTCAAGCCCAGCAGATGGCTACTATGAGGAGGACCGGTGGTGATAAGAGTATCATAGGGTGCAACCCGTAGTTCCCGCAAAGCAGCCCGATATGCAGCCGGATTCCAGAATACCCTGAGATCAGGAATGATCAGGTTTAGCCGTAGCCAGATCAGGATCTTACTCACCAATCCAGCCTGTTGCGGGATGCTGCCATAGGGCATTTGACTATTCTTTCCACTCAGCAGCTTCCAGATCCTGGTCATGCCCAGAGCCGGTACCCGGATCACTTTGACAGCCGGAGGGATTTTCTCACAGAGCTGAGGATCCTCAAAGGGATAATCGCCATTTTTGGAAGTGATCACCGTGATCTGATGCCCCCGGGCTACCAAAGGCGGAATGAAGCGGAGCCAGCGTTGAACCGGAGCTCCTCCACAGGGCGGAAAGTAGTAGCTGATGAGCAGGATTTTCATGCTTGCAAGATCAGATTCACCAGTTCGGTCCAGGTATTTTTTTCCTTGTATTCACGGATTGCTTCTTGCATTGGGCTAAGCAGTTCCTGAGTGTAAAAACGGATCACGGCTGCGGCCAGAGCAGGAGGATCATCCGCGGGCACCAGCAAGCCGGTGACGCCATCCTCGATGTACTCACTCAGACCTCCGATGTTTGATGCGATCACGGGTGTATCGTGACTAAAGGCAGTGGCAATCACCCCACTTTGGGTAGCGCTTTTGTACGGCAGGATGCAGACATCTGATTTGCAGAAATAATCGCTGACCTCTGCATCACTGATATAGCGAAAATCTGTTTCGATATTTGCCTTCAGTTCCAGCTTATCGATCTGTCTGGTATAGATAGATTTATCGCCATAGACCGAGCCGGCGATCAAGAGCCTCACATCCGGGATCGCCAATCTGATAATCGGCATAGCTTCCAATAAGGTATCCAGACCCTTATACTCCTTGATCAAACCAAAAAAGAGCAATCTGGGCAGGACATTGCTTTTGCAATTGTCACCGATGTGTTGATCGTAAATGGGATGAAAGCCCAAGATAGCCTTTTTCACGACCTTGCTGGGCAGGCTGCGTTTGAGATCCAGCAGGCAGGATCTGCTCAAGACAAGGATAGCGTCTGCAGGTTCAAAGGCAAAGCGGAGCAGGCTTCTGGTGCACAGCCACTCTTCATGCGGGATGACATTGTGTGCCAGGATCATCTTTCGACAGTGCTTTACCCGGCGGATGATGTAGCCAAAAGCAAGGGCAAAAAAAGGTATCCACCAGGAGATAATCAGCAGATCAGGTCGCCAGTCGTTGATCACATTGACCGTCTTTTTCCAGGTATGGGGCAGATATGCGGTCAAGACCCTCTGAGATGGATGTGATGGCTGAGTATCATCTTCCTGCTGATCTGCCGGGAAGAGCAGAGCCGGATACTGGTGTTTGAAGTTGAAAAAACAGATTTCATGCCCTTGCGCGCTAAATTCACTGGCAAGGTGGCTGGCAAATTGCGCTATCCCACCACAAAAAGGCGGTGCTGGTCCTAAAAAAGCGATTCTCACATCTTACTCCATATCTTGGGATTGCTGAAAAAACCTGCGAACCATTTCAGCATTCTGATATTTTCCAAACAATGCCATCAGTTTCAAGCGCACCTTGATCCCTTTGAGATCACCGGCCAGGATGGCACCCATATCTCTGAGATTTTTCCCGCCGCCTTCATATCCATATTCAGGCAAGACCCGGCCGGTATGAGTGCGGGATGCGATTACCACAATGATATCCTTGCTGAGGGCTTTCTGGATGTGCGGGATGAGGTCTTTGGGCAGATTTCCCCGACCAAAAGCCTCGATCACGATTGCTTTGCAGCCGCTATCGATGCTGCAATCGATGTATTTGCCATCAATGCCGCTCACTGCTTTGATCAGATCCACCCGGGTATCCAAAGTCTCAGTCCAGACGTTTTCCCGATACAGACTGGCGCGGTGATACATCACGGTATCCGGATCCACGATTCCCAGAGGCCCAAGACCGGGACTGGTGAAGGCATCGACCTTACCGGTGTCTGATTTTACCACATCACGAGCCGTGTGAATCTCATCGTTCATCACCACCAGGACCCCTTTGTCAAAGCTCTCCGGATGGCTGGCAACGCGGACACTGCCGATGATGTTTCGGGGTCCATCCAGGCCCAGATCTCCACCACTGCGCATGGCTGCGGTGAAAACCACAGATTTCCGTGTAGTTAGCACCAGATCTGCCAAAAATGCACTCTCCTCCAAGGTGTCTGTGCCATGGGTGACCACGATGCCATCATAGGCCAGGATCTTGGTATCGATCAGTTTGGCCAGAGAAAACATCATATCGGGGCTCATGTATGGACTTGGCACATTTAGATAATCCATCACGGATACATTGGCTACGCCATCAAGCTGGGGAAATTGCTTCAAAAAATCTGCCAATTCAGAAGTGGGGACGACCCCCAGATTGCCCATACTCTTCATCGATATAGTGCCACCGGTCATGATGAGTAAGATATTCTGTTTCATGATCTTGCCTTGTATGAGATGGGATCAGTGAGCCCGGCGATGGCGAAGGCTTTGAGACGCAAACGGCAGCTGGGGCACTTTCCACAAGCAGCATCTTCGCTGGTGTAACAGCTCCAGGATAGCTCAAATGGTGCGTTCAATTGCATGCCGATTTTGACGATTTCTGCTTTGGAGTGGTGCAACACCGGAGTCTGGATCTGAAGCCTGGCATCGATGGTTCCTTCCTGAATCACCTGAGCAAAGGCCTCAAAAAAACTCTGCCGGCAATCCGGATATCCGGAGGAATCTTCTTGCACGGCACCGATGTAAATTGCTTCAGCTTCCAATACTTCAGCCCAGGCTGTGGCTGCACAGAGCATGGTCGCATTCCTGAAAGGCACGTAGCTATTGGGGATGCCATGGTCGTTTTGCTCAATTTTCCGGGTGGGATCGGTGAGCGCAGAGCCCCCAATCTCCGATAGCCATTGATAGTCTATCACTTTGGCTTGTGTGCACTGATAATGCTGAGCGATAGCATGAAAGCTCTTGAGTTCCCTGGCTTGGGTTCGTTGCCCATAGGAGAAATGCAGGAAATACAGCTCATCACACTGCTGATCGGCGATAGCGGCAGTAACCAGCGAGTCCATCCCTCCACTGAGTAAAACAATAGCGCGTGTCATAGTCATCCCATTTTGATATTTTCGGGCAAACTTAAAGCAGTCGGCTTTTGTGTCAAGGACAAAGCATTACCAAGCTGATCTATGTGGAAGACCCTGCATACTTCTCCCGGTCCACCCAGATCAGATTAAACCACAGTTATCACAATGAAAAGCCGTAATAATCCCATAATCAGGGCTTAATCACGGCTTTATATCAGCTTGAAGATGAGCTGATCAAGAAAGTGACAGACATGAGTGAGAGGGAGGATAAGCACCCAGGTAAGCCTCAAAAGCGGTCTGTATGAGCAGCTTGAGCTGGGATTGAGTCGGGCGAAGCTGCCAGCTTGTGATCAATAATGGCAAAACAAAGTGAAGCAAGCGGGATGCTTTGTTCTTGACGAAAGAAGCTATTTGAAAGATATTGTCTTGCATAGATAAAAATTTCGAGGTAAATATGAAATACGATGTGATCATTATCGGAGCTGGTCCAGCAGGATTGAGCGCAGCAATATATAGTGCCCGGGGTGGCTTGAAAACAGCTATTTTTGAGAAAGCCATGGTCGGTGGGCAGATCAATGTGACCGATGAAGTGGAAAACTATCCCGGTTTTGAAGAACCCCTATCCGGATATGAGCTTACCGCCAAGATGAAAGCTCAGGCAGAGCGCTTTGGAGCGGAGTTTTACGATGAAGAAATCATCGCTTTGGGCTTGGAAGGATTGTGTAAGGTGATCGAAACCAATGGCGGAGAATACCGGGCCAAGAGCGTGATTATCTGCACCGGAGCCCATCCCAGAAGGCTAAATGTGCCGGGAGAAGAACGGCTCACCGGCAGAGGCGTATCTTATTGTGCCACTTGCGATGGTGCTTTGTATCGAGACAAGACAGTGGCAGTGATAGGCGGGGGAGATTCCGCTATCGAAGAAGGGATCTTCCTGACCCGTTTCGCCAAAAAAGTGATCGTGATTCATCGCCGGGATGAGCTCAGAGCTCAGAAGATCATCCAGGATCGGGCTTTCAAAAATCCGAAAATGGAGTTTATCTGGGATACAGTGGTGCAGGAAATTCACGGCGAAGAGCGGATCCAGAAGCTCGAACTGGTAAATCGTAAAAGCAAAGAAATCTCAATGCTGCCGGTGGATGGCGTCTTTATCTATGTGGGCATTCTGCCCAACAATGAACTCCTGGAATCCCGCATTGAGCTGGATAGTGCTGGCTTTGTGCTCACGGATGAGTATATGCATACCAATGTGCCTGGCATATATGCCGCGGGAGATATCCGGCATACCGTGCTCAGACAGGTAGTTACTGCCACATCGGATGGCGCCATTGCGGCCTGGAGCGCCGAAAAGTGGATCATCGAAAACTACGATGCCTTTGAGGTGGAAAGTGCTGAGTAGTAAAGATATCCGTGCTGGCTTTATCGACTACTTTCGCAGCAAAGAGCATAGCTTTGTGCATTCCTCACCTGTGGTTCCCATAGATGATCCCACCCTGCTTTTTGCCAATGCTGGAATGAACCAGTTTAAGAGTATCTTTTTGGGGCTAAAAAATCCGGAAGTGGCCCGGGCGGTAAACTCTCAAAAATGCATCCGTGCCGGCGGGAAACACAATGACCTCGAGGAAGTGGGCAAAGATGGCTATCATCACACTTTCTTTGAAATGCTGGGAAACTGGAGTTTTGGGGATTATTACAAGCGGGAGGCCATCAGCTGGGCTTGGGAATTGCTCACCGAAATCTGGAAACTGGATAAATCTCTGCTATATGCCACAGTCCATGATAGCGACAAGGAAGCTTATCAGATCTGGAATGAAGTCACCGACATCGATCCCACCCACATATCATATCATGGCGATAAAGACAATTTTTGGGAGATGGGCGATACCGGTCCCTGCGGTCCCTGCTCTGAGATACATATCGACAGGGGAGAACAGCATTGCCACAAACAAGATGTTCCCGGCCACAAGTGTGCCGTAAATGGCGATTGTGACCGCTATATCGAGCTGTGGAATCTGGTCTTCATCCAGTACAATCGGGAGCCCGATCGCGCTCTGACTCCTCTGACCAACCGCTATGTGGATACCGGGGCGGGTCTGGAACGCATTACTCAGGTATTGCAAGACAAGGATACGAACTACGAGACCGATCTCTTTATGCCGATTATCGATAAGATAGCCGAGTATTCCGGCATTGCCTATGCCCCTGAGAGCGGGATTAGCCACCGTGTGATTGCGGATCATATCCGCTGTCTGTGCTTTGCCCTGGCTGATGGGGGATTTCCCTCCAATGAAGGCAGGGGCTACGTCTTGCGGCGCATCCTGCGACGGGCAGCGCGTCATGGCAGGCTTCTGGGTTTTGCCGAGCCCTTCCTGTTTAATCTCGTGGATACTGTGATCCGGATCATGGGTCATCACTTTGAAGAGCTCAAGGGTAAGGACTCCTATATCAAGATGGTGATCAAAGCCGAGGAAGAACGTTTTAACAAGACCCTGGATACCGGACTGATCAAGTTTGAGGAGATTTCCCAGAGGCTGGAGGGGAAAGTCATCGATGGCAAAGATGCCTTCATGCTCTACGATACTTATGGTTTTCCGCTGGATCTGAGCATGATCCTGGCTCAGGAAAAAGGGCTGGAAATAGATCAAGCCGGCTTTGAAGCCGAGATGAATGCGCAGCGTGAACGTGCTCGCAAAGCCTCGAAATTTGGCTCGGTGAGCAATCCTGAGGATTGGATCGAACTATCAGCTCCCACTCCCACTGTGTTTAGCGGCTATGACCAGAGTTCTGATAGCGCTGAGATCCAGCGCTATAGCATTGATGATCAACAGATAGTGGCCATGCAGCTTTCGCAGACCCCCTTTTATGCCGAGAGCGGGGGACAGGTGGCAGATACGGGCAGAATATACAATGCCGATTTTGAGCTAAAAGTGGATGAGGTCAAGAAGCTTGATGATGCCTTCATTCATTATGGCAAGCTCGTTAGGGGAATAATCTCTGCTCAAACTGTGACCGCTGAGATCGATGGCAAACGCCGGGCAGACATCGCTCGTAATCACACTGCCACTCATTTGGTGCACAAGGCATTACGCTCTGTATTGGGCGATCATGTGCAGCAAAAAGGCTCGCTGGTACATCCCGATTATATGCGCTTTGATTTCACTCATGTCAAAGCTCTGACCCCCTCTGAAAGTGAACAGGTGGAAATCCTGGTAAATTCCGCTATCCGTGCTAATATGCAAGTATTTACCAAAGTCCAGGATATTGCCAGCGCCAAAGCCGATGGTGCCACAGCCTTGTTTGGCGAAAAATACAGCGATGAGGTCCGGGTAATCTCGATTGATGATTATTCCAAAGAGCTCTGTGGCGGAACCCATGCTTCGGCTACCGGGGATATCGGGATTTTCAAGATTGTCTCAGAAGGCTCTGTGGCTGCAGGAATCCGCCGTATCGAAGCTGTGACCGGAAGAGCAGCGCTGGACTATATTGCGGATCTGCAAAGATCTTTAAGCAAGGTTGCCGCTATCCTGAACTGCCCGCAAAACATGGTGGAGCAAAAGCTGGAAGCACAAAAACAACAGATACATGAACTGGAAAACCGGATCAAGGAAATACAGGGCGAACAGAGCCAAGCTCAAATAGTCAATATGCTGCAAAACGTCAGCGAGCACGAGGGTTTCAAGCTTTGTATCAATGAGCTTCCAGAGGGTAGCGACCTCAAATCCTTCGCTGATAGCCTGCGGGGTCAGCTCAGGGATCAGATAGCTGTAATACTATGCAAAAAAGGAGATAAGCTATCCATACTTGCGGCAGTAGGTAAGGAATTGATACCTAAATACAACGCTGGCAAGATTGTGTCTGCTATTGCTGCCCGGCAGGGAGGGAGAGGCGGAGGACGCCCTGATAGCGCCATGGCCGGTTGTCCGCTGCCTGCAGATCTCGATGATCTAAAGCAGCAGATACCTGAGATTATCAAATCTGGTCAATGAGAATCCTGATCCTGCGTCTGAGCTCTTTGGGTGATATAGTGTTGGTTCAGCCGATCTGTGCCTGGCTGCGAGAGCGCCATCCCGAGGCAGTGATCGACGTCATAGTCAAAAAGCAATATGCCGGGTTGGTATCCCTGATGGGTTGCGGCCTCAATGCCATAGTCTATGAGAAGAGCCTGGCTGCGCACTTTGCCCTGCGCAATCCCCGCTATGATTTGTTGCTGGATTTGCACAACAAACTCTCGACCTGGCTGCTCAGGATTGCTGCAAATGCCAAGATGAGCAGTGTGTATCACAAAGAACGTCGCAAGCGCTTGAAGATTGTCCGCGGAAACCATGCTCTGGCTATTTCTTCCACAGTGGATCTCTATAAAAGCGCTTTGGATAGAATCTACCCGGCAGTTGAGCTTAAATCTCCCCGTCTGTATGTGCCTGAAGATGTGTCCTTACCCGAAGTAGCAATGGCAGCAAAACGGATCCTTATCTTTCCTGGAGCTACACACAATACAAAGAGATATCCAGCCAGATATTACAAAACACTTTTGGAATCAAGCCCTAAAGAATGGCAATACATCATGTCAGGCTCTGCTTCAGAGTGGGATCTATGCGAAGAAATCAAAGCTGGAAGCAAAGCCCAAAACTGCTGCGGCAAGCTCAGCTTTGTGCAGCTCTTGAAGCTCATCGAAACATCAGATTGGGTGATCTCTTCGGATAGCGGACCGATGCATCTTGCCGCTGCGCTTTCCCGTCCGCAAATCGCCATATTTGGTGCCACTCATCCCCGATTGGGCTTTGCTCCTCAGAATCCCCATGCTCACATCCTCGTGGCAGATCTGGAGTGTCAGCCTTGCTCTTTGCATGGCGCCAAAGAGTGCCCCCAAAAGCACTTTCAATGCATGCATCAGATCAAGGTGCAAAGTATCCTGGACATTCTGCACGGAGTGTGATCCACCTTAGGTATTATCAAGTGACTATGCAAGCAGATCTGCTTATCCACGGAGCATATTGCTCACAAGACAAGAAGCGGGCAGGCACACACTTTCACTGACTGATAGCTGATCCCAAAAAACCGGAATCCGCCAGGGCAAATTCCGGTTTTGGGCTCGTATTCTACTCTACTTACTCCAGTTGTCCTATATCCATATAGATTTCTGATATTGTGGGATGCGCGTGGATAGTGCGCGCCAGATCAAAGGTGGTACCTTCGAGTTCCATCAAGATGCCGGCTTCGCTGATCAGGTCTGTGGCGTGGGTGGCCACAATCTGCACTCCCAATACTTCGTGATAGATCGGTTCATAGATAATGCGGATAAAGCCCTCTGAATTTCCTTCTGCCAGGGCCTTACCATTTGCTGTGAGCGGGTGCTGCCGGATCTGATACTCAATCCCCTGCGCTTTGAGCTGAGCCTCAGTAAACCCCAGTTGTGCCATTTCGGGCTCAGTGTAGATATTGATGGGGTAATGGCGCGGCTGTTCAGGCAACGCCACACCTTGTATAGCGTCGATCACTTCCACAGCCTGAGCAGATGCCTGGTGAGCCAGGAAACTCTTGCCACAGACGTCTCCGGCAGCGTAAACGCTGGCTATACTGCTCTGGTGAGTCCGATCTGTAAAGATAAACCCATCCTTGAGCTTGAGATCAATATCCATCGGGGGCAGCACGGCTTTGCGGAAACTGGCATTGATGACGGCATCAAAGCTGTAGCTGTTTTCCTTGTAGCTCACTTTGCCTTCAATGATCTCAGACTCTGCCTGAGGCAGCACGGGGATCTTATCTTTCTTGAGTTTCTTTTGGATAAAGCTCTGAAGGGCTTCATCAACTGAGGGGATCAGGGGAAACTCGCTGGCCAGGATCACAGGTTTTTTGCCGATCAGGGCAAAGAACTGCGCCAGCTCGATCAGATTGGCACCTCTGCCCACGATCAATGGTGCTTCTGGTAGCTGCTCTTGAGCGTATAGCTCTTCCAATTCGATTACATCCGAAAAGCCTTCGAGTGGAGCGGGGCGCGAGCCGGTGGCAATCAAAATGTTCCTGGCATCAAACACGCGTTTATCTGCTTCCACGGAAGTGGGGGAGAGAATTCTGGCTTCCGCCTGCAAAAACTCCACGCCATGCTTTTTCCATAGATACTCGATCCCGCGGGTGAGTTTACTCACCACCTGCTGGGTTCTGTTTAATGCCTGGTTCCAGTCAAAGCTGAGAGAGCCCAGATCCACACCCATCACTCCAAAATCCGCAGCAGAGCGTACTTTGTGCATCAGTTTGGCTGATTCCAGCAGGCTCTTGGTAGGGATGCAGCCCCAATTCAGACACATGCCACCGATGTATTTTTTGTCTATCACCAGAGTCTTGAGTCCACGCTGTGCGGCTTTGATGGCGCCCACATATCCGGCGGGGCCGCTACCGATCACGATCAAATCATAAGTCATCTTTTTCCTCCCTTTAACTCAAGAGCAAGATCGGGTCTTTGAGATAGGCCAATACTTCATTTACAAAGCGGCTCACTTCGCCACCATCCACAATGCGGTGATCCACACTCATGCTGATGGGCATCAGGTTTCCGATGGCGATCTCGTTGTCTTTGATTACGGGTTTTTGGGTGATGCGGCCTACGCCAAAGATGGCCACCTGGGGATAGGCAATCACAGGAACGGCAAAGTAGCCGCCGATGGAGCCATACGAGGTGATGCTGAAGGTACCGTCTTTGAGCTCATCCAGGCTGAGCTTGCGTTCTCTTGCCTTCTGTGCCAGACGGTTTAGCTCTGTGCCCAGTTCGCTGAGGGTCCCGGTATCTGCATCCCGGATCACTGGGACCACCAAGCCGTCCTCGGTATCCATGGCGATGCCGATATTGATGTAATTCTTGTAGATAATGCGGTCGTGTTCCAGATCCAATTCGGCATTCAGGACCGGATGATGCTTCAGGGCTCGGGCCACGGCTTTGATGATGAAGGGAAGATAGCTGAGTTTGATGCCATCGTCCTTCAAGGCAGCATTTAGCCTTGCCCGGGAGGAGACCAATTCACTGATTTCCACCTCATCCATGATGCTCATGTGAGCGGTGTTTTGCTTGCTGCGCAGCATGTTTTTGGCAATGGTCTTGCGGATCTGGGATAGCGGCTCGATGCGTGTCCGTTCCAGACTTTGGGTGGCGAGAGCAGCTGAGCTCTGGATTGTATCCACCGAAGGACGGTAGTTCTGGATGTCCTTTTTGGTAACTCTTCCGGCAGGACCTGATCCTGTCACCTCATTGATATCAATGCCGAGATCTTTGGCCATGGCTCTGGCGACTGGTGTAGCCAGGGCTTTTTTGCGAGCTTTGGGGCTATCCTTGGGTGGCATACCTTCTTCTCCAGCAGGAAGATAGGCGCCATCTCCAGCCACTTCGATCGTGCCCACCACGCCAAAGCCCTTCTCATCAATAGCTTCAGCAGAGGGAGCTTGAGGCTCATCTTGGGCAATATCCTGTGCGGCTTTGCCTTCCACGCCTGCGATGTCGATTTCCACCAGGGCACTACCCACTTTGACTGTATCGCCAATGCCGCCATAGCGAACTGCGATCACGCCATTTTTGGGAGAAGGGATATCGGTCACTACTTTATCTGTTTCCATCTTCACCAGGGGTTCACCACTTTCTATGCTCTGGCCTTTTTCCACATACCATTCGATGATTTTGCCTTCTTCGAGACCTTCACCGATATCGGGAAACTTAAATATATAGCGCATCATAACCTCCTTTAATAGTTGATCAGGCGTTCAAGCTCTGCCGCTATGCGTTCGGGACTGATCATATAGTGCTTTTCTCCCAAAGGCAGCGGAATCACGGTGTCAAAGCCAGTCAGTCGGGTGGGCGGGGCTTCCAGCGAGAGAAAGGCCTCTTCATTGATAATGCTGATCAGCTCAGCAGCAGGACCATAGCTCTGCGGAGCTTCGGTAACCACCAGAGCGCGACCAGTCTTGCGCACAGATTGGGAGATAGTCTGGCGATCTACAGGCCAGATGCTGCGCAGATCTATGAGTTCCACACTGTAATGCTTTGCTTTGAGCAGAGCAATGGCTTTTTGAGCTTCCCGGATCATGGCACCATAGGCGATCAGGGTGATCTGCTCTCCAGCTTGCAACACTTTGGCTTTTCCCAAAGGGATACGATATGTTTCTTCAGGTACTTCTTGCTTGATGGCTCTATAGATGCGCTTGGGTTCCATGAAGATGACCGGGTCGGGGTCTTCTATGGCAGAAATCAACAAGCCCTTGGCATCATAGGGTGTGGAGGGGATTACCACTTTCAAGCCGGGAGTATGCCCAAAATATGCTTCTGGACTCTCACTGTGATGCTCCAGGGCGTTTATGCCCCCTCCATAGGGAATGCGGATCACCATCGGTATTGAGAATTTGCCCCGGGTGCGATTACGAAAGCGCGATACATGGCTAAGGATCTGATTCATGGCGGGATAGACGAAGCCATCAAACTGCATCTCAACGACCGGCCTTAGCCCGGAAATGGCCATACCCAAAGCAGATCCGGCAATAGCGGATTCTGCCAGCGGACTGTCAAATACGCGCTCTACTCCATGCTTGGCTTGCAATCCTTCAGTTACCCGAAATACTCCGCCTTCCACACCTACGTCTTCACCATATACCACAATGCTCTTATCTTCTTTCAGTTTGAGATCCAGAGCGTCGTTGATGGCAGATACTATATTCATCACCTTCATTTGACACCTCTCAGATAGTTTTCATAAGCATTTTTTTGTCGTTTCAATTCTTCCGGCATACTTTCAAACATATAGCCAAAGACATCTTCAACCCTGTATTCGGGATGATTCTCGGCGGCCTCAAACTCACTGTCGATGTGCTTTTTATATTCTTTGATCAGCTGCTCTTCTTCCTTGAAATCTGCGATTTTTGCATAACTGATATAGCCTTTAAGCCGCTTAAGCGGATCCTTTTGAGCCCAGGCTTCTTCTTCATCCTTGCTGCGGTATTTGCTGGGATCATCCGAAGTAGTATGAGCTCCGGTCCTGAAGGTTCTGGCTTCGATCAAGAACGGTCCCTTACCGGCGATAGCATGCTCTCTGGCATGGCTCAGAGCTTCGTGCATGGCAAAGAAATCATTGCCATCCACCAATAGCGAGGGAATAGCGTAGGCCATCCCTTTGATCGCAATATTGACTGATTTTGTCTGCATTTTCAGCGGCACAGATATGGCAAATTGATTGTTTTGCACCACAAAGATCACCGGAGCATTCCACACAGCCGCAAAGTTCAGGGCTTCATGAAAATCCCCTTCGGAAGTGCCACCATCACCCACATAAGCAAATACGACTGTGTCTTTTTCCTTTTGATAGTTGATTGCATAACCGATTCCGGCTGCATGTACCAATTGCGAGGCAATCGGGACTGAGATCGGCAACATTCTTCTGGCTTGCTCAAATCTCGAGCCATCCTCATTACCTTTGAAGTATAGGAAGATTTCCCGCATGCTTACTCCCTTTGCCAGCCAGGCCCCGAGTTCACGAAAGGCAGGCACCAGCCAATCCTGTTCTTTACTCACCTTGCCGGCAGCGATGTGAATCGCTTCCTGACCGAGATTGGGGGGATAGGTGAACATTCGGCCCTGTCTCTGATAGCTCACTGCCATCAGATCCGCTGTGCGTTCAAACAGCAAGTCCTGATAGGCCTTGAAGATTTCATCCTTACTCAAAGCTGGCTTCCAGTCCTTTGAAAGAGGCTTCCCCTCATCATCAATACGCTGATAAGCCGTGTTTTTTGCTGGATTGAATTTATTTAAAGTTTTCTGATCAAACATCTTATACCACCTTGTTTAAGTTATCTTGAATATCATACTTATATTATAGGTGATCAGGGAGAGATGGCAAATTGTTTCTTGCAAACTGGAGCAAAGTCCTTTGAAAATCAGGTCTTGCACAGAATCCAGAGCCAGAGTTTTCCCCCCTTGCATTGCAGGATGTTTACAGGATCAATACGGATCTGACCCGTATTGAATCCGTATTGCTAAGGGGGAAGAGTGGGGAAAAAGATTCAAGCAACGGGTAAGAGCATAGCTATAGGGAAACAAGAGCAAAAAAGAAAAAATACTAATTATTTGAATATATATTAGTTTTAGCGGGATAGTATCTTTGCACATCTACCAATGACTTAGCGGAGAGAGTGGAAGCATCGCAACAAAATATGGAAATAATTCCACAATATAGGCCTGAATAGCCCCAAATAAGTCAGAAATGTGGAAAAATTAACTTGCCAAACTTGCCAAGATGAAAAAAGGTGCAATATAGAAACTAACTTAGTCAGGAGCCACTATGAAACACAGTCTTTCTGACGGCACTATTGTAGATTTGAGTAAGATTGCCAGTGTGTCTGTAGTGCGCGACATGGGAGCTGATCGCGGGAGCATAGTCTTGAGCAAGATGAGTTTTAACATCCGCTTGAAGGATCGCTCCAATCTTGAAATTACCCGTAATTACCATTATGCGGACTGGGCAACAGCAAAAAAAGCCTTGGACAAAGAAAGACAAGAGCTTCTCACGAAGTGGGAAGAGTACAAAGCACAAGCTTGAAAACCTGTGTGTTGCGGAACAAAAAATTGAGGGTGGAAGCTTGCTTCCACCCTCATAGCATGGTTTAGAATTTCAGATTATCCACAGATATTGGGCTCAGCATCAAAGCATTTTCGCCATTAAAATCTTTCCACATCTCATAAAGCTCGATGTATTCTGAGCTAAGTGTTTCAATGGCTTCCAGGGAAAGAACTTTCATCAGGGATCCTGAATCTATATCCAGGCGAATGCCATCTGTGGCACTTGTAGCATCTACAAGCCGGATGTTTCCTGAGATGCCGGTAAGCTCACGGATATGATCCACCGCCAGGTCCAGACCGCCTAAATCGTCCACGAGACCATTGGCTCGGGCTTGTTCACCGGTCCATACCCGGCCTTGGGCGATGGCATGTACTTCTGCCACACTGAGGTTCTTTCTTCCGGCGGCGACCTTATTCACAAAGTCATCATAGGTATGCTCGATAAAATCTACCATGATAGCTTTTTCATCTTCAGTCCAGGGACGGTACAAAGAGCCCAGATCAGAGCGCTCACCCATCTTGACTGTGCTCCAATTCACCTTGATCTTCCTGAACATCTCGGAAGCATTGAAGGTCAGACCGATCACGCCGATTGACCCAGTCAGGGTGGAGGGATTGGCGATGATGCGATCTGCAGCAGTGGAGATATAGTATCCGCCACTGGCAGCTACCCCAGCCATCGAGACTACCACGGGCAGGTTGTTTTCACTTTGAGCAAGCATGAGCTCCCGGAGGATGATATCGGAGGCTTGAGCACTACCACCACCGCTATCCATCCGGAGGATTAGGCCTTTGTACATAGAGTTTCTACGGGCCTGACGGATGCGATTGACCGTGGTTTCGTGGGCTATTTTCTGTCCGGGAGTGCCTTCTCCCATCACGATATTCCCTGAGGCGTAGATGACGGCGATGTTGCTCTCTTTGGGCTGAGACCAATCGTAGTTACGATAATCTGCCAAAGCAGAGCTACCGGCTTTGTAGCCAAAATCTTCGGTCAGTTTCTGTTCCAATTCATCTTGATAGATAATCTCATCGATCAATCCCAGATCAAGAGCAGATTGAGCTACCAGATATGGCCCTTCATCAATGATGGTCTGCACCGGTTTATTGAGCTTATCCCCGCGTCCGAGACTGATCTGCGCAATCATCTGATCGTAGATACTTTGCAAGATGGATTCATAGACTTCGCGTTCGGCTGCGGTCATTTCGTTTTCGCTAAACATATTGCCGGCGCTTTTGTATTTGTGACTCCGGAAATTGATCGGTTCGATTCCCAGGCTGCTCAGCATATCTTTGAGATAGGGACTGGAGATGGAAAGCCCCCGGATATCCACACTGCCCATCGGATTCAGATAGATCTTATCGGCAATAGCAGAGGCCAGGATATAACCACCATTGGAGATGTTGTTGAAATATATGCTTACGGGTTTTCCGCTGGCCTTGAAATCCTGAAACGCTGAGACCAATTCCTGCTGCAAGGCAAAGGATGTGCTAAAGGAGGGATTGATCAGGAGGATACCGTTTACAGCTTGGTCATTCTTGGCTTGCTTCAATTCTCGGGTAATATCCTGAATGCTGCGGGTTCCTTTATCAAAAATCTTGAAAGGGCCAATAGTATATTTTGGCGCCTTGTAGCTTACGATATTGGCTTTAGCGGGCATCTTGTACCATTTTTTGGGCTTGAGACCCAAGAAGGGTTTGAAGCTATCATCAGTAATATGAGCGTAAGCATAGCCATAGTTATCGTTTTCTTTGGATCGAAGCAAGCTACCTACTTCAAGCTTGGCAGTACTCAAGCTAAAAGAGATCAAAGCGGTTTCTTCATCCAGATTGTATGTAGTGCCGATTTTTACTCCATCCACAATCTGGGTATTGATGCCAAAAACTGGGCTTTTCAGCTCATACTTATCCAGATAAAGCGCAGCAGAATTCATATCCAGTTTGGAAAAATTGATATCCGCTGAGAGCTCCAGGCGATAATCCGGAATCCGGTCTGTTAGCACAAAGGGACGCAGAGCAGCACCGAAGCGATAGGATGGCTTCATGTCCAGGGTGTTGTCCAGAGTCATGGCGAGGGAAGCAAGATCATGGGGACGGTATGTGATGCCGGAACGGATGTTGCCACTATCTGCTTCGCCTTCCTGAAAGCGGTAATGTGCTCCCACATAGAGATTTGGAAGTATATGAGGCGGGAGCAGCTCTGTGCCTGTGGCAAACATATGGATGTTTGTGCCATGATCTCGTTCATAGGCATAGTTCAGAGCTTTGGTATTTAGCATCAGCCAATAGCGTTTTACAAATTGCTCATCATCAGCTAGATGAACCAAGCCAAGACCATTAGCATTGCCCGTGGCGATCAGCGAAGGATTTGAGTATGGAATAAAGAGGTTATCTACACCCGCGATGGGAAACTCCTGCCACCCCAATTGCATGAGATCAGCCTGCGCAAACAGACTGCCACCCAAGAGCATGATGGTTATGAACAGGAAATTCTTAAAAGTTCTTTTCATTTTTGTCTCCTTATCATATAAGAATCGGACAGTAAACTGGACCTATGGGGTCAATATCTTCATGTACAATTCTGTGTCAAATGCTATTTCTCAAGGTAATCGAAATTGGGATTTTCATAAAACAGGAAATGCAGCTGATGACTAAACTGCTTTTTCCAGAAGTCAATGCCGGAGATCAGTGGCAGATTTTGGTTTGAGGCTAACTGTGACAATAGTGTCACTCCTTCCAGTAAATAGGGTAAATCTATCAACTTGCGAAAAGAAGGGATCCGGCTGATATCATCATTTTCATCCCTGCCCAAAGGTGTAGCATTGATCAAAAGATCATAAGGCTCGTCTGCGCAGCTCATCAGACCCAAAGTAGATCTTAGCTCATGCACTCTTTCTTGATTGCGACCATCGAGGGCGATATGTTGATAGCCCAGACGTAGCAGTTCCTGGGCAAATGCCTCCGCTGTATCCCCGCTGCCGTAGATCATGATTCGCTCATTGGGCTTTAGCTTTAGATCTGTCAGGCATTCCCGCAGGGCAATGACATCAGTGTTTTGGGTATAGACAAAGAGATCAAGTTCGGGATGGTAGCTATTTAGCAAGTGTTTGAAACTAAGGCATTGAGCTGTGTTGATGATGGTGTATTTGCTCTTGAGATACTCTGCCATCTGCTTTTTGAAAGGACTGGTAATCACCAATCCGGAGATTGAAAATGCTATCCTCAAAAAGGATATCACTGCCAATGCTTCATCCAGATCATTGGCAGGAACAGGTAGCATGATACAAGGGTCGCCCTGCATGCTAAACAACTCATTGTAGCCCCACACCGTAGCGCTTGTATTTACCTGCTCGGAACCGATGAAGACAAATGCTCCAATATCATCAATATCCATCAAGCTCCAGATTCTCGCAATCAAAGTCATTTCAGGCTGACCTTTGACGATGGATTCACCGAATGCCAGGTAAACTCCGCTGGAGCGAAAGTCTGTATAAAGTGCCCGCTGCAGATATGCCCAGCGCCCCAGAGCATTGAAGATGATCTTACGCTCTTGTGTGGCAATTAGCTGTGAGGTACTCAACAAATCAACAAAGTGTTCGGTATTCAAGATCAGCTTATAGTGCCTGGCTGTTTGAGGGTGAGCCAGGAAGCTGCGGATCTTGTCTTCATCAAATTCATCCAGGTGCAAAGATAAGATGAGTCGCTCCGGCGGCACGACATCGGGATACTGCTCCAATTGCTGTACATCGAGATCGATCAGGACAGAACTATCGAGCATTCGCTGCAACAATTCCGGGCTCAGGCTCTCAGCTCTGCAGGTGAGAATGGTGTTTTTGGGCAATTTCTGGAAGTCCTGATCCTGCCAATCGTCGCATAGATCCAGACGATACTCCCGGAAAATCTCTTTGCGGTGTTTCAACTTGAGTTTAGTGCTAAAATTTGGTACAGTTAATACTATCATTTGTTGCTTATCCTCAGGCTCAGTTTGATGATTTCTCTGGCCAGTTCTGGATCAAGCTCAAGCTCAGCAGCCAGAGTGCAGATCTGATCCTGAATCTGTGTTTCTCGCGCAGGATCTTTGGGTGGCAGATGATGCTTCTGCTTATAGGCTTTCACCTGATTTACGATTTCAGTCCGTCGAGCCAAAAGCAGGATGAGCTCTTCGTCGATTTTATCCAGGCTTTCCCGAAAACCTGCCAAAGACTGGGGTTCAGAGCTAATCAACTTCTGATATTGAATGGCATCGGCCAGGCAGAGCTGGAGCATGGCTTCGATCACCGGAATGATGCGAGGCAGGTGGCAAACGTCGTGCCGTCCTTTAATCCTGATTCGCTGTGAACGTCCCTCTCTATCAATGCTCTGTTGGGGAAGACGGACGGAAGATACAGGCCTGATGATGAGCTCAAAGACGATGTCCTGTCCGGTGGATACTCCGCCCACGATTCCCCCATGATGATTTGTGGCCAATCTGCCCTGGTCGAACTGATCATTAACCTGGCTGCCAGGTTTTTGCGCCAATTCCAGACCATCACCAAAGAGTATCCCTCGCACTGTGCCGATCGAAAACATGGCCTTGGCAATATTGGCTGAGAGCTTTTCATAGATAGGATCTCCGAGCCCGGCAGGTACATTGTGCACTGTGATCTGCAATCTCCCACCGATTGTATCGCCGGATGCTTCAATCCGTCGCAGATAGTTCATCAAGTGCTCATAGCTTTCAGCATCCGGCCAATGCCAGGGATTGTCTGTAGCAGCAGAGGTGGAGGAAGCTTTGAGCTCTCCGATCTGAGTGCAGGTAACATTCACAGTGATATCACCCAATACCGCTTTGACGTGATCTGCAGCTATCACCCGAGCCAGAGTTTCCCGTCCGGAAGCTCTGCCGCCACCCCGGTAATCAAAGATCCCATACTTCTGAAACCATGAGAAATCTGCATGTCCAGGACGAAAGATATCTTTTAGAGCCTCATAATCCCTGCTTCTGGCGTCTTGATTGCGCACAATGATGCATAGCGGCATCCCTGTGGTTTTCCCATCCATTACTCCACTGAGGATCTCGATCTGGTCTGCTTCGATGCGAGTGGTAGTAAAAGAACTTTTGGGGCTGCGGCGCTCAAGAGCATGAACAAGCTCGGGGGAAGGGAAAGCAAGATTGGGTAGAGGGTTGTCGATCAGAATCCCAATCGCTGGCCCGTGGGATTCTCCGAAGGTACTGATGCCAAAGTAGCCGGACAGTCTATTTGAGGGCATCACTGAAGATCAGGATCTGAGCCTGAAACTCTTCATAAAGCTCAGTCAGATGGCGCATCAGGAAGTATTCCCGTTCCATCTGCTGCAATTGAGAAGCCAGGGATTGCTTGATCTCTTCAAAGGGGACGGGAGCCTTGCGTTTACGATCTGTAAGCATGAGGATGTGAAATCCTTCGGGAGTCTCAAAAGGATGGCTGATCTCATATTTTTGCAAGCTGAAAGCCACTTCATCGATCTGGGGGAAGAGCTTGCCTCGAGGAAAGAACCCCAAATCTCCACAGCATTCATGGGAAGGGCAGACACTACAGGATTGGCAGACTGCAGTAAAATCATCAGGATTCTTAATCTGCGCTCTGATATCGGTAATCTTGTCCAGAGCATCTTCTCCCTTGACCAGGATGTGAGAACAGCGCACCATTTCTTCACAGCAAAAGTTCTCGATCTGTTCCTGATAAATATCTCTGAGCTTGTCTTCCGGGATGGTATCATCTTCCGGACACACACTGGCTACGTATTTGCGGATGATGATATTGTGGCGGATGAGGGTTTCCATCTCGAGGGCATCCATATCTTGCAGTGAGCCCGGGGGCAGACCAAAGGGCTCCTCCTCATCCAAAATATTCATCAGGGCGAGATCAAACTCTTCATCGGAGACGCCAAAACCCAGCTGCTCTGCTTTTTCCAAAAGCAAACAGCGATCCATGAGACGCTTCAAAGCTTGTTTTTCGCTTCCTCCGCATCCCAATTCCCTGGTGATGTCTTTGTCTGAGATTTCATGACTTACTACTTTCGCAACAATTTGCACAATTTCCTCTTGCTACCTCAAGTATCGGGCTTCAAAGCCCTGAGGACATCAGATAAACTAAAGCTATCTGGCGGGATTGTCAAATCAAATTTCTGCTTGCGATACCAGGTTAGTTGTCGTTTGGCATAGTTACGATGATGCTGGGCGGCTTTATGTGCGCATTCCTGACTTGATTCTTTGGCCAAAAAGTAGCTTTTGAATTCTTTGTATCCCAAGCTATTAAGCCCGGGATCTGTCCAGGCGTATCCCCGCTGTAGCAGTGCTTCAATCTCTGATAAAAGCCCCTGATCCAGCATTGCCTCGAGTCTTGAATTTATTCTTTCATAGAGGGTTTTGCGATCCGGATTCACCAGGATTCTAAAAGCAGCATAGCGCGGCTGTCTCTTCTGGTTTGACCAATGTTGAGTCAAAGGCTTCCCGGTAGCCAAAAATATCTCCAGGCCGCGCAAGATACGTTGAGCGTCATTCGGGCTCACCGTTTGGGCAAAGTCTGGATCTATCTTACACAATCTCTGATGCAGGGCTGCGGTGCCTTCATCAGCTAATTCCCGTTTCAGTTTTTCTCTAATCGCGGGATCGATCGGGGGGTGCTCAAATAGCCCTTCCAGCAAGGCTCTTACATAAAGACCGGTTCCACCGCACAAAAGTGGGATTTTTGCTTTGGCTTCCAGCTCTTTGATCACAGATCCGGCATCCTGGGCAAAGCGTCCGGCATTGTAGCTTTGATCTGGAGTGATGATATCGATGAGGTGATGGGGGATTGCGGCTCTTTGGGCAGCGCTGGGTTTTGCTGTGCCAATATCCATATACTTATAGATCTGGCGTGAGTCACAATTGATAATATCGGTGCAAAGCGCCTGAGCTAATTGCAGGGCGATGGCAGATTTTCCGGCTCCGGTAGGGCCTTCAACGACGATGATCATACCAGGCGCTTAAACTTCTTTTCAAAGTCCGTCAGCGTCATCTTCACGATCAAGGGGCGGCCATGCGGACAAAAATATGGCACCCGGCAGGCAAACAGATTGTTGATCAAAGTAAGCATCTCTTTGCGGGAGAGCCTGGTATTTGCTTTGATCGCAGCTTTACACGCGATAGACTTGGCCAGAGAGTCACGAAAATCGGTGCTGGCTTCCATCTCCGTCTCCAGCTGTTTGAGGATATCGATAAAGACTTTTCCGCCCTGAAAATCCCCCAATTCTGCTGGTATTTCTTCGATTACGATGGAATCTCCGCTAAATTTTTTGAGCACAAAGCCGATCTTTTCCAGAATCTCCCAATTGGCATCCACCAGATCTCTGATTTCCGATGCAATGTAGGGGGGGATATCGATCACCAGGGGGATCAGTAGCTTTTGTCGCGTAGCCGGAGCTCCACTGGTACGATGGATGAGCTTTTCATACAGGATGCGTTCATGAGCTGCATGCTGATCGATGATCACCAGTCCATCTTCCACCTGCACAAAGATATAGGTATTGTGCAATTGCCAGGGATTGATATATTCCTCTTCGTTTTTCAAGAGCAATTTGTATGAGACTGTATCATTGGGCATATCACTGAAGATCTCCTGTTGATCCTCAGCTTCCGAGATCTCCTGATTCACGATTGGTATCGGTCTGTGCAATTTGGGCTCGGGTTGGCGAAAAAAGTCATCCTGAAAGAGATTGGCATGTTCCTTTTTGTACTCAGCATATCGGGGCAGCTCCACATTTTGCACAAAGATATCCCGCTCCAGGCTGCTGGGTCGGGCGGAATTTGGAAGATTCAAAAACTTGCTCCGGGCGGAAGCAAACTTCTCATCCTCATATCGCCTCAAAGCACGGGACAGAGTCTCGAAGATCAGGGCATGTACCTTCTGATTTTCCCGGAATCTGACTTCGCTCTTGGTGGGGGAGACGTTTACATCGATCTGAGTGGGTGGCACTTTGATAAAGAGAATATAAGGTGGAGTACTGCCTTTCATCCAGATTCTGGTCTTCAACACAAATGGTTCATACGCGCTTTTGATGCTGTGTTTCACGGTCTTATCATTGATGAATCTACCGTTGATAAAGGCATATTGGGCATCGATCAGCTTGTCCCGGCGTTCTTCCAGGCCAAAGATATAGCCGCTTACCGAGTATTCCCCTGCGGATCCTGAGACCTCGATGATGTCATCCGAAAAAAAGCCCGAACCAAAGATCTCGCTCATGCGTTGATTGCGATCATCACTGGCGATGTAGTTCAGCTTTTCCTTGCCATCGGCGATCAATTTGAAGCTGATATTGGGGTAGATGATTGCTTGATAGTGGAAGTATTTCAGGATATGTCGCAATTCCACCGTGTCGGAACGCAGGAATTTTCTGCGCGCGGGCAGGCTTTTAAAAAGTCCGCGCACCCAGATGGTGGTGCCAGGATTGGATGAAGTCTTTTGCACATCCTTGAGCTTGCCATCATTGATATCAATCTGCACAGCGGTCTCCAGATTGCGACTGCGGGTTAGCAAAGAAAAGTTTGAGATCGAAGCAATGGAAGGCAGAGCCTCACCCCGAAATCCCAGGGAGCTAATGTGTACGATGTCGTCCACATTGCGAATCTTGCTGGTGGCATGGCTTTCCAGCGCCAGCATTGCATCGTCCGGCTCCATGCCACTACCATTGTCAATCACCTGGATCAGGTCTTTACCCCCATTTTCCACAATCACGGTGATTGCGTCAGCCGAGGCATCAATGCTGTTTTCGACCAGTTCTTTGACCACCGAAGCAGGACGTTCGATCACCTCACCAGCAGCGATTTTGTTGCGAACATCCTCGGATAGTATATTGATTTTTGACATCTTAGTACCTAAATACAGATCCGCTGGTAAACTCACGGATGATGGAGTTGTTTGGCACCTGAGCATCTTCGATATCATCGCTGTGGCTGAGCAAGCGTAACAATCTGCGGGCTTCGGTATGAGCAGAAGAGGTGGAAGGAACATGATGCAACATCTTCCATGCGTGTTTTTTGAGTACGCCCAGCTCATAAGTCAGGCTGCTGTTAAAGAGATAATCGGCGTTTTCCTGGAAGGGAAAGATGTTTTTTTCTTCACCTTCACGCACATCCCGCCATCGCGTCAGAGTTTCGTCTGCAGAATATCCCCGATAGCGATGATCCCGCACTATTCTGCGTAAGAGCCGGCAATCCGTGGTGGGGATGCGATTGTGGTTGTCGATATTGAGCTGATTCAAAGCCGAGACATAGATGCGCACCTTGCGATTTTCCGGGATCGTGGCCGTAAGCGCATCGTTAAGACCATGAATACCTTCCATGATGATGATGTTGTCTTCCTTCATCTTCACAAAGCTGTTGCTGCGGCGGCGGACCCCCCGGGTAAAATCATAATGCGGAATCTCGATGCGGTCACCATCGAGCAATTGTCTGAGCTGCAGATTCAAGAATTCCAAATCTATGGAATGGATGGATTCAAAGTCAAAATCCCCATTTTCTTTGCGCGGGGTCCGGTCTCGATTTAGAAAGTAATCGTCCATACCGATCACGATCGGTTTTGCTTTGCTGGCCTGCAATTGCACACTGAGGCGTTTGGCAAATGTGGTCTTTCCCGAGGAGGAAGGTCCGGCAATGAGGATGAGCTTGACCTCTTCCTGTTTGACGATATCGGCAGCTATTTCAGCTATCTTCTTCTCGTGCAGAGCTTCTTCCACCAGGATAAATTGCGAAATCGCATATGTAGCGATCAGGCGATTGATATCATCTATGTTGTGTACGCGCAGGATATCCAGCCACTTGTCATGTTCCTGATGCAGGGCAAAGACCTTTTTGGGCAAAACAAAGGGAGTAGATATCTTCATGTCTGCCCCGGTGGGGAATCTCAAGATAAAGCCGGGGGATTGGTAGATGATCTCAAAATCTCTGATCAAGCCAGTGCGATCCGCCAGAGGGCGGATAAAGAAGTCGTAGTATTTACCACAGCGATAGAGGTGAGTGCTTTCGCTATAATGCGATTTGATGTTTTTGAGCACATCCTTGCGATGCATTGAGTTAAAGATTGCGATCGCTTCGGAGGTCTTGACCTCGATCCGGTCGATGGGGAGATCGCTGTCGATGATCTTGAGCATGTGTTGCTTGAGCCTGGAGCAATCTTCCTCACTGAACTTCTCGGCATTGAATACTTCGCAGAAGACTCCATCTCCGATCGAGTGTTCAGCTACCATGGAATGGCCGTCCCCCAGCATCGTATGCAGCGCTTTGGCCAGGATAAATAGTGCTGTATCCTGATAGATGCGATAGCCTTCCGGATGTCTGGCAGTGATACAATTTACCAGAGTATCACCTGAAGGCAGATATTCTTCATTGACATATTCAGTATGGTTTATTTTATAGCTCAAAATGAGACTGCGGTCGATGTTAGTTTCGTTCAAAATCTGAGCGATAGGTCGGGCCTGGTCAATATCTATAATAATGTGTTTGTGTCCGTCTTTTCTGAGATCGATTTTCATATTAAGTCCTTATTTCAGTTTGCGTTAGTAGCTATTAGTCTGAACTTGCAAGATTCTCTGAGCTTGAGTCAGACCAGCTGAGACAAACTATTAAACAGAGCAATATTCGTCAAGAACATTAGGAGCGAACAATGACGATGATGAGCACGAGAAAGCAGCGTCTTAAAAGAGAGATAATCAATCATCTGGGGATTATCTTTGCCTCGGTATTTTTTGCCGCAGGGTACTCATGGTTTCTTTTACCATACAATATGGCTCCGGGTGGAGTGGGAGGAATCTCCCAAATTCTATACCAGTTTTTCGGTCTGCCCAATGGCGTATCCATGGTCTTGATCAATATTCCTTTGTTCATCCTCAGTTTTGTCTTTATCGGCAAATCATTTGGCAGCAAATCCCTTTATGGCATGTTTGTCTCGGCTGCCATGACGGATCTGCTCAGTTTTCCCATGATGCACAAGATCGGATTGATAAAAGATATCGCGGCATACACTCACCTGGTGGGCGACAATGTGGTCTATGCCATGTTGCCGCCGGAGGAAATGTTTCTTTCGGCAATTGCCGGTTCTGTGCTCTTCGGACTCGGCTTGGGGCTCATCTTCAGATTCCGTGGTTCCACCGGAGGCACTGATATCCCGGTGGCGCTGATCAAACAAAAAGCTAATCTCTCCATTGGTACGGGATATTACATCGTAGAGACGGGGATTATCCTGGCTGTAGCAATCTTTTTGCGCGATCCCAAACTATTGATCTGGGGCTATATCAATCTCTTTATCACCACCAAGATTACCGATCTGGCTTCCGAAGGTCTTCCTTATGTGAAAGGGGTGTACATCATTTCAAACAGTGTCGATGAAATCCGCGGCGTGATCTTTGATAAACTGCAAAGAGGCGTAACTCTGCTCAAGGGGATGAGTGGTTTTAATCAACGGGATATCAATGTGATCTTTTGTGTGCTAAACCGCCGTCAAGTGCCTTTGCTCACAGATATGGTCAAAGAGATCGATCCGGATGCTTTCATGATCCTCACCGATGTCTATGATGTGATGGGATACGGCTTCAAAAGCCGCAATATCGATCTCAAAGATCAAAAAAAGTAGCTTGTGCGCCACCTGAGCCTCATCTGGGATACGGTCTCCAAAGCCGTAATATAACGGATCTCATATTCCTTGCAAATCAGGCATTCAACAGCCTGAGCCTCAACGAGGCGAAAGGAAATAGCGAGGCTGCGCAGAGCGAAGCCCCTCTTCTTACAAATCAGCCAGTCACCGCCCTGAGCCTGTTCTGGGATACGGTCTCCAAAGCCGTATATAACGGATCTCAAAACCCTTGCATATCAGCCCGTAACCGCCCTGAGCCTCAACGAGGCG
>CAZCRD010000079.1:0-15692 GCA_964501025.1 uncultured Candidatus Cloacimonadota bacterium | reverse complement strand
CTTTATGCTTATCGTGGGTATGGCAATGATCAGTGCTTGCCAGGAAAAATCCACTGAACCAGGTTTGGAAACTGTAGCTACTCCGGTGTTTGATCCTCCCGGAGGAACTTATAACAGCCCTCAAACTGTCAGCATAAGTTGCGCTACGTTAGGAGTTACGATTCTATATACCACTGATGGTAGTGAGCCTCATTCACAGTCACCAGTATATCAATCCCCTCTAAACATTGATTTGAGTAATACTATCAAAGCGAAAGCATTTAGAGATGGATGGAAGGATAGCAGGACAGCATCTGCAACTTATACTATTCCACTGGATCCGATTGAAACGGTATGTGTCCCCGGTGGCACCTTCACTATGGGCAGAACCACAGGTTCGGGAGATAGTAATGAACTCCCCACGCACAGCGTAACCTTGAACTCTTTTTATATGGGCAAGTATGAGGTTACGCAAGCGGAATACGCCCAGTATATGCAACCGGTTTTAAACTGGACAAGTAACAATGGGCTGGGGGATAACTATCCTGCCTATTATGTATCCTGGTATGCCATCTTGAAGTATTGCAATCTGCGCAGCATGGCGGAAGGGCTAACTCCGGTTTATTCAATCAGTGGTTCTATTGATCCGGCTGTATGGGGTACTGTGCCTACGTCAGATGACAGCACCTGGAACGCAGCAATCTGCAATTGGAATGCTAATGGCTATCGCTTGCCTACTGAGGCAGAGTGGGAGTATGCAGCACGCGGAGCAACTAATACACCGGATTATCTCTATAGTGGCTCTGATGATGTGGGTGCCGTGGCCTGGTGTTATGAGAACAACTCACCTTACGGCAGTAAACCGGTGGGCACCAAAGCCCCCAATGGTCTTGGTCTATATGACATGAGCGGTAACGTCTGGGAATGGTGTTGGGATTGGTATGGCAGCTATAGCAGCGGTGCTCAGAACAATCCCACGGGTCCAGCAAGCGGGTCTTACCGTGTGATACGCGGTGGTAGCTGGTCCCACAATGCCTACTACTGCACCGTTTCGAATCGTAACTACAACGTTGCGACGCACACGGGCGTTTACGGAGGTTTCCGCATCCTCAGGCTTTCCCCTTGATTTTTGGATTTTGTCCTTTTTGCCTTTTGCAAGGTACCGGAGCATTCCGATCCTCCGCACATAAAGAACTGGGTTAAGCTATCACGGGGTTCACACCCCGAGCTATATGCTGTCACCCCTGGCGGGGTTTGTCCGGTTGTTCTGGTTAGGAGGTTATCACGGGGTTCACACCCCGAGCTATAAGCTGTCACCCCTGGCGGGGTTTTCGGGACTGGATTCCTGATCAGGTCAGGAAGGATTGGGTGAATCCTGCAAGAAGCTTCTTCCCTGCGAAGCAGCCAGTCACTGGATGGTAAACGTCCCCGTTTACCAAGCGGCGGAGCCGCTTTCACCCGTCAGCGGAAACTTCTGATAACACTGCAATCCCCCATCTGGTGCCAGACTATCCCTGAGATTACCTCCGGTTAGAGTATTGTTTGCGTAAGGACGTAGCCTTAACCAAAAGCTTCCGCACATCGCCACAGGATGTCTCGAATCCTGCAAGAAGCTTCCTCACCTCAACACAGGAAGTCTCGAATCCAGCGGGGAATCACCTCATGTCTGTACAGGATATGTCCCAGCCTGAAGCGTTATCTCCCCCCTCGGCACTACGGGGTCACTACGCCACCATTACGCCTCGCAGGCGTAATGCTCAAGTGATGCTATTGGGCAAGAGCCTCTTAGCTATGTTCTTTGAGCTCTGGATCGAGCAGGGCATAGCGCTGTTGATTCAGTATCAGTTTTGTGACTTTGATGCGGATCTGAAATAAGCAGTTGACACAAATCCGCCCCACGCTGAGCTTTACCTCACCGAGATAAAGTTATGGAGAAATAATGCAAATAAATGGTACCGAATACCGTTCAGTCTGGTTTGAACATGGCCACCTGAAAATGATAGACCAGAATAAATTACCCCAGGAATTTGGGATCAAGGAATATAGCAACTATCTGGAAGTAGCAGCGGCGATCCGGGAAATGACGGTTCGGGGTGCGCCAGCGATAGGGGCAGCCGGTGCTTATGGTCTGGCTTTGGCAGCTTTAAGCGCACCGGACGAGAAATTTCGGGCATATATGCGCAGTGCCAAAGATGAATTGATCTCCACCCGGCCCACTGCGGTGGATCTTTGTTGTGGGGTAAATTACGTATATGAGAGTGCCTTAAAGTTCATTCCGGATCTGCCCCATGCCCGTCAGGTAGCGCTATTGGCGGCGCAGGAATATGCTCACAAGAGTGAGCTGGATTGCCTGCAGCTGGGCATTGTCGGCAGCTCCCTGATCCAGGATGGCGCTCGCATCCTGACCCATTGCAATGCCGGAGCTCTGGCCACAGTGGATCATGGCACGGCGCTATCGGTGATCCGGCAGGCGCATAAGCAGGGCAAAAACATCTTTGTCTATGTGGATGAAACGCGTCCCCGCTTTCAGGGAGCCCGGCTCACCGCTTATGAATTGGAGCAGGAAGGCATTCCGCATGCGATCATTACCGATTCTGCGGCAGGATTTTACTTTTGGAAAAATGAGATTGATCTGGTGCTTACCGGGGCAGACCGGATTTGCCTCAATGGTGACATCGCCAACAAGATTGGCACTTATGAAAAAGCGGTGCTGGCACAGGCTCACCAGGTGCCGTTTTATGTGGCAGCGCCGGACAGCACATTTGATTTTAGCTGTGCCAAAGGCGAGGATATTCCGATCGAGATCCGCGAAGAAGATGAGATCAAGCGCATCAATGGAAACTGGCTGGCAAATCCCGGTTCTGCTGCCTTGAATCCTGCCTTTGATATCACTCCGGCGCGATTGATTACGGGGATCATCACCCCCAAAGGGGTTTTCAAACCGGAAACAGCAGCGCAGAAGGTGCAATCATGACCAGGTATGAACATATCATCACTGGCGGAATCTTTGTCACCATGGATTCCGGCTATCGGGTGCTGGAAGATCATTTTATGCTCATCAATGAAGGGCGCATCGTGGATATCCTGCCCATGGCACAGCTCAAAGGATTTAAGGCCAAAAAAAAGACAGATGCCACCGGTTGCCTGATCACTCCCGGCTTTGTCAATGCGCATAGCCATTTGCCCATGACGTATTTCAGGGGTTGGGCGGATGATCTGCCGCTGGATATCTGGCTCAAAGACTATATCTGGCCGCTGGAAGCCAGGATGCTGACTCCGGATTTTGTCTATGATGCCTCTTTGCATGGGGCGGCGGAGATGATCCGCAATGGCATTACTCTGACTAACGACATGTATTTCTTTGTCGATCGCATCGCCGAGGCCTGCAGCAAAGCGGGGTTGAGGGTGATAGTCAGTGAAGCCATTATCGAGCCGGATTATCAGGGTGACCCAGAAGAATTTGGCAGAAAGGTGCAGAAGCTAAAGGATCAGTATCGGGAAAACCCTCTGGTGGATTGCAGCATCGCTCCTCACGCCATCTACACCTGTTCCAAAGAGGTCTTGCAGGCTTGCTCGCAGGCAGCGGCAGAAAACGACTGGATCATTCACACTCATCTCAGTGAAAATCAGACAGAGCTGGAGGATTGCCTCAAGCATCATGGCAAACGCCCGGTGGATTATCTGGACCGATTGGGATTTTTGGAAGCGCACTGCGTATTTGCACATGGTGTATGGCTCAATGAAGTGGAAGTAAAGACTCTGGCCAAACACGGGGCTGCGGTGGCTTTGTGTACGGATAGCAATCTCAAGCTCAGCAATGGCTTTGCGCCCATCAAAGAGATGTTGGAACACGAGGTGAATCTGGCTTTGGGTACCGATGGAGTGGCCAGCAACAACAATCTGGACATCCTGGAAGAGCTCAGCACCACGGCAAAATTGCACAAAGCGGTGAATCGCGATCCGGTGCTTTTGCCGGCTCGGGAGGCTTTTTCCTTGCTTACCATTGAGGGTGCCAGAGCCTTGAACCGCAGCCATGACCTGGGGAGCCTGGAGCAAGGCAAATGGGCGGATTTGTGCATTATCGATACCCGGAATATCAAGAGTCAACCTCTATACAACCCTTATTCATATCTGGTCTATAGTGCCGGTTCAGAGCAGATCAGAGACGTGATGATCGCCGGCAGATTTGTGATGCGTGACAGGGCTTTGCCGCATCTGGATGAAGCAGATTTGATCAGCAAGGCAACAAAGTATCAAAACGAAATTATCAGAACGATGAAACCATGAAAGTAATCAAAAATCGCAGAGCTCTGCACGAGTATCACATCGAACAAAGATTTGAGGCCGGAATATCACTAAAAGGCACTGAGATCAAGTCCATCCGCGCCGGACAGGTGAATTTTAAGGACAGCTTTGCCCGGGTCAAAGACGGGGATTGCTGGCTGATGAATTTTCATATCTCACCCTGGGAAAAAGCCGCTTTCTTCAATCATGATGCCGAACGCCCCCGGCGCCTGCTATTGCACAAGCATGAGATCCGGCGCATGAAAACAAAGGTAGATGAACAGGGTATGACCCTGGTTCCTCTGGATATCTATATCAATGAAGAGGGACGCTGCAAGCTTACCCTCGCTCTGGCCAAAGGTAAGAAGTTTTATGACAAGCGTGAATCCCTCCAGAAAAAAGACCAGTTGCGAGATCGGGAACGTGCTTTGCGCCAGCAATAAAGCAAAGGTAAAATCAATCCTTGACATTCTATAGCAAGATAATACTCTGTTACTGATAAGGATTTTTGCAAAAATTCAAAGAACAAATCGACAGCTTATATAAGGAGCCCAAGATGAAAACACGGCTTTTGATCACTGCAATTCTACTACTTAGTTGCACGCTGCCTCTGATGGCAGAAGATTGGATTACTATTTACAACGATGATCTTTCCCTGATCCGCACCCAATTTGTGCTGGAGCTGAAGCAGGGTCGTCAAGCTTACAATTTTGATGATATCACCTCGCGCATCTCACCGGCTTCGGTGATCGTGAAAGGAAATGGCATTCGCGTGGCAGAGCAGAATTATGAATATGACCTCGCCGGCAAACATCAGATTATGGCCAAGTATCTGGACAAAGAGGTTATCGCGGTCATGAAAGATCAATCCCGACTGCAAGGTATATTGAAATTCTTCGATGGCTCCAATCTCGGGGTTATCGAAAGCGATACCCAGCGTCTGCTGGTGATATCCGACGGCGAAGTGCAGTGGATTCAGCTGGCTTCTCTGCCCTCAAACTTTTATACCAAGCCTACCCTGGCCTGGAGCTTGATCGCCCCCATGCAAGGCAGATATCCCATCACGATGTCCTACCTTAGTGGAGGTTTTTCCTGGAATGTGACCTACAACGCGGTCTGGGATGAAGAAAAGCTGGATCTGAATTCCTGGGTCACGATCAACAACCGTTCTGGCAAAGCCTTTGATAAGGTCAATCTCAAGCTCATTGCGGGGGAGATCAATCAGATTCGCAATGCCTATGCCAAGTCCTATGACCGGGCGATGGAGGCAGATGTCAGCTATGCTGCAGGCTCGGCACCTTCCTTTGAAGAAAAGGCATTTCACGATTTTCACATGTATACTCTGGATCAAAAAGTATCTTTTGCAAACAACCAGACCAAGCAGCTGGAGCTGTATCCCACCCAGCATGTGATGGCGCGCGCGGTGTATGAATATTACACCTTTGGCAGCGGAGTAAATTCGGTAATCAAGTTTGTCAATACTGAGGATCAGGGTCTGGGCAAAGCTCTGCCCAAGGGCGTGATCAAGGTATACAAAGCCGATGAAGACAACAATCTGGAGTTTATCGGCGAAGATAGCATCAATCATACCAGCCGCAATGAAGAAATCAGCATCAATACCGGCAAGGCTTTTGACCTGGTGGCAAATACCATTGTGCGCAATCAAAAGACGATATCGCAGCGTTCTTCCCAGCGTGAAATGCATGTGCATTTGAAAAACAACTCCACCGAGGCAAAAAACATCAATGTAATCCATCAGCTTTCCAGCAATGCCAAAATAGTATACACGGAATTGCGTTATGCCTATGATGAGCTAAAAAACACGGTCACATATACTGTGGATCTGGAACCCGATCAGGAATACACTTTCTTTTTCCGGGAACTCAAGGAATGGTAAAGATCATATAGGAGAGCAATATGCGCGAAAAGATATTTAGCAATCTGGTGGGCATCCAACGTGAGATGCTGAAGCTGATCGGAGAAGTAAATGCGCTAAATGGCGGACCCCTGGCGATCGAAGATGCCATCGATGAAGCCTGGCACCCCAAGTGTGATGTGTTTCAGACCGATACCGAGTGGATCGTGGTTGCGGAATTGGCCGGAGTGGAAAAGGATGAGATCGCCATCTCTGTGAGTCCGGAATATCTGCGCATCAGCGGCAGCAGGAATTTCCTGTCCAATCATTGCCCTTTGTGTTACTACAATATGGAGATAGAGACCGGGCATTTTGAGCGGCGGATTTTTTTTCCCGATATTGCGGTGGACAAGGAAAACCCCAAGGTGACTTACATTAATGGTATACTGAGGATTGCCTTTACTCTGGCCCCGGTAGTGGAGAGAATTATTCCGATCAACTAACACTAAGGAAAGTATATGTTTGAAGCAATCAGCTCAAAGATCCTGACGGGAGTGGTATCACTCTCGATGCTGCTTTTTTCTTCATTCAAGGGCAATGACCCCAGTCTGAGTGTCATCAACCACAGAACCAGCAGTAGCTACTTGTATCTGAGCGGGGAATTGCTCTCTGCCTTTGACAATGACTTTTCCAGCATTTTTGCCTCAGGGGTTCCGATTCCGATTTACTTTAACCTCAATATCAAAAGCGGGAATCGCACTGTGGTCAACAAGCGCTTTCAACATGTGGTCAGCTTTGATCCCGTAAGCGGAGTCTATGAGCTGCAAAAGCAGGGGAATCCGGAGGTCTTTCGCAGTAAAGCAGTGAATGAAGTGATCCGGGAGCTTTCCTTGTATCAATTGAGTGTCCCGTATCAAAGCACTTGGGGCATCGTGAGTGTCAAGCTCGAAGCGGAATTGCCTGCCGTGCGCTTCCAGGAGCTGGATCAAGAGACGGATCTGATGATTTTGTGGAAGTATAAGAAACCAGCTGCCAAAACTCAGATCGATCTGCGTAAGGCAAATTAGAAGGAGTGATTATGCTCAAGACTGGCATGCGAACCAGGATTATTCTGCTGTTTATCATTGTCTCCATCGGTGGATTGATCCTCTTGAACAATGTCTTTCAGATCAAACACAACAACATCCACAGCGCTCTGGAGAAAATGGAGCTTTCCAGCCAGCTCAGGGAAATCCGGCTGTTCAGCCATCAAGATTCGCTGAAGGCAGAAGGCTTGATGCGAGATTTTAATGCCACCAAAGCGGCGGTAAACATCGCTTTGGGGGATTCCCGCATCGCTACTTCGGTGCTACTGCTTTTTATCATCATTGCCTCCAGCACGATCTTTATCATCGTGATATCCCGCATCAGCAGACCCTTGCGCGAGCTAAAAAATGCCACCGAACAGATCAGACAGGGGAATTTTTCAGTGCATCTGCCAGAAACCGGCATTGCGGAAATGCGGGAGCTCAAAAACTCGTTCAATGTGATGTCCCGGGAATTGGAAACCATCCAGACCCGGCTGCTGGTGGCAGAGAAAGAAATGATCTGGAAAGATCTCTCCCGCATCCTGGCGCATGAGATCAAAAACCCTTTGACCCCTATCCAATTGGTGATTCAGCGGCTGGAAGAGCGCCTCGAGACAGATCCCAATAAGATCCGGGAGATCTTGCCGGAATCCATCTCCATCATCACTCAGGAAATCGAGAATCTGCGGCTATTGGCTCAAGATTTTTCAAACTATGCCAAAGTAAACCAACCCAATACCGAAGAGATCAATCCTGCTTTATCCATTCGGGAGATCGTAAAATCCTATTCGCAGGATTATCAGATCAATCTGGATCTGGCAGAGGATCTGAGCATCAGCTTTGATAAGACCCATTTTTATCAGGTGGTCACCAATATCCTGCAAAATGCCATCGATGCCTCGGATCCCGATACAAAAATCGATATCAGGCTCTATGGAGAGCGCAGCTATGTGGTTCTGTGCATCAAAGATGAAGGCAGCGGGATCGAAAACAAGGATCTACCCCGCATCTTTGAGCCCTATTTCTCCAAGAAATCCAAGGGAACGGGATTGGGTCTGGCTTTGGTCAAAAAACTCTGTGATGCCAATGCCGCTATCATCCGCGTAAAAAGCAAGGTGAATGAAGGCAGTGAATTTACCCTGATCATGGAAGGAAAGGTGACGTGAAGATACTGATCATCGACGATGAAAAAAACATCCGCATCAGCCTGACCAATATTCTGGAGGATGAAGGCTATGAAGTGGAAAGCTACAGTGCCATCAAGGCTGGTCTGGAGGCATTGGAAGACAGTGATCCGGAGCTGATCTTGCTGGATGTAAAACTCCCCGATGGAAATGGCATCAAAGCACTGATCGAGATCAAAAACAAGCTTCCGCACATCCCCGTGATCATGATCTCCGGAAACAGCAACATCAGCGATGCGGTAAAAGCCATCAAACTGGGTGCTTATGACTTTCTGGAAAAGCCACTTTCTCTGCCCAAGATCAAGATTACGGTCAAAAAAGCCCTGGACTTTTATGCCATGACCCTCAAACTCATGCGGATACAGGCAGATAGTGAACGCGGCTGGAGGATGGTGGGGGAGAGCCCGGTGATGCAGGAGCTGAACAATCTGATTAACCGAGTGGCGCCCAGCAACGCCAAAATCCTGGTGCAGGGAGAGAGTGGTACAGGCAAAGAGCTGATCGCAAGACTCATTCATACCCGCAGCTCACGTAGTGACAAAGCCTTTGTGAAGTTCAATTCTGCTGCCATCCCCCGAGAACTGATCGAAA
Organism: uncultured Candidatus Cloacimonadota bacterium; assembly: GCA_964501025.1. Lineage (GTDB taxonomy): Bacteria > Cloacimonadota > Cloacimonadia > Cloacimonadales > Cloacimonadaceae > UBA5456. The sequence goes on along the minus strand of CAZCRD010000079.1, from coordinate 6,732 downwards.
GCGAGCTCTTCGGGTTTGAAAAAGGCTCTTTTACCGGAGCTTCAGCCCGCAAAAAGGGCAGGCTCGAGGAAGCTGATCAGGGCACTTTGTTTCTGGATGAAATCGGCGATATGGAGCTGGCGGCACAAGCCAAGATCCTGCGCGTGATCCAGGAAGGGGAGTTTGAACGCGTAGGCAGCAATCAGACCCGGCGCATAGACGTCAGAATCATAGCCGCCACCAACAAAAACCTGCCAGAACTGGTCAAATCCGGTGAATTCCGTGAGGATCTTTACTATCGCCTGAACGTAGTGCCTATCCATAGTCCTGCGCTCAGGGAGAGAATCTCAGACATCCCGCTTTTGATCAATCACTTTGCCCATGATCTGGCTCTGGAATTGGGCACCAGAGTCAAGAGTTTCCGGCCTTCTGCCCTTCAGAGAATGCAGCAGCAAAGCTATCCCGGCAACGTACGCGAGCTCAAAAACATCATGGAACGTATATATTTGCTCTGTGATAAGGATAGCCTTGAAGCTGAAGACATCAATGCCATGTTGCCCGATACAGCTTTGTCCAGCGGCAAAGATGCTGCTTTTTGGGATGAAACTACTTGCTACCAGGACAAAAAACGCGAGTTTGAGATTCGCTATCTGAGTCGGCAATTGGCACGCTTTGGCGGCAATATCAGCAAAACCGCTGAGGCTCTGGGGCTGCAACAGAGCAATCTCTCGCGCAAGATCAGCGAACTGGGATTGAAATAGGCAGTAGCCATAGCGAATCAAAACAGATTAAGATGCTCATTACGGCGTGCTCAACTTTGGTCTTGCCGTCCATGATAGAATAAATAAGTAAGATTGAGAGGTGGATTATGAAAGAATGTCTGCTATTTCTGGCATTGCTGCTTTGCACATTTGCTCTGTGGGCACAGAATCTATTGTCCGAATACAACTTCAGCTATGCCCAAAACGGGTATATGGAGATCACCGACGCTACTACTTTGGGAACATTGACCACTGATAACCAAAGCTTTGTGGATCCGGTAATGCTAAATGGATCCACCTTCCATACCCAGGGGCCTGGCTTCCCTATCGGCTTTGATTTCTATTTTGCCGGGGAGTTTTATGACCGGGTGGGCATCAATGCCAATGGCTGGATAGCATTGGGACAATCAGTCTATGGAAACGAGGCGGTGAATATGATGTCGGCAAACTACAGTTTTCCTCTGGCATCTGAAGTAGCGGATCATCCCCATGAGGCCTTGATCGCCAGAATAGCCGGTTTTGCCAGAGACTTACAAGCTCAGGATCAGTCTTCAATCAAGATTGGACAATCCGGCACGCCGCCAAGTCGGGAACTGATAGTGCAATGGAAAAACTACCGGAGCAGTGGCGCCACCGGAGATTCCTACAATTTTCAGATCCGGCTCCGTGAACAGGGGATGCGGGTGAGCGTGATCTATCAGTCAATGCAGGCGGGGAGTACTGCAGCTGGAGAAGTAGGCCTGAGAACAGCTCCTGCAGCCTCTGCGTTAAACTTTGCTACTCGCACCACCGCGCAAGGTTGGGCAGATTCTCAGGCAGGAATTGCGGCAAGCAGCAGAGCTACTCTGAGCTCCACAATATTCCCGACGACCGGAGCCACCTTCACCTGGAGTCCGAGCCTGGCTTCCGCTCCCACAGCTGATTTTGGTGCTGAGCCGCTATCCGGTCCAGCTCCGCTGCTGGTGCAATTCACCGATCTCAGCAGTCCTGGAGATTATCCCATCACTTCCTGGAATTGGGATTTTGGGGGGCAATCCAGCCCTGAGCAGCATCCTCTATTTTGCTTTAACAACCCCGGTTTATACACGGTTAGCCTGGTGGTATCCGATGCTTTGGGCAGCAGCTCCACCGAGACTAAATATCAATACATCAACGTCTTACCCTCAGATGTACCGGGGCTGAATACCTATATCCAAATGCAGGGAAATGATGCTGCGATTTCCTGGGATCCCATCACTGTGGATGAAGCTGGTAATAGCTTTACTCCAGACTACTATTTTGTATACTTCAACGGCTCCAATGACATCTCAGCGGAGTTTTACTTTTTGGCTCCAGTTCCTTATCCCGATACCAGCTATATCCACTCAGGAGTGGGTCTGGGAGCAGAAAGAATGATGTATCGCGTACAAGCTGTACAGCTGGAGTAGGAGGGGGAGGCTATCTGCTGGATTCGACCCATCCTGTGTCGATGCGAGCTAGCTTCCGGCTGGTTTGTGAAGCTGTGAGCTGCTCAGGACTCTGCCCTTGGCAGCTTTTGCTAAATCAGGATAAAGGTATTTCCACCCTCTTTGCCGATCAAGCCTTTGAGCTCCAGATTGGTCAACACGGTGGAGAGCTTGCCGATGGGGAAGCCGGTCTTGATCAGGATTTCATCAAAGCTGAGATTGCGTTGCTCGGTTTTGAGCAGATCACAGACCTGTTGCTCGTGCTCGCTGAGCAGAGTTTTGATCTCCAGCTGCGGTGAACTTTCATCATCAATGCCCAAAAGATACATCAAATCTTCCGCTTTTGAGATCAGGGCGGCACCGTGTTTTAGCAGATGATTGGGACCTTCGGCATTGATATTATTGATATTCCCGGGTAAAGCGCAGATATCACGGTTTTGCTCTATGGCGTTTTTGGCTGTGAGCAGGGCGCCGCTGCTAATGGGACCCTCGACGATGAATACCACATCACTCAGAGCGCTAATGATGCGATTACGGGCGGGGAAATTCCAGCGATCCGGTTTGCATACGGGCTCATATTCGCTGATGAGAGCGCCATTTTTGGTGATTTTGCGTGCCAGATCCAGATTCTGTGCTGGATATACACTATCCAGTCCGCTGGCCAAAACTCCCACGGTGATTCCGGCTTTGGCCACCGCGGTAGCATGCGCCACAGTATCTATGCCCAAAGCCAGACCGCTGATGATGCTCACCCCTTTTTCACACAGAGGAGCGATCAGTTTGCGACACATTTCCCGTCCGTAAGCAGAGGGTTTACGGGTTCCCACCACCGCCAGGCATTTTTGCTGCAAGGCAGGCTCGATCTCACCTTTGTAATACAACAGCAGGGGAGGGGCAAAGATGTCTCTGAGCCGGGACGGGTATTCGGTAATGGAAAGGCATTTGATCTCATGATGTTTGATCAATTGCTCGATCTGAGGCATGTTTTCAGGCAGGATACCCTGTTTGAGATGATCGGCGGTGCTGGCTTTGATCAAGCCACTTGTATATAGAGGATGCTGAGCTTTGCCCACAAAATCCTGAGGATCTGGATAGTGCTCCAAAAGCTGAAGACATGCCCTAATCGGCAATTCCGGTGCGCTTTTCAGGCACAGCCAAGATGGATATTGCTCGGTAGTCACAGGTTTTCAGATATCTGTTTATAGAGCTGATACTTCAAAGCTTCAAGTCCAATATTGCTCACCGAGGAAATTGCCAGAACTTTCTGAGAAGTGGTGTCCTTGAAGATTGAAGCAATCTCGGCAATTCTGTCTTCTCGCTCATCCTCAGGGATGGTGTCGATCTTGCTGAGCACGATATTGAAGGGTTTCTTTTCCAAAAAGCTATCATAGAGATAGAGCTCTGCCTTGAGCGTGCGATACGATTCCAGGGGATCTTCACAAGCGATATCGATCAGGTAGAGGAGGATGCTGGTGCGCTGGATGTGACGCAGAAACTGATGTCCCAGTCCCTTTCCGATATGAGCACCTTCGATGATGCCGGGGATATCTGCCATCACAAAGTGCTGATAGTCCGATACTCTTACTACCCCAAGCATGGGCTCCAGGGTGGTAAATTCGTAGTCTGCGATCTTGGGACGGGCGGCAGAAAGCACCGATAGCAAGGTGGACTTTCCGGCATTGGGGAAACCAACCAGGCCTACATCGGCCATCAGTTTTAGCACCAGCTCAAGCTCAATCTCTTCAGTCCGTTTGCCGGGGGTGGCGTGTCTGGGGGCCTGGTTTGTGGGCGTGGCAAAATTGCTGTTGCCTTTGCCGCCTCTACCGCCTTTGGCCAATACTATCTTTTCTTCGGGATCGGTCACATCGGCGAGCTTTACTTTGCTGCCATCTTCCTTGATTTGAAAGATCTCGGTACCCAGCGGTAATCTCAGGATCAGATCTTCACCCGAGTGCCCGGTTTTGCGGGCTCCGGCTCCGGCAATGCCATTGGCTGCCTTAAACAGCTTGTGATAGCGGTAATCCAGCAAAGTATTGATATTGGTATCACCTTGGGCGATGATATTGCCACCGCGGCCGCCATCACCGCCATCGGGTCCGCCCTTGGGCACGAACTTTTCGCGACGGAAACTGACTGCTCCATCTCCTCCGTTACCAGATTTGATGCGTATTTTTGCGTAATCTATGAACAATTCTTACCTCTTGTTTATCGTAATATTGTGAATTTGTGGGTGCTAATGTGCTTTCCCTGTTGCATTTTGATGAAGTATATACCTTGACTGAGATCACGGTATGCAGAGCTATCCCAGCTGAAAAGTGCGCGAGAATTGTCCGGAACGAGGGTGATGATATCCTTGAGCTTCTGGCCGCGCAGATTGTATAGCGAGACATACAGTGGCTCTTTGCTGAGGCCGTCAAAGCTGATCTGGCAGGAGGAAGAGCCTCGATACAGGGGATTGGGCAGCCGGCAAGTGATGGCTCCCAGCTCTGGCGTGAGCATATCATTATTGTGCACCGGCGGAGATTCCAGCACCACGTAATCGATGAGATTGTCACTCACGCTGAAGCTGGTGTTGTCGCCGGCATATTCAAAGAACGAGATAGTGCCATCAGGGTTGTAAACCGGAATCATGTCCATATATATATAGCCGCCCTGTCCGTCTGGAATATATGCCGTTGCTTCCAGAGGGAAATCACCTTCAGCATCGCTATAAAGCAGCTCCAAAGTTCCGGTGAGTTCTGCAAAATGAGCAATCGTCAAAGTGGGGAGAGTGTTTTCCGCCACTTCATAGAATAGATTCTGAAACTCGATGATTCCTGGCGTGCCATAATCAGCGATCAGGACTTCCGGCTCCTGGGTGATCAGATCTATGCCTACCCGCAAAGTGATATCGGTGGTCATCAGGGTATTTGTGGCATTAGGCCAGGGTCCGAAATCGGGATCATTGGTAAGATCAGAGATCAGGCAACTCATGTGCAAAGCATTTTCGGAGACAGTGCTTTGGATGTCGCCCAAGCGTTCAAATGTGGGCAGCATATCCAGATCTGCACCCACCTTATATAATCCCGGTGAGATAACCGTGGGAATATTGAAGGTTTGGATCATGGCATAGGCCACAGAATCACCCAGGGCATCTTGATTGATGAGCAAACTCATATAGACGTTGTAGCTGGTCAGAGACTGCATCAGGGGAAAAACTCCAGAGACGTTTTCCATGCTGCGGTAAAGCCTGGCATCACTGGCAGCCACATAAGATGCGGTGATATCCAGATCCGGACTGTCAATCTGCAATGTGTCTCCACTGGGATCAGCTCCGATCAGGGCTTGAGAAGTGGTCGCAACTGGAAAGATATCTTGCTGTAGCCAGGCGGGATGCAGATAGCTAATGGCCTCCCCCATTTCCTGGATCTGTGCTGTATAACGATAGCGCAGGTGATCCCCAAATTCATAAGGTACCAGAGCTTCAAAGACACCGTTGCCCAGATGGGTCAGATTGGCTTCCTGCCAATCCGCTGAAGTACTGTAATGCAGCTGATGCATGTCTGTCATCTCTGAAACTGAGTCAAAGCGCAGGTGCAGATTTCCCTCAGGATCCACCGAACTGTGGCGGAGATTGCCAAAAGGGTTCATGTTTTGAGCGTATAGAAGTGCTGAAGACAGGATAAGAATGGCGATACAAAGCTTTTTCATCGTGATCCTCTTTGGTCTGAGTTTGCCTGCTCAGCCAGGGTTTTGAAGTATGACCAGGGGTTTTGATTGGGCTCGGTCCAGATCTCTGGTGCCTGAGCAAAATCAGGATGGTGCGCAATGACAAATCCCCTGATGTGTTTGGGTAAGTCAATAAATCCACCTTTGAGCTTCTTGCCTCGGGTTACAAAGAGCAATTGTCCTTCCCGATCTGCCATGCGCATAAAGGGTAGCCAGGGAGATATCCAGGTCCAGCTATAATCTGCCGGCACCGAGCTGAGGGTGCTATCAGCCAAAGCATCTTTGTGTACTCTGTACTCATAGGTCTCCACAGCCTGGAAGTATTCACTCTGTACATGAGCACTATATTCGCGCTGAGATAATGGATGAGGGTAAAAAGGGAAAATTTCGTTGTGATATACTATGCTTTCACCCAAATTCTGAGAGGGTATGAGATGATTGATGTAGGGCAGCATGTGCGGTTCATAGACAAAGCTCTGATTCACGGGATCGTTCAAAATATGTAGCACGGGAAGATTCTGACCAGTAAGAGGATTGCGCCAGCGCTTCAGAATCTCTTTTGTACGGTGATCCTGAAACACAATCACCTCTTTGGCAAGCAACTGATATCCCGCTTCCACCTGCTTCAGGCGAGAGATGTTGTAGCCCTCCACCGCGAAGAGTTCCATGCTTTTTTGTTCGGGAATAATGCTGTAAACCTTACCTGAAAAGTGGTATACAGTCTCCTTCCCACTGAGATCTGCCCGCACTCGCAGATAATCTTGCAGATAGCTCAGATTGGGGTCAGCTTCCGTAGCTATCAATTTAACAGCTATGAACAGCAAGAACAGCGTATATAG
>CAZCRD010000078.1:0-6428 GCA_964501025.1 uncultured Candidatus Cloacimonadota bacterium | reverse complement strand
CAAACTCTGGGCTGTCAAACTCCGCTTTGACAGAAACAGCGAAGCCGCTTTCAGGAAAAGGCCTCGGGCCTTTGTGGCAAATTCAATTTGCCACCCCAATAGCCAGCTAAAGCTTGACGTGACACTAAGGCTGCACCAAGACCAAAGCCCAAACATTTCTCGGATCCCGTCAAAACTGGCGGGCAGATCGGGTAAAGGTGTTTTCAAGGAATGCAGCTGCGGGAGAGAGCAGCTTCCCCGCTGGGTAAACGGGGACCTTTACCATCCTGGGAGTAGCCAGCTTTTGCCTGTGGCTGAAGCCGACCGCAAGTCGGCTTGCCTGCTACAAACGCAATCCACAAGTACGGCAGCTAAAGCAGCCGTCTTTCATCTTATCCGCCAAGATCAGAGAGCGTAATCCGCTACCTTCCATCTTATCCGCCCCGATAAGAGAATCATAATTTTTCACCCCGCCGTGCACTACGGCATCACTACGCCAGCATTACGCCTCACAGGCGCAATGCTGCCGCTATGCTACTGGGGGAAAAGGAGATCACAATTCCTGGTTGCATTTGTTGGCAATTCTTTACCAAATGTTTATCAAAACCTTGCAATTGTGCTGTATAAAAAGGTATAGCATAGACAAAAAAACATGCCAACAGGAGAGATAAATGCTAAAGAAGGCGGATCTTCATTGCCACTCAATACATTCTGAACATCCCAGCGAATGGTTTCTGCAAAAACTGGGAGCCCGGGAATCCTACACTGATCCTCTATTCATATACAAAGAAGCCAAGCGGATGGGAATGGACTACGTGACTATCACGGATCACAACTGCATTGATGGAGCGATGTTGTTGCACGAAAAACACCCCACAGATACTATTGTGGGATTGGAAGCCACAGCATATTTTCCTGAAGATCGCTGCAAAATACACATACTAACCTATGGCATCAAACACATTCAGTTTGAGATCATCAATCACTTGCGCACCGATATCTATGAACTTAGGGAGTATCTGAAAGAACAGAACATTGTCCATAGTGTAGCCCACGCTTCATATTCGGTGAATGGTAAACTAAGCACCAGCCATCTGGAAAAGCTCATCCTGCTCTTTGATTATTTTGAAGCTGTCAATGGAGGCAGAAACAAGAACAGCAACCTCGCCTGGCAGCAGATATGTGAAAATCTGACTCCGGATAGAATCGGAGATTTGTATTCCCGATATCGCATCGAGCCTTATAGTGAAACGGCTTGGCAAAAGGGCTTTACTGGAGGATCGGATGATCATGGTGGCATCTTTTTGGCAAAAACCTACACTGAGGTCAAAGCCAATTCAGTAACTGAATTTTTGAAGGGTATCCAAACCAAGCAATCAGTTGCTTCTGGCAGACACAACGACTATCATAGTCTGGCTTTTACCATTTACAAGATTGCCTATGATTTTTCCCGCCAATCATATCCCAAAAACGGTAACCGCTCCATGCTGGAGAATGTAAGCGGCATGCTATTTGAAAATCGGAAACTGGATCTGCGCCAACGCCTCAGACTGAATACCATGAAGGGTTTCTCCGAACGGCAAGGTGATGAAATCCGCCTGCATTTTTCCCAAATGGTCCAGCTCTTGCAGCATAACAAAAAGCATGACATTGAGGATAAACTGGATCTGGTCTACGAGCAGATATCAGAAATATCTGATGCCTTTTTCCGCTTGCTTTTGAACTCTCTGGAATATGATCTCAAGCACTTGAACATCGTCAAGCTTCTGCACAATGTAAGCAGTTCGCTGCCTGGCATCTTCTTGCTCTTGCCATTTTTTAGCTCGCTAAAACACATGCACAGCAATTCTGATCTGTTGCGGGAAATGAAGGCCAGGCACCATGTGAAGGATCAGCCCCGCAAACGCAGAAGCTTGTGGCTCACCGATACTATCACAGATCTAAATGGTGTATCTGCCACGTTAAAACAGATGGGGACTGTCGCAGCAGCAAACGAATGGGAGATGCGCCTGGTTTGTTCTCTGAAAGATAGTGAGATCACCAGTGAATTGCCGGCGAAGATCATAAACTTGCCTTTTATGTATATCTTCAGCCTGCCCTATTATGATACATACAATCTGAAGATTCCTTCGGTGCTGGCCAGTTTGAAGCAAATCAGCGATTTTGACCCAGACCAAATCATCATCTCCACACCTGGTCCGATAGGCTTGCTTGGCATCCTGGCTGCCAAGCTGATGGGAATCAAATGCATTGGAATATATCATACAGATTTTTATGGAGAAACTCAACACATCGTGCCAGATGAATCTGCTTCTGGTCTGGTATTGGCTTATGAGAAGTGGTTTTACCAGCAAATGCATGAGATTCGCACCCCCACAATCGAATACCAGAGAATCTTGGAAGAGCGGGGAATATCAGTAGAGAAAATGGGGCTATTGCAACGTGGAATCGAACTGGACGTGTTTTACCCCCGCAAGGATCCCAAAGCCTGGCTCTCTGCAAAGAGCAAAGTAAAAGGTGGCGTCACTCTGCTGTATGCCGGAAGAGTATCTCAAGACAAATCTTTAGATATCCTGTGTAAAGTTTATCCGGAATTGATCAAGAAGTTCCCAGCCTTGAACCTGATCATCGCAGGTAGCGGACCTTATCTGAGCGAAATGAAAGAGAATATGAAAGCTTACCCCCGGGTTATCTTCACCGGAGCTATGCCACGGTATGAATTGGCAGAATTGTACAACGCTGCAGATTATTTTGTCTTTCCCAGCGTTACAGACACTTTTGGGATGGTAATCCTGGAAGCCCTGGCTTGTGGCTTACCCGTGATAGTATCAGCTCAGGGAGGCCCCCAGGAAATCATAGCGAAAGACAAACTTGGCTTTATCTGTGCCGACCAGAGGCCACAGACCTGGATATCCACCATCTGGGATGCTCTAAAGTATATGGCAGAAGACACCCAGGGTTATCAGGAATTACGTAGTAAATGCCATGAGTCGGTTTTGCAGAGTGGGGATTGGAACTCCGTGCTGGAAGATATCCTCGGTACCAAATACATCGGCGGGTAGGGCAAGTTTCTGGGTAGGCACCATGCTCAGTGGGACATTTTCTTTCCCGCTTGTTGCCATGGGGTCTGATCTTCATCTTTGTTTGTCATTATTCTCGGGAAAGCTGTGGCGTCCTTAATCTCAATTTTGGGATGCCAAAATCAGAAACATCGCATACCGTAGTATCGAAATCGCCCTTTGATCACTGCAAGACATGGGCACAGCCCGAAAACTTACCGTAAGCTCAAAAATTCAGTTTGATTTTTCCCCGCAATCAGATATACTATTCTTATAGGCGATTGGGCAGCTAATCGGGGCTGTTCATCGCAATAGATGAAAATTATGAAGAAGCAGGAGATAAATATGAAGGCAGTGAAACTACGTGAAGGTATCTATTGGGTGGGAGCCATAGATTGGGATCTGAGAAACTTCCATGGCTATCTCACACAACGGGGATCTACCTACAATGCCTATCTGATCATAGACGAAAAGATAACTCTGATCGACAATGTGAAATACTATCTTTATGATGAGATGATCGCTCGCATCAAAGATGTGATTGATCCCGCCCAGATCGATGTCTTGATCCAGAATCATGTGGAGATGGATCATTCCAGCGGCTTGCCAATGCTGCAAAAGATCATCCCCAATGCCAGGATTTATACCAATGCCAATGGCATCAAAGGCCTCAAACTGCACTATAAAGAAGACTGGAATTTTGCCGAGATCAAGACTGGTGATGAGATCAGCATCGGAAAACGCAGTTTGAGCTTTTTGACCACTCCCATGGTGCATTGGCCGGATAATCAATTTACCTACTGTCCGGAAGAAGAGATCCTCTTTTCCAACGATGCCTTTGGTCAGCACATAGCTTCCAGCGAACGTCTGGTAAGCGAATTGCCCATGGGCATTGTGATGGAAGAAGCCAAGAAATACTATGCCAACATCGTCTTGCCCTATTCCAGGCAAGTGCAGAAGGTCTTGGACCAAGCCGCGGCTTTGTCGATCAAGATGATCTGCCCCAGCCACGGATTGGTCTGGACTGAGCCAAACATTGCCAAAATCATCTCCGGTTACAAGGACTGGGCTTACAATGTATCAGACCAAAAGCAGGCCCTGGTGATCTATGACACCATGTGGAAATCCACGCAGATGATGGCTATGGCGATCCATGAGACTTTTGAAAAGCTGGGGATCAGAGCAAAGCTGCTGAATCTGCAGACAAATCATATCTCGGATATCATGACAGAAGTAATCGATGCCAGGTATATTGCTCTGGGCTCTCCCACCCTGAACAATTCGATCTTGCCCACAGTGGCTGCTTTTATCTACTATCTGAAGGGTCTTTCACCCAAGGACAGGATCGGGCTCGCCTTTGGCAGCTATGGCTGGGGAGGGCAAAGTATACCCATCCTCAATCATCTCTTGGGAGATGCCAAAGAATGTGGCTTTGAGATGCTGGAACCCATCAAACACCAATATATCCCTTCAGCAGAAGATCTGAACAATATTAAGAAAAAACTCGAACAACAAATAAAAGCCAAAATGGAGGAACAATGATCAGCAAAAAAATGATCGCAGCGATAAACGAACAAATCAATCGGGAGCTATTTTCCGAATACCTGTACATTTCCATGCAAGCTTGGTTTGCCGACCAAAATCTGGATGGCATGGCAAGTTGGATGGATGCACAAGGCAAAGAAGAACGCTTTCATGCCATGAAGTTTTTCAACTACCTGATCGAACGCGGAGCCAAAGTCAAACTCAAAGCGCTCGATGCTCCTACGGTGGAATTTGACAATCCGCTCAAAGCCTTTAAGATGGCCTTGGATCATGAAAAATTCATTACCAAGAGCATCGATGAGCTCATGGATCTGGCGATCAAAGAAAAAGATCATGCCACCAAGAGCTTTTTACAATGGTATGTGGATGAGCAGGTGGAAGAGGAATCCTCTGTAGATCGCATCGTAAACATGCTCAAGATGGTGGGAGAAAATGGTCATGGCATCATGATGATAGATCGCGAACTGGGGCAAAGAAGCTTTGCTGCCGAAGATCAGGCATAAAGCTATGCATATCTCCCTGTCATAATAGAACATGGGGGATTCCGGCTGGATTGCCGGATCCCCCCCCTTTGCTTTTTATCTTTTGTACCAGGAGGCCTCATGCAGACATTAAACAAAGAAAACCTGTATGGTAAGATTTTTAATGCCAGTGTAGTTGCAATTGGGATCACGGATCTTGATGGTTATTACACGGTTGTCAATCCAGCCTGGAGTCAGTGTCTGGGCTATAGCGCAGAGGAAGCAAAACAGATTACCGTCAGCGATGTTACTCCTGCTGAAGACAGAGCCAGCAGTGCTCTGAATTATCAGCGCTTGATCGAACGCAAGGTTTCCGCGATGCGGATCTCACGCAGATATCTGTGCAAGGATGGAAGCACCATCTGGGCAGATCTGAGTGTATCTGCCCTTACAGATGAAGATGATAATGTGATAGGTCTTTTGGGAGTGTTTGTAAACATCGATCCCCAGATCAAAGCCGAGACCAATCTGCAAGAGCTGAATGAACAGCTTACTGCATCCAATATCGAATTACAATTGGCAATGGAAAAACTCACAAAGCTGGCCAGGCACGATCCCCTGACACGTTTGTACAATCGGCGGGTATTGGAAGAAGTAATGCAGCACGAGATTCAGCGTAGCATACGTAATCAGCGCGGTCTGGGAGTGGCGATAGCAGATATCGATAACTTCAAGATGATCAACGATACCTACGGACACGATTTTGGTGATGTTGTCCTGGTCCGGCTGGCCAAAGTTTTACGCAAAAGGGTGCGTACTACAGATATTGTGGGACGTTGGGGCGGAGAGGAATTTCTCTTTGTCTTTCCCGAAACTTCTCGCAAAGGAGCAATGATCGTGGTCGAACGGATCCGGGTGGCGGTGGAAAAGATCAGCCTGAGGCATCATGGGAAACAGATCAGATTTACCATGAGCCTGGGTCTATCCTTTCATGATCTGAATCCCAATCGAGCTCTGATCGTCAATGAAGCAGATCAGGCCCTGTACAGAGCAAAAAGAGATGGGAAAAACCTGGCTTATTGCTTTCAGGATTTGCCCGAATAAAGCTCTTTATCAGCTGTAAGATCCGGAGCTTACTCCTTAATTATATACTTCAAACAGGCTTGAACTACTAAAGAGGATTGATTTGCAATGAGCTAAAAATCAGCTGCTGCTGAGATATCGATTTCTGTTTCCCCTGTCCCCATATTGATTACAGACGAAATGTGGGGTTTTTTGTCACTTCTTTCTTCTTTCCCCAGCGAAAAAATCATGATCTCATCATCCATCACAAAATCCAGCTTGTGTGTACCATTAGGACTTTCTAAATTATAATCTGGCAATA
>CAZCRD010000077.1:0-19449 GCA_964501025.1 uncultured Candidatus Cloacimonadota bacterium | reverse complement strand
TAGTCCTCGATGATCAGCAGATCTGCAATCTTGAGTCGGGGCGCAATCCTGCTCAGGATCTCATTTTCACTGGCTTCGGAGATCCAGCCGGTATCTTCGATATCGATGCGCACAATCTGTTGGTTTGCAGCACCAATGCGGGTCTTGATCGTGGTCTTGCGGTCTTTTTCGGAGACCAGTCCTTCACTATCCAGCCGGTGCTGTTTGAAGAGCTTACGCATGATCCTGGCATTGGGGTCAGAGCCTACTATCCCGATCGGATACACCTCTGCACCCAGGGCGGAAAGATTGAGCGCCACATTTGCGGCACCGCCCAGACGGTATTCTTCCTTGTTGATCTCGATCACGGGGACAGGCGCTTCCGGGGATATCCGTTGCACTTTGCCCCATTGATAGCTATCCAGCATCATATCGCCCAGCACCACTGCCTTTTTGCTTGTAATTTTCTGGATCAATTCTTTCATCTCAAGCTCCCGGCACTCCCAAGGGATATTCTCCATTGAAGCAGGCATAACAGTAGTCTTCCGGACGCTGCACACAGGTCTTTAGCTCATCGATACTCAGGTATCTCAGGCTATCGACCCCAGTGCGCTTCCGAATCTCATCTAGATCATAACGATTAGCCACCAATTCTTCGAAAGAAGGGGTGTCAATGCCGTAATAACAACTGTGTTTCACTTGGGGGCTGCCAATGCGCAAATGCACTTCTGCCACTTCTGCCCGCTTGATCAGGTTCACGATTTTGCGGATCGTAGTACCCCGCACAATGCTATCATCGATGAGCACGATCTTCTTGCCTCTAAAGAAATTTGGCAATAGGTTAAATTTTTGCCGCACACTTTCGTCCCGGATCGTCTGTTCCGGCTTGATAAAGGTGCGTCCCACATAGTGATTGCGGATTAGCCCCAGGGATAGCGGAACTCCAGATTCGTTGCTATAGCCCAAACCTATGAAGTTTGATGAATCCGGAACCGGGACTACATAGTCGATATCCAGATCTTGATCCGTTTTGGCCAGAGCGGCACCGATTTTCTCTCGCACCCGAAACACATCTTCCTGAAAGTGATAGCTATCCGGACGGGAGAAATAGATGTGTTCAAAGATGCAGTGTCGCGGGTTGTTTACACTGCGATAGAGATCAGGATCATTTTCGATCACCCGGATACCTTCCGAGCTTACTTTTACTATCCCGGCGGGTGCGATTTCCTGACGCTCAACCGCTTCCAGAGTATCCAGAGCACAGCTCTCCGAAGCTACCACCACTGCGCCATCGGGAGTTTTCCCCCACACCATCGGCCGGATGCTGTGCGGATCCCGAAACATATACATGGCGTCCCGCGTGCAGAGCACCGAGGAGTAAGCACCTTTTACATCTCGCATCAGATGCCGGATAGCTTCGATGATGCCTTCGCCCTGGCGCATTACCTGATAGGCGATGTACTTTACCAGCAGCTCACCATCGTTATCACTTTTGAAATATACATTTTGCTCTTCCAAAAACTGCCGCAAACTCTGATAATTCACGATGTCTCCATTGGAAGCCAGCGCATAGGTAGGCCCCGCCAGTGTCTCCACCAGATGGGGCTGGGTATTAAACTCCGTAGCCGAACCTTTGGTGGGATAGCGCACGTGTCCGATCGCGATGTTTCCGGAAAGCTGTGCCAATTCGGCATCACTAAAGACTTCTTTTACCAGACCCATCTTTTTGCGCAGACGGATCACTCTGCCATCCGAGACCGCCATGCCGCAGCTTTCCTGCCCGCGATGTTGAATGGCAAACAAGCCCAAGGCCACCAGTCTGGCCGAGTCCGAATTACCAAATGCACCCAGGATTCCACACATCAGGATTTTCCTTTTTTTCCAAAGCTAATTTTGTTTTCGTTTCCCTGTCTTAAGCGCTGGATATTTTGTCTGTGCTTGATGATAATCATCAGCACCACGATCACGCTCAGGACCAATAGTGCCCAATCACTGCTCTGAGCACGCAAATGAAATATTATCACGCTGAGGCCAAAGACGATGGCACCCACGATCGAGCCGAGAGATACATAGCGGGTTTTGGCTACGATCAGCACAAAAGTGATAATGGCCAAAAGCAAGCTCAGGGGCGCCAGAGCCAGGAAGACTCCACCGGCAGTGGCTACTCCCTTGCCACCCTTGAACCCCAGCCAGATCGGGAAGACATGCCCCAAAATCGCCAGTAGTCCACAAATTGATACCAGGGGATGCCCCAGAGCAAAGAAATGCCGTGCCCAAAGCACCGCACTGGCTCCTTTGAACATATCCAGGATCAATACCAGGATGCCCACCTTGGTGCCAAAGATCCTCAAGGCATTGGTAGCGCCGATATTGCCACTGCCCTGAGTGCGGATATCGGTCTTGTAAAACAATCTGGCTACCAGCCAGCCTACCGGTATGCTGCCCAGGATGTATGCTACTATCGGTACCCAGTATTCAGGATTTATCATTCTCGATTTCCTCTTTGCTTCTTCCTTTGAAGATCAGTTTGAGTGATACTCCGGAAAATTTGAAGACATCGCGCAGTTGATTCAGCAAAAACTTGCGGTAGTTCTCGGTGATCAGCCCCGGAGTATTGCAAAAAAAGATAAAGGTCGGAGGCTTGACCGCTGCCTGAGTGATGTAAAAGATCTTCACATGTTTTCCCGTGGGATGAGTGGGTGGCCTTCTGGCAATCACGGTTTCCATAAAGCGATTGAGCTCTGAGGTCGGGATCCGTTTTTTGCTTTCCTCTTCGATCTGTACCACACTTTCCATCAACTTGTGAATGCGTTGATGCGTCTTGGCGGAGATAAAGATCACAGGGGCAAACTGGAGGAAGGGCATTTGATAATGCAGTTCTTTGATGAATTTGCCGGTAGTGCCGGTATCTTTTTCCACCAGGTCCCACTTGTTGTGAACAATGAGAATTTCCTTCATCTTGCGCTGAGCATAAGAGGCTATCTTCAGATCCTGCATGGAAATCTCTTCATCCGCTGCAAGGACCAGGATCACGATGTCTGCTCTATCCACAGCTTCGATGGTGCGCATCACACTAAAGTATTCTACTCCGTAATTGACCTTGTTTTTGCGCCTCAATCCCGCTGTATCCACCAGGATGTATTCTTTGCCATGATAGCGGAAGGGTGTATCGATGCTATCCCGCGTGGTGCCAGGGATATCGGTGACAATCTGTTTTTCATCTCCCAACAGCACATTGATGATCGAAGACTTGCCCACATTGGGTTTGCCCACCACGGCAATTCTGGTCTTATGATCCTCTTCCTCATCATAATTCACCGCCAGGGTATCTGGCATCATATTCACCAGTTCATCCAGAAAATCTCCCGTATTTCTGCCATGCGATGCGGAGATCGCAAAGGCATCTCCAAATCCCAACTGCAGAAAGTCATACACTTCCCATTCATGCTTTTCGCTATCAGCCTTATTGGCCACCAGCATCACTTTGTCACGATGCGGAAAGAGGATCTTGGCGATGGCTTTGTCCAGATCTGTAGTCCCGGTATGTGCATCCACCATAAAGATGATCACATCACTCTCGTCGATAGCCAATATGGCCTGATGCATGATCATCTTGTCCATCGGCTCATTGCTGTCATACACAATACCGCCGGTATCGATCAGTTTGAAGACTTTGCCATTCCACTGCACGTCTTCATATTTGCGATCCCGAGTGATACCTGCTTCAAAGTCAACTATGGCTACCCGCTTGCGGCAGAGCCGGTTGAATAAAGTAGATTTGCCCACATTGGGGCGTCCCAAGATCGAGACTATGTATTTTCTCATTAATTACTGCCTTCAAATGCTATTTGTTCCAGCATTTTGAATGCCCTGTTTTTGTCAATGGCTGTCTTCAAGATGCATGCTCACATTTTGGCCATTCAAGCTTATCCTTTTTAGCCATCCACTGCCACAATCTGAAAAAAACATGGGAGGCTACATTTGCTCTCTTTGCTAATACGGCATTACTACGCCACCATTACGCCTCACAGGCGCAATGGTCCTACAATGATATTGAGCAAGAAGAGTTTTTGTGCTTGATTGGTTAACAAAAAAAAGCTCCCTCAGGTCTGAGGGAGCATTACAAACCTGCGCTTTGTTCTAACGCATATTAGGGAATTGAATTCTCCAAATGCCTTCTTTATATCCTCTATTTGAGACGAAATATATATATCTGCCATCGGGGGATACGACTGGGAAAGAATCTTCTGATCCATTGGTGGTCAATTGAATCGGTGCACCTCCATCGGAGTGGATCATCCAAATATCGTAATTCGGAATATTCTGATCGTCCTTACCAACATCTGATGCAAAAAGGATATATTCACCATCCGGAGACCATGTGGGAGTTTTCTTTCCTTCAAGAAAAACGGGATCATTCGTTAGTTGTACCGGGTTTTGTGCATTATTGGGCATCTTCCAAACCTGTTTATCGGCACTTATAAAGGCGATTTCCTTGCCATCAGGAGATATAGCAGGCATCTTACCATCTCTTAATTGAGTGGGGTAGTGGTTTTCTCCACCTAAAGTCCACAACTGCTCATTTGAATCTCGATTTCTGCTGTAAGCGGGTTTGAATGTATAAACCAGATAGTCACCACTATAAGAACTGGGTTCATATGAAGCACCTTCAGAGCTTTGCCGTATCACCGATATACCGCTGTTTTTCTCTGTCCCAATCCGAAAAATATCTGGTTTGTTTTGCTGCAGTCTATTCGAGTTGAAAAATATATACTTCCCATCACTCGTACAGGTGGGGCTGGAATCGAGCCACATACCGGAAGTGATCTGCATTACACCGCCGCCATCAGTTCTGATAGCTCGGATATTTGCAATCGGAGATTCTTTGCCTTCAATCTCTTCTGCCACAGAAAAATATAGATGCTGACCATCGTGGGAGCATGTCAATCCTGTACATGACTGGTTTTCGCTCAGTTTAATCAAGCTGGATGCAACAGTTCCCTCTCTTTCAATATCCTGAACCCAAGATCTTACCATGGATTTGACCACGCCATAACTCGATTCGGATACTTCAATCTCAAATTTCTCTATCTCTCTCACCACTTCTCGATCGAGGAATAATTTGAGATCTGGAGTTTCATCTTCTTGATCCAAACTCATTTTCAGGGTCTGGTATCCAGGATAACTCAATTCTAATTCATACTTTGTGGGTCCCTTATTGGAGAAAGCAAATTTGTGGGTCAGCGGAGTTTTGCCTAAAACCAAATTCTGAGGTCCTTTAATGTCTGCCGAAGCTCTTACCAAGGCTCCTTGTGGATCTGATTCGATGTGTACTATTCTGTTTTTGGCACAGCCAAAAGCAAGAACGATGAACAAAACAACAACGATACTTCTCATTGTTTTCATTTTTTCCTCCTTTATTTTGTATCATATCACAGAAAATGTGCTTTAGCATAGATGTAAGATAAGTGATATCATTGTAGCGATCCATACTCTTAGCTCCATTATCAGAAAAGTCCGAAACAGACATCAACTCATCTACTATGACGTCGGGGTATTGACTTCAATAACCGGTACCTTATCAATATTTACTTCCAATGCAATTTTCCTTGATCTTCCAATTTAGTCAAGTTTAAAATTCAATTATTACAAGATCATGCGCAGATTCACTTCTTCCAGGAGTAGCATTCCGATGCTGCACCTGTTTATCATCTCACGGCGCTCCAGAAATACTCCGCTACATGCCTTAGAGAACCTCTTTCTCTAAGCACTGTCTGGAAACATCAAGGTCTGAGAATTGTGCTCTTCATGCTGCCAAAAATGCTGCAGGGTAAACATCCATTAAAATAACAAAAAAAAGGAGCTCCCGGTCAGGAGCTCCTCATGAATATTGGGTCACTTCTGGATTATTTCATCATGATCATCTTGCGGGTGGAGCTATATTTCCCTGATTTCATCCGGTAAAAATACAAGCCGCTGGCTACCTGGCGTCCTTGATCATCGGTGCCGTGCCAGACAATCTGATGTTCACCGGCGGAAAGGCTGCCGCTGATCAGGCTGCGTACTTTCTGTCCTTTCTGGTTGTAGATATCCAGGTTCACATCACCCTGCTCTTTGAGGCTAAAACTCAAAGTGGTGCTGGGGTTGAAGGGGTTGGGATAGGCGCTGTTCAGAGCAGTTTCGTTTGCCGGGACCACGAGGTCGATATTGGGTGTGGGCTGATAGATATTTCCGGAGCGGTTGTAAGTGCCAGTATAACATGCCCATTCGATGCTTCGGAATCCGCGTTTGATATCCAGGATGTAATAAGCGTCATTATCCGGGATCACGATATCCAGATCTCCATCACCATCGACATCAGCCAAAGCTGCCGAGATTTTGATGTTTCCACCCAAAGGAATGGGGAAATTGTAGGATTCTGTACCGTCAATGCGTACGGAATGCAATTTGCCGTTGGTATCTCCAAAGATGATCCCGGCGAGATCTGAGCTGTAATCAAATCTGGCTACCACCGGGGAGGATTCCACAGTAGTTCCCACAGAGATTGGGGTACCGGATAGATTCAAGCCATTCGAATCCATCACATAGACATCACCAATGGCAGAGATCAGGATGATCTCGCGGATGCCATCGTTATTTACATCAGCGATCACCGGGCTGCTTTTGATCTGGCCTCCGATGTTTTTTTCAAAGTTGATGCTGCCATCGTGATTGATCGCATATAGGTAACCGGAAGAGCTGGTTGCAATCAGGATTTCGGGATGCTCGTCATTATCAATATTGGCTATGGTGATGGCGTTTTGACTGCCACCATTAAGTTGCACGGGAAAACCATTGATGTTTTCGCCGGTAAGAGGACTAATGGCGTGCAAATGCCCGGTAAGGGCGCAGGCGATGATTTCCAGATTTCCGTCACCATTAAGGTCTGCTACTGCCGGGGCAGCCAAAAAGGCTCCACCCAGGGCAGCTGGGAAGTTTTCTACATAGGTACCATCATTGTTGATCAGATGCAAATTGCCATTTTGGGTTATTGCTGCCACTTTGGCATCGGAACCGCTGAGCACATTCGCGATTACCGGTCCGCCCCGCAGTGTGCCATTGGCAGGTTGCGAAAAGAGCAGATCTCCATTGGAATTGAAAGCAACAATGTTGTTGTTTGACAAACTGGCGGCAAAATCATAGTAACTGTTGTCCTGAAGTTTGGCCATGGCGATGGATCCCACCACTATGGCTCCCAGATTCAGGGGATAGCCATCCAATATCGGCAGCCCATTGGCATCGATAATATTGATGTTTCCGGATTGATCTCCAAAGACTACTTCCAAATTACCATCTCCGGTCAGATCGACCAGGATAGGGGAGCTATTTGAGGCGCCTCCGGTATCAAAGGGCCAGCCCTGTTGGACTAAAGACAGTTCTACATCAAAAGGAATTACCCGGTGATAAGGGTATTCCTGATCGCCATTGGAATCTATTACCAATTCAAAGGGGATGGGTTCGGAAGGCAAATCTGCGATCGTGTTAAAAGTGAATGCTTCCTGATTCCAGGCGGATGAGCCGGCGTATAGATATCCACTCTGCCCATAGGTGGAGATAGAATCTATGATGGTCACGCCCGGGTAGTGGGTGCGGATCGTAGCCGAGAGGTCGTTGGCATCCATCCACAAGATTCCGTGTCCAGTCATGATGTTTCCCAGCTTGATATTCATGCTCACGGTTTCTCCAGGATTGGTAACACCATCGCCATCGCCTTCCAGCTCGATCATAGTGATTTCTTCTTTTACGACATTGGGTATTTTGTCGAACATGGTGGCTGTATATGAATTGATCCGGCCGGCACCCAAGAGACCGGCATAATTGGAATTGATGTCATCGATGGGATCAGCGGTCATCATTAGCCGATTGCGCAGATCTTGAGAACTCATGTTGGGATGCATGGATTTTACCAGAGCTGCGACTCCAGCAGCCACCGGGCTGGCCATGGAAGTACCGCCATAAGAGGCGTATCCATTGTCACCGATAATCGTGGAGAGGATATTGTCACCAGGGGCGCAGATGTCGATGGGTTCGCCGTAATCAGAGAAAGAGGCTTTCATATCGGCATGATTGGTGGCGGCAACGTTCAGAGCGTTATCACAATCTGCCGGATAGTCACAGTAGCTACTTGTGTGTTCTGTGTTTTCATTTCCTGCTGCGGCCACGACCGTAGAACCAAGTGTAGTTACGTGATTAACGATACTATTAGGATAGGAGCCATTTCCGGGACCACCCCAGCTGGCATTGATGATGTCTGCCCCGATCTGCCCAGCATAGAGCATTTGTTCATAGGCAAATTGTACGCCGGTTGAATTGTTATTGCTGGGTGCACCTTTACAAGCAAGGATGGACACATTTGGAGCAGTTCCTACTACTCCGACAGCATTATTGCCAACCGCTGCGGCACATCCGGCTACGTGGGTTCCGTGGTCATTATGTACCCAAGTTTGGATGGGATTGTTGTCGTTATCGACAAAGTCCCAACCCACAAGGTCATCGACCTTGCCGCCGCCTTCGCCAGCATCCAGACCATCACCACCCAGGATGAGTCCATTTTCCCAGTCTATACTCATACCAGGGGATTCAGCGGGATTGATCCAGGTATTTGCCATCAGGTCCGGGTGATTCCATTTTACGCCACTATCGGTGATGGCCACCACGATGTCGTGGCTACCTGTTTCATAATCCCAAGCGTCAAAACTCTGTAACAAAGGGTGGGCATACTGCTGGGGCAGCATGGGATCGTCCGGTACAAACTTCTGATAGTTGATGGCTTCCAGCTCGGCGTAGATGAGGTTAGCATCCTTGTGCAGAGCTTCCACCACTTCGTCGATATGCTGGTCGCTATCCAGAATGAAACGGTAAGTATTTTGCAGATACAAGCCTTTGTCGTTCCATTCTGGCATCGTAAGATAAGGATGAGCTTGCTTGAGATCAACGATCTGGAATCTCGCTGCCAGAGCATCTATGCTTTCGATTCCGGTGCGGATCACACCGTTTTCGAGAGTAAAATCCAGTTTTCCATCTATATTGGGAATAGCATCTTTGGTAAAGCAGCCGATTATCGTGCGGGATTGAAACAGGTATGGATCAAATTTGACCCGATCCGCAATGGCGGCTGTGCTGATTAGGATCAGCATGAATAGTATTATCAGCTTTTTCATGGGCACCTCAGTACTTAGTTTTTTTCATTATTGTACGGAGGCTGATATCGTCAAGAGCTTTTTGTATATGGTAGACACTAATACAGGATAAGCTCTTCCTTTTGCTTGTATTTAGACCTATATACATTTCGCAGGAGTTCGTGCTCTGCTTGCATCAATTGCGGATCACGCTGGACGATCTCAAAGGCATCTGCGCGAGCGGTGGCAAGCAGGGCTTGATCGAGTACGAGATTGGCAAAGCGAAATTGTGGCATACCGGATTGTTCCAGGCCAAAAAGCTCACCTGGACCTCGCAATTCCAAGTCCTTTTCCGCGATGACAAAGCCATCGGTGCTCTTGCTCATGATATTCAGGCGTGCCCGAGCCATCGAGCTCAGAGGCTGATGTCCGATCAGGAAACAATAAGCCTGATCTGCGCCGCGACCCACCCGTCCCCGGAGCTGGTGCAATTGAGCCAGGCCAAAACGCTCTGCGTGTTCTACCACCATCACGGTGGCATTGGCTACATCTACCCCGACTTCGATCACGGTGGTAGAGACCAAAATCCGGGTTTCACCGGCTTTGAATCTGCGCATTATCTCATCCTTTTGTTTGGCAGGCATGCGGCCATGGATCAGATCAATCTCGTATTGCTTGAAGATTTTGCCTTGCAGGTGTTCAAAGAGTCTTTGGGCATCCAGCAAGGCGAGTTTTTCACTCTCTTCTACCAGAGGGCAGACAAAGTAGGCCTGCCGTCCCTGTCGGAGCTCTTTTTCCACATCGTGTAATACGGTATCAAATTTGCGGTCGGAACGGATGTAGGTGAGCACAGCTTTGCGTCGGGGCGGCATTTCATCGATCTGACTCACTTCCAGATCACCATACACCGTCATGGCCAGTGATCTGGGGATGGGAGTGGCAGAAAGATACAGCAAATCCGGATGAGTGTCCTTGCTGGCCAGCCGGGCTCTTTGTTCCACGCCAAAACGGTGCTGCTCATCAACCGCCACAAACCCGAGTCGGTGAAAGCTAATGTCTTTTTGGATCAAAGCATGAGTGCCCAAGATCAGCTGAGCCTTGCCACTTTCGATCTCCTGCTTGAGCTCAGCCTTGCCTTTGTAAGTGCCGCCTTTGAGCAATACAATGCGGATCGGCAGGGATTCCAGGAATCTGCAGAAGTTTTGATAGTGTTGCTCTGCCAGAATCTCGGTGGGGGCCATCAATGCTGCTTGATAGCCATTTTCCACCGCCAGCAACATCGCAAAGAGAGTCACAATCGTCTTGCCGCTTCCCACATCTCCTTGAATCAGGCGGGACATCTGTTTTTCGGAGCACATATCGGCAAAGATCTCCCGGATTACGCGTTTTTGCGCTCCGGTGAGCTCGAAATTGAGCAGGGTTTTGAGAGCAGTGGTCAGTTCTTTGCGATTTGTAAAGCTGATTCCGGACTGCGCATGGTCGTGATACAGGCGATGCCGTGCCCACATGATCTGGGAGTAAAAGAATTCCTCGTAGGCAAAACGGAGCCTGGTCTTGGCTGCGAGCTCTGTACGCTGGGCAAAGTGCATCAGCTGCAAGGCTGCTTTGCGGGGTGGGAATTGATGCTGTAGCAGGATAAAATCAGGCAGGTTTTCCTCGATCTGATCTGCATACATACTGAAGGCATTCAGGATGATCTTGCGCATGAGGTGTTGGCTAAGACCCTCGGTGAGTGGATATACCGGTAGCAATTGCCGGCTTTTCCAAAAATCCGGCTCTTCATGATCGTGATCCAAAACCTCAAAATCCGGGTGGTTAATCTGCAATTGGTTGTTGAATGTGCTCAGCGTCCCACTCAGCCAGATCGTCTTTCCGGGTAAAAACAGCTTGAGATAGCTCGGGGGATAGCTGAACCAAACGCAGACCAGGCCAATCTGACCATCATTTACGCCCACATTCAGGATCTTTTTCCCTTTTTGGGTAGGCTTGGTATCCACCCAGGAAATCTCAGCGCTGAAGGATACCGTGTCTCCCACTTGCATTTGGCTCAAAGTGGGGTTTACGATGCGGCTGAGATAGGTGCGGGGAAACAGCTCCATCAGATCCAGCACGCTTTGCACTCCCAGCTTTGCCAAAAGCCGGGCACGATACTCTCCCACCCCCTTTACATACATCACGGGTGTCTTAGAGATTGCTTCCTGGTGCCTGTTTTCTACCATAGCGCAAATATGTTTGGAGCTTGAATTTTGTCAACTTTGCTGAGCTGCTTATTGAGTTTTGGTCTTTTAACGTTTTGACGTTTGGGCCGCCAAAATCCGATTTGGCAGAAGCGGCGCAGCTGCTTTCAAGAAGAGGCAGACGACCATTGAGTCAAATCAATTTGCCACTCCGAAAGCCTGAGACTGAGCAAAATCACCGCACGCAGATCTTTAAAAAATTTTGGGGATAGCAAGCAACTTGCTATCCCCATTTGTTATTGTTTCTCCAGATTGATAAACTGCTTATTACAGCACAAAGATCCGGTTGAT
This sequence comes from uncultured Candidatus Cloacimonadota bacterium, assembly GCA_964501025.1. Classification (GTDB taxonomy): domain Bacteria; phylum Cloacimonadota; class Cloacimonadia; order Cloacimonadales; family Cloacimonadaceae; genus UBA5456. The sequence continues at coordinate 7,784 of CAZCRD010000077.1, read as the reverse complement.
AACTTGATTATTCAAAGCGCAACACCATAAATTGAGGGATCTGGTTGCGATCCAGCACATAAAGCCGAATGATATTGCGTTCTTCAAGTTCCATTTGTGTTTTAGCATCAGACAGTACATTGCGAAACTCACTGACGCTATTGACTTCGGTACTATCAATCGAGAGGATCACAAAGCCGGTTTGCAATCCTGCTTTGGCTGCAGGGGAATTGGGTTCTACAGAGCTAACTACCACACCTTTTTCAGAATTGATGCCCAGCCTTTTTGCGATTGTGCTATCGGTGTTTTCTACACTGATCCCTGTAGACACTGTGCTTTGAGTGCCGGATTCTACGCTTTGGCTTGTGCTGTCTTCAGGGAAAGCTTCCAGTTTTACATGGATCAGCATTTCTTTGTTATCCCGCAGGATTCTGATGGGCACTTTTGATCCGATTTTAGCAGTGGCTACGGCAATTCGGAACCGGGCGACATTGCTTACTTTTTCTCCATCGATTTCCAGGATCACGTCTCCGGTTTGCAGTCCGGCACTTTCTGCGGGGCTGTCTTTTTCTACTTTGGCGATCAATACGCCCGCCACTTCTTTGAGGCTAAATGCTTCCAGTAGATCCGATGTGATCTCCTGAGGCAGGATGCCAATGTATGCGCGTTGCACCCTTCCGCTTGCTACGAGATCATCCACCACCCTTTTGGCCAGATTGATCGGTATGGCAAAGCCAATGCCGATGTTGCCACCACTGGTACTGGCGATAGCGGTATTGATACCGATCACTTCACCTTTGATATTTAGTAGCGGACCTCCACTATTGCCGGGATTGATGGCGGCATCGGTCTGGATAAAATCCTGATAGAGCGGGGAATTGTTCCCCTGGATTACGCCATAGCGTCCCAGTGCGGATACCACCCCAAGGGTCACAGTACGATCCAAACCTTCAGCAAAAGGATTGCCGATGGCGATGGCCCATTCACCGATATCCAATATGGAAGAATCCCCCAGGGGTGCTACGGTGACATCATCGGCATCATCCAGTTTGATCTTGATCACGGCTACATCGGTATTTACATCCAGACCCACCACGGTGGCTGAGTAGGTCTTTTTGTCGGCCATGGTAACGGTGATCGTACCTTCCCGTCCCCGTTCTGCCACGTGATTGTTGGTCATGATATATGCTTCGTGTGTGAGCTGGTTATATTCATAGATAAATCCGCTTCCCATCGAGGTTACAGGGCGTTGCTGCTGTCCAGGGGAGGGAAAGAAAAAGCGAAAAAAATCATCATCAAAGAAGGGATTACGATTGTTTCTCACACTTACTGTGGCTTCCACTTTGATCTGCACCACAGCTTCGCGCACATCGCGCACTACTTTGACTACAGGGCTTTCTCCATCAGAAGTGAGCATAGGGTTTTTGGCGATAGCACAGCTGCTGAGGCTCATCAGCATCAGCACGAGCAAGATGTTTTTTACCATTCTCATTTTCTTCTCCTAACATATAGAATTCTTTTGAGTCATGAAAATACAAAAAGTTACTCTCTCCAATTACTACCTTCACTATGGTAAAAATAAATGATAAACGCAGAACAAACCAGCAAAATGTTTGCTACGTTTAGTGCAGCTTTTGCAAAGCTATGGTTTTTGTAAAGGAAAATTCATCTCTGCCTTATCAAAATCTAACAAATCTAAGGTACAATCGGGTAGAAATAAAAAAACTCATAGGAGAAATGAATGAAAAAACTCATCCTATCAATCTGTGTAATACTGATGGCATGCTCGGTGATCCAAGCTGCCGAAACCAAGCTTTCGGGCGAATTTTGGTCGCGCTGGAGTATGCAACAAGGTAAAAACCCCACTACCGGCGACGAAGAAATCCTGAAAAACTATATGGCTCTGGAACGTGGTTATCTGGGACTCGAAACCAAGCTGACTGACGAGATCAAATCCCGCTTTACTGTGGATTTGTTTTCCACCGATAAGATATCTGATGGAGCTGGTCTCAAACTTAAATATGCTTATGTGGATTTTTCCAAGCTGATGCCAGTGAAAGATATGACCTTCACTGCGGGTTTGCAAAAAGTCTATTTTGGCACTCTGTATGATTGGAATTATAGCTTGATCGGCAAAGCACCGGCAGATGAATACAAATTGGCAAGTAGCGCTGATTACGGTGTCAATGTACATGGCTATCTTCCTGGAGGATGGGGTGATTACGCTTTGGGTATCTACAATGGCGAAGGTTACAAAAAATACGGGTCAAATCTGAAAGACAACACTCAATTTGCCTATTCCGCCAATGTCCGCGTGATCCCCATTACCGGGCTTACCTTAGGTGGTAGTGTGCTAATGAATAGCGTGGAAAGAGAAAATCTGCTCGCTGATGATACAGTCAATCCCAAATACCAGGATCAGATGATGTTGGATGCTTTGACCCGCTATGTCAACGGACCCATCGATATCTGGATCGAATATCTGAGCAAAAAAGTAGACCATGCTTCAGATTACTCTGCCAGTGACTATCAAGCCTGGGGCATCATGATCTTCCCCAAGCTGAGTTTGGAGAAGGTGTTGGGACACGATGTAAGCTTGCTTGCCCGCTATGATCTCTGGGATGAAAGTGATCGGGAAGACAGTGGCAAGTATCTGCTCAATGCCGTCACTGCTGGCGTGCAATACGATTTCTCTGCCTTGAGCCTGCAGCTTAATGGCACAATGAAGACTTATGATGAAGACAATTCTGCTGCAGCTTATGCTGATGCTCAAAAAGACGCTCTGCAGATCATGGCCCAATTGAAATGGCGCTTTTCAAACAAAATCAAATAATTAGGAGAAACAATGAGAAAGTATCTATTTATCCTGCTCTTAGTAGCTTTTGCTACCATCATCAGTGCCCAGACCATCACCTGTTCGGGTTCTACCACCGTGTTGCCAATTGCTCAAGCTGCTGCGGAAGCCTTTATGGACAAATATCCGCAGATGAATGTCTCAGTCCGCGGCGGAGGCAGTGGAGTCGGTATTGCTGCCATCCAAAATGGTACTGCACAGATCGCCAATTCCTCACGCCCGATCAAGAGTAAAGAACTTGCCAAGGCCAAAGCTAATGGCGTAAATCCCACCGCCTATGCCGTGGCTTTCGATGGTATCGCCATAGTGGTGCATCCTTCCAACAATATAAAAGATCTCAGCCTGCAACAGATATTGGATATCTATACCGGCAAGATCAAAAACTGGAATCAATTGGGTGGTGCAAATCAAACAATCGTAGTAGTATCCAGAGACGTCGCTTCCGGCACCTTTGAAGTCTTCAACGAAAAGGCTCTGCAAGGGGCAAAAGTGGATGCATCAGCGCAGATGCTGGCTTCCAACAACGCAGTCATCAGTGCTGTATCAAACACTCCGGGGGCCATCGGTTATGCCGGATTGGGATACGTCACAGACGACGTGAAAGTGGTAAGTGTGGAAAACATCGTTCCCTCAAAATCCTCTGTGCAGGATTCCTCTTATGCTCTTTCCCGCAAACTGTATATGTATACCGATGGCAAGGCCAAGGGTGATATTGCTGCCTTTTTGGGCTTCATTCAGGGAACTGAAGGGCAGAAGATCGTTGAGGCCAATGGCTTTATCTCATTAAAATAGATGGCTCTTTTCCAAATCAAGTGGCCAACAAACACTATCGCAATCCCAATAGCATTGCGGAATCATTGCGGGATCATTGCGGGTGCGACCCGTATTGATCCCGTAGTGGTATCGGGCAAGAATGCCAAAAAAGAAAGTCAGCAAAATGATACCCCACTTGATATGCAATAGAACCCAATATGTTTCAGCACAGAACATGTAAACCCCCTCCTTAGCTGAGGGGGTTTTTGCTAACAGAGACTTTTTGCTATATACTGTCTGTATCACAATAAGTATGGAGATCACTATGATACAGCAGAAAAAAGCATCAAAACTGGGTCTGGCACCGGGAACTCTGGTTTTTACCGGTATTCAAAAGATGCAAGAGGTCCAGATGCAGCTCATGCAATATGATGAACACAAGATCACGGTGCGCCAACCCCATAGCATTGCAGAAGCCATTGCCGGGATCGAAGAATATGCCGGCAATTCCTGGCTTAATATCGATGGTCTGCACGATGTAGGAGTGATCGAGCAAATCAGCAGCCATTTGAGCATGCACAAACTCAGCAAGGAAGATATCCTCAGTGTCAATCAGCGTCCCAAATTGGAAGAGTATGAAGATCATTTGCATCTGGTATTGCACATGATATCGCCCCAAAACTTGGATTTTGAACAGGTAAGTTTTGTCTTGAGTAAAAAAGTCCTGGTCAGCTTTCAAGAGCAAAGTGGAGATACCTTTGGCTATGTACGCAAGCGGCTAACTGAAGATAAAGGTCAGATCCGCAAAAAAGGAGTGGATTATCTTTTGTATGCTTTGCTGGATTCGATCGTGGATTACTATTTTGCTGTGCTGGAGCAATTTGGCGAAAAGCTCAGTGAGATCGAGACCGAGCTCTTGGAATATCCGGATAAAAAGACGCTGAATATGATCTACCAGAGCCGCAAAGAAATGCTTGAAATCAGGCGCGCCATATATCCCTTGCGCGAAGTAACCAGCAGGCTGGAAAAGATTGGCGAGCCAATTGTCTGTGAGGACTTGAGCATTTACTATCGTGATCTTTATGATCATACTTTGCGAGTGATCGAAGGCATCGAAGGATTTCGGGACACAGTATCCGGCCTGGTGGATCTGTATATGAATAGTGTCTCAAATCGCATGAACGAGATCATGAAAGTGCTTACTATCATTGCCACCATCTTCATCCCGCTCACCTTCATTGCCGGGATTTATGGAATGAATTTTGACCACATGCCGGAGCTGCATTTCAGATACAGCTATTTTATCGCGCTGGGGGTTATGTTCTTGATCTTCATCGGGATGCTGGTTTACTTCAGACGCAAAAAATGGCTGTGATCGCAAGCGCTGGATGTGTGCGGAGGGAATGTCTTTGCGGGGGAATTGATATTGACTATCTTGTGAAAAAATGAAGTACAAAAAGGTGTGATAGATGAAAATCCGTTTACTGATCCTGATCTTGCTGCTGAGTTCCGTTCTCCAGGCACAACTGACCTTCTCAGCATATCCCTATATCGCGTATTCCTCAGAAACCAAACTGATGATCGGTGCCTTCAGCTTTGCCGCTTACGAATTTGCCAAAGCTGAGGCTGAGCCGGTGCAGATAGACCTACTATCAAATACCATCTACACTCAAAACAAGCAATTTCTGGTGGTACTCATTCCCAGATTGCGGCACCACAATTGGATGTTGGAATCCGACTTGCTCTTTCAGGATTGGCCGGACACATTCTATGGCATTGGTAACAGCACGGATCCGGATGTATCAGAGCCCTTTAGTTCCAGGCTCTATTCTTCACAGTTTAGCTTGCGCACGCCTTTGGCAAAGAGCTTCACGATGGCCTTGATCACGGATCTGGGCTGGCATGAGCTTACTAAAGTGGAGCAGGGAGGGATGCTCTTGTCAAGTGATGTCAGTGGCAAGGCAGATAGCTTTTTGCTGGGTTCAGGCCTGGCCTTGAGATATGACAATACCGATGGCTCCTACTTCCCCCGCCAAGGCGTCAAGATGGAAGCAAAGCAATTGTGGTACGAATCCGCCTGGGGTAGCGATTTTGAATACAGGCAGAGCAGTTTGGATGCCAGAGGCTATCTGCCGCTATCCCCAAACCAGGTTCTGGCTGCTCAGAGTGATCTACAGGCCAATACTGGCGATGTGCCATTTTTCCGTTATCCGGAACTTGGGAATCGGCTTCGAGCCTACGATTCCAAGCGCTTTATCGACCAGGTTCGCATCAGCCAAAGAATCGAACACCGCGTTTTTCCCTTTCATGGGAATTTTACGCGACGCATCGGTTTTGTGAGCTTTGTCGAGACCGGACAAGTGGCCAGTGAATTTGATCTGATCCGGCTCAGAGATTGGCATTGGTCTGTAGGAGCAGGGCTACGCTTTTCGATCTTGCCGGAACAGCGGCTAAATCTTCGGGCAGATATCGGTTTTGGGGAAGATTCAGTAAACGTGATAATCAATGCGCGTGAGGTCTTTTGAGCATCACTCTCCGCTGCCTTGCAATACCTTCATTCTTCGCATTGCTTTGGCTTTGAGATAGCGGATCTTTTCCACTCTGAAACCAGTTCTTTGGGAGATCTCTTTGTAGCTGAGTTCCTCACCAAAGCTTAGCCGCAGAATCAGCTTCTCGATCTCTGGCATTGATTCTGGAAGATCCGGCAAGTGTGTTTCCGAGGGTGTGTTTTCCGGTTCTGTCTTGCTGACGGCATCATAGTTTTCATTCAGGGTTTGATAGGCTGCGGGCTGTTCCTTTTCGATGGCGCTCAGGATCTGCTTTTTGATGTAATAGTAAGCATAAGTGGCAAATTCTGTGCCCTGTTCCGGGTCAAATCTGCGCCAGGCCATGATGAGTCCGATCATCCCTTCCTGGATTAGATCTTCGCGGGGAAGGTAGGGATATTTCTGAGCGATGGATGCTACCAGGGGGTAGTATTTTTCTACAATGCTGTCTTCATTCATCTGTCTGCGGGATCAGGATATTGAAGCTGGTGCCTGCTGAGGGTGAACTGCTTACCCGGATCCTGCCCTGATGTGAATTTACTATATGCTTTACTATAGCCAGTCCCAGTCCAGTGCCACTGTTTTCTCTGGAGCGGGAAGGATCCACCGTGTAAAAGCGCTCAAACACACGATTTAGATGCTGTTTCGGGATTCCCACACCGGTATCTGAGACCACAAACTCGATGTCATCTCCAGCTTCGGCGGCTGATATTCTGATCTCTCCAGTTTTGGTATAGCGCAGTGCATTGTCGATCAGATTGATGAACACCTGCTCCATGCGATATGGATCCAGCTTTGCCCTCAGGCCTTGGGGGTTGATGTCAAGGATCAGCTGGAGACCTTTTTGATTTAGACTGTTTTCATAGATACCGTAAATATTCTGAAAGAATGTGGAGACAGAGATGTCCTGGATATCGAGCTGAGGAGAGCGCTCCAGCCTGGCCAGCTCTTCCAGATCCGAGACTAAGGCGATGAGTCGTGTGTTATGGCGCTGGATGATTTTTAGATAACGGTTTTCAGGATCTTCATCATGCAAGATATCGACAAAGCCTTTGATCGCAGTAAGCGGCGTACGCAGTTCATGAGCTACATTGAGGGCAAAATCTCTTTTCATCTTTTGAGTAGCTTTGAGCTCATCAATATTTTGCAGGATAAAGATGGCATCTTTGGTTTGTTTGTTTACAGAGCCTGAAATCATGTAATCATGACCATCCATGCTGAATTCTGAGATGCGGGTAGTCTCTTTGCTGCTGATCTCCTGGATGATTCTCAGGATTTCCGGTATCCGGATGATCTCCCAACAAAAGGCTTTGGGCTCACCCTCCGCCACCAGAAACAGCTCTCTGAATACCGGATTTGTTAGCTCAATCAGGCCTTCGGAATTTTGCACCCAAAGGGCATCCTCGATAGAGGACAGGATCATCTGCAAGCGGTCGCGACTGGCGCGTTCGCGGGCGATGTTTTGGGACATTTTGTCCAAACTGTAATTGACAAACTCTGCCAAAAGTGAGATCTGCCAATTCTGGTGTATTGGCATGCGGGCATCCGGGTCTTTGTGGGCGATATTGTCTGCCACATCCATCAGATCTTTGAGAGGGTGCAGAATATAGCGATTGAGCCGAAAGGCAAAAACAACAGGGAAGACCACGAGC